>NZ_JBEYJA010000048.1:0-63549 GCF_040703815.1 Streptomyces sp. NPDC006743 | reverse complement strand
CCGAGGGTGGCCAGCAGCGGTGCGGGCAGCGCGAGGTCGGCGAACGACTCCACGGCCGGCAACGCGGGCGTCACCGTCTCCGGCAACGCGAACTCACCCTGCGGAGCCCGTCCGCCCTGCCGGTCTCCGGAGCCCCTGGCGCGGCGGGGGCCACCGAACCGGCGGTTGCCGCCGGCGCCTCCTGCGGAACGGTCATGAGTGCGAGATGTACGGGCACGCTGCATGCGGCACCTTCCTTGACGTACGGGCGCGTATCAAGGAATTCCCGCTGCAGCCGAGCGGCGCAGAGAATTTCGAGACGAGCCTGATCCGATGTGGCCGAGTGCGGCCGGCGGGGGGATGCATCACGGGCCGGTGATGGGGTGGAGCTTTCCCGCCCTGCTCCCCCTGAAATACAGCGAGCTGGGGCCCGCACCCCACAGGTGCGGGCCCCAGCTGCGAAAGTACGCGTCAGCGTCGCTGTCAGGCGGGAACGATGTTCTCCGCCGTCGGGCCCTTCTGGCCCTGAGCGATGTCGAAGGTCACCTTCTGACCCTCCAGCAGCTCGCGGAAGCCCTGGGTGGCGATGTTCGAGTAGTGGGCGAAGACGTCGGGGCCGCCGCCGTCCTGCTCGATGAAGCCGAAGCCCTTTTCCGCGTTGAACCACTTCACGGTGCCGGTAGCCATGTCATTTCTCCTTCGGAGGCGGTGTCGGGAATTTACCCTGTGTAAATTCCGTGTCGCCGTGATGATTACCCCGATAGGAAATGAACCTTCTGGCAACCACACTTGCAACTGAGATCGACAGTAGCACGGTGCGATCGGCCCTGCACGGGCCAGCAATTACACCTCCGCTGAGGTGCGGGGAATAATCGCCGCGCGCCGCACTTGTTTCACGCGCTGCGCGCGCATATTTCTCACGTTGCGGGCACAGATATTGCTCTCCCGGGGCGCCGCGTTTTCTGCCGCGCCCCGCACACCCGACGCGCTGACCTCCTGCGACGGACGACGCGCCGCCGCTCCCGCCGCCGCGAGACGCCCCGGCGCCGAGCGCGCCGGAACCCCCTCGCCGCGACGAAGGTCACATTCCCCCGGACAGGGGGCACCCACGTGTCGGAGGAAGCAGGCCCGGGCGCATCAGCGCCCGCGGGCGCGGCCTCGGCTCACGGCCACACCAGGCAGTACGGCTGATGCCCCGCCTCGTGCAGCCGGTGCGAGAAGTCCTGCCACTCGTGCAGCAGCTGGTACACGTTGAACGCGTCCCGCGGGCCGCCGCGGTCGGGGACCGTGGACCAGATGAAGGCGGCGGCGCCGACCGCTTCCTCGCCGATGTCGCGGAGGGGGTCGACGACGGTCATGGGGAGTTTGACGACGGCGTAGTCGGGGTGGAGGACGACGAGTTCGAGGGGCGGCACCCGGTGCAGGGGGACGCCCTCGATGCCGGTGAGGACCATGGCAGCCATGGTCTCCGGCTTGATCTTGGTGAACATGCCGTTCATGCCGAGTTCGTCGCCGCCGAGTTCCTCGGGGCGCATCGAGATCGGGACGCGGGCCGCCGTCGCACCGTCCGGTGCGCCGAAGTACTTGTACGTCACCCCCACCCGGCCACCATTCCCGCTCCCCGCCCGGAGGCGATCGGCCCGGCGTCCCGTCCGGTCGTCGATCCGCCGGTCGGACCGCTCGGGATCACCGGGCGCACCCTGTGCATGACGTGCTTCGGCGGTTTCCTCCGCGTCGCGCCGGTGCCTTCCCCGCCGGGCACGCCGAGGACCCAGGTCGTCAGTCCCCTCGCCCAGTCCGCCACCGCGATGCATATCTCCACCCGACTGCTTTTCTAGGACGCGTGGCCCCCGCCGCGCAACCCGATCATCGTGTCAGTGACCTCCCCCACGGCCGCACGCCGAAACGTACGTCGAAACATCTCGCCGCGGGATCTTCGTGGCCGTCCGCACGCCCCTGCCACGACTTTTCCTCCTGCCTCCCGGCGCCTTCCGCTCCTGCCCCGCGCGTCCGTTCCCCCGCTCCTCACCTCTCCCGCCCCCTCCGTCCTCGCTTCCGGGCACGAGGAGTTCAGTTTCTCAGATGGGCCGGGCAGAAGCCGCTTCTTCGGCCACCGGGCCGCGCCCCCGTCCGGGACCACCGCCCCACCGGCCCAACAAGGGCCCCGCAGCCCCACCGGCCCGACAGGGCCTGACCGCACCTCCCGGCCCGGAAGCCCCACGGCCTCCCCGCCCCGCCTGCTTCCCCGTCCCCCGGTCCGCCGTCGTCCCCCGCCGCACCTCCGCAGGACCCGCCGTCCCCCTGCCTGCCCGCCCGCACGCAGGACCCACCGGCCCCCGCCCGCTCCCCTCCCGGCTTCCCGGGCCCCCTGGCCTACCCTGAACAGGTCACCGCCCCCGCCGGATTCCCCGAAGCCGCCGGGAAGCCCGGGCGCACAGTCCCCGAGAGAACCGAGAAGCCGGAGAAGTCGCAGGTCATGAGCGAACTGCCATACCCATACGAAGCCCCCGCCTCGCAGGCGCTGTTCGACCGTGCGGCGGCCGTCACGCCCGGCGGTGTGAACTCCCCGGTGCGTGCCTTCCGCGCCGTGGGCGGTACGCCCCGGTTCATGGTCTCCGGCAGCGGGCCGTACCTGAAGGACGCCGACGGGCGGGAGTACGTCGACCTCGTCTGCTCCTGGGGGCCGATGATCCTCGGGCACGGCCGCCCCGAGGTGATCGCCGCCGTGCAGGAGGCGGTCGCGCGCGGTACGTCCTTCGGCACGCCCGGTGAGGGCGAGGTCGCGCTCGCCGAGGAGATGACCGGGCGGGTCGCGCCGCTGGAGCAGGTGCGGCTCGTGTCCAGCGGGACCGAGGCCACCATGTCCGCGATCCGGCTCGCCCGCGGGTTCACGCAGCGCACGAAGGTCGTCAAGTTCGCCGGGTGCTACCACGGGCACGTCGACTCGCTGCTGGCCGCCGCCGGGTCGGGCGTCGCCACGTTCGCGCTGCCGGACACCCCGGGTGTCACCGGCGCCCAGGCCGGCGACACGATCGTGCTGCCGTACAACGACCTCGGCGCGGTGCGCGCCGCCTTCGCCGCGCACCCGGGCGAGATCGCCTGCGTGATCACCGAGGCCTCGCCGGGCAACATGGGCGTCGTGCCGCCGCTGCCCTCCTTCAACCAGGGGCTGAAGGACCTGTGCCGGGAGAACGGCGCGCTGTACATCTCCGACGAGGTCATGACCGGGTTCCGCACCAGCCGCGCCGGGTGGTACGGCGTCGACGGCGTCGAGCCCGACCTGATGACCTTCGGGAAGGTGATGGGCGGCGGGTTCCCGGCCGCGGCCTTCGGCGGGCGCGCCGACGTCATGGCGCACCTCGCGCCGGCCGGACCCGTCTACCAGGCCGGCACCCTGTCGGGGAACCCGGTCGCCACCGCCGCCGGCCTCGCCCAGCTGCGCCTGCTGGACGACGCGGCCTACGCCAAGGTGAACGCGGTCTCGCAGCAGATCCAGGCGATGGTCTCCGAGGCGCTCACCAAGGAGGGCGTGGCGCACACGCTGCAGAACGCCTCCAACATGTTCTCGGTGTTCTTCACCGACCGTCCGGTGCGCAACTACGACGACGCCCGCGCGCAGGAGTCGTACCGCTACACCGCCTTCTTCCACGCGATGCTGGCGAACGGCGTCTACCTGCCGCCGTCCTCGTTCGAGTCGTGGTTCGTGTCCACCGCCCACGACGAGCGGGCGCTCCAGCGGATCTCCGACGCGCTGCCGGCGGCGGCCCGGGCGGCGGCGGAGGCGACGGCATGAGCGACACCACCGGCACCGGCGTGACCACCGGGAAGAACGGCGGCGACGACGTCACCGTCGTCCACCTCATGCGGCACGGGGAGGTGGAGAACCCGACGGGTGTGCTCTACGGGCGGCTGCCCGGCTACCACCTGTCCGGGCTGGGACGGCAGATGGCCGAGCGGGTCGCCGAGCACCTCGCCCCGCGCGACGTGACGTACGTCGTCGCCTCGCCGCTGGAGCGGGCGCAGGAGACGGCGACGCCGATCGCCAAGGCGCACGGGCTCGACCTCGCCACCGACGAGCGGCTGATCGAAGCGGAGAACGTCTTCCAGGGCAAGACGTTCGGCGTCGGCGACGGCGCGCTGCGCCGCCCGGCGAACTGGAAGCACGTGGTCAACCCGTTCCGGCCGTCGTGGGGCGAGCCGTACGTCGACCAGGTGGTGCGCATGATGGGCGCGCTGAACGCGGCGAAGGACCGGGCGCGCGGGCACGAAGCGGTGCTCGTCAGCCACCAGTTGCCGATCTGGATCGTGCGGTCGTACGTGGAGCGGCGGCGGCTGTGGCACGATCCGCGCAAGCGGCAGTGCACACTGGCCTCGCTGACCACGTTCACCTACCAGGGCGACCGGATCGTCTCCGTCGGCTACAGCGAGCCGGCCCGGGACCTGGTGCCCGCCCATCTGCTGGCCGGCGCCAAGCCGGTGAAGGGGCAGGGGAAGGCGTTCGGGGCGTAGCCCCGGCAGGCCCGCGCGGACGCGGCCCCGGCGACCCCCCTCCCTTTAGAGCACGCAGGGTAAGGGTGTCGTAAGCCTTCGGTCACATACGCACAGTTTCGTTACGTTTGTTGTGAAATTCATATTGGTTCGCGGAACCCTGGCGTTCGTCACGTCCTCTGAATGAGTGACCAGCATTCAGAGGACGTGACGGATCGGGGATCTCATGCGCACCTTCTCCCGGAGGGGAATACTCGGCCTTGGCGCGGGCACCGCTGCTGCCGTAGGACTCGCGGGCTGCGGCGGCTCCAAGTCTTCGGACGGCTCGGGCGACGCCGGTGGTTCCGGTTCGGGTACGGGGTCGCACGGAAAGGGCCAGGGCACCGGGCAGCCCGCGCGCCCCATCGGCGACGGTTCGACGTCGTTCACCGGCAAGCAGCCGCGCCAGCCCGCCAAGCCGGCCCCGCTGGAGCCGGGGCAGACCCCGCCGCAGTTCGTCATCTTCTCCTGGGACGGCGCCGGCGAGGTCGGCAACGGGCTCTTCCCCCGCTTCCTCGACCTGGCCAAGCAGCACGAAGCGAGCATGACCTTCTTCCTCTCCGGGCTCTATCTGCTCCCCGAGGCGAAGAAGCGCATGTACGAGCCGCCCAACAACGCGCGCGGCGCCTCCGACATCGGCTACCTCACCGACGAGCACATCAAGGCCACGCTCACCAACGTGCGCCGTGCCTGGCTCGAGGGCCACGAGATCGGCACCCACTTCAACGGCCACTTCTGCTCCGGTCACGGCACCGTGGCGAACTGGACGCCGGGGCAGTGGCGCAGCGAGATCGACCAGGCCAAGGCCTTCGTGAAGCAGTGGCGGACCAACACCGGCTGGAGCGACCTGCCCGCCCTGCCCTTCGACTACGACAAGGAACTGGTCGGCGGCCGCACGCCCTGCCTGCTCGGCCAGAACAACCTGCTGCCCACGGCCAAGAGCCTGGGCTGGCGCTACGACGCCTCCTCGCCGGGCGGCCGTCAGGTGTGGCCGCAGAAGAAGCTCGGCATCTGGGACCTGCCGCTGCAGCAGATCCCGTTCCCGGGCCACTCCTTCGAGGTCCTCTCGATGGACTACAACATGCTCGCCAACCAGTCGGTGAACTCCACCAAGGCCCCGCCCGCCAACTACCCGCACTGGCGCAAGCAGTCCGCCCAGTCCTACATCCAGGGCTTCCAGCGGGCGTACGAGACGAACCGGGCGCCGTTGTTCATCGGCAACCACTTCGAGCAGTGGAACGGCGGTATCTACATGGACTCCGTCGAAGAGGCGTTCAAGCACATCGTGGCCGAGCGGGACAAGGGCGCCGACGTGCGCCTGGTCTCCTTCCGGCAGTTCGTGGACTGGATGGACGTGCAGAAGCCGGAGGTGCTCGCCAAGCTGCGCACCCTGGAGGTCGGGCGGCAGCCGGCCGGCGGCTGGAAGGAGTTCCTGAAGGACACCGGGACCGCCGGGACCGGCGGAACCACCGGCTCCGCGGGGACCGCGGGCAGCACCGGCACGCAGCGCGGGACGGGCTCCTCGAACGGCGCCTGATATGCGGTTTTCCGCCCGGCAGGGGGGCGCGCAAGATCCCCGGAACAGGCATGCGAAACTTTTCACATGAGTGCCGCCAGCCGCGCCCCCCAGTGCTCGAACCGGGCGAACCGTACGTCCCGCCCGCACCGCACGCGCACCACCCGCGCCCGCAGCCGCGCCACCCTGCTGGCCGCCGGGACCGCCGCGCTCGCCCTCGCCCTGGCCGCCTGCGGCTCCGGCGGCACCTCCGGCGGCTCGGGCAGGAGCAACTTCATCACCGGCTCCGACGGCATCGCGACCGTGAAGAAGGGCGACCGCAAGCCCGCGCCCGACCTCTCCGGCACGACCATCGACGGCAAGCCGCTCGACGTCGCCTCCTACAAGGGCAAGGTCGTCGTCCTCAACGTCTGGGGCTCCTGGTGCTCGCCGTGCCGCGCCGAGGCGCCCAACCTGGTCAAGGTCGCCAAGGACACCGCCGCCGCGGGCGTGCAGTTCGTCGGCATCAACACCCGCGACACCAGCACCCAGCCGGCCCAGAAGTTCGAGACGAGCTACGGGGTGCCGTACCCGAGCCTGTACGACCCCACCGGCAAGCTGATGCTCCGCTTCAAGAAGGGCACCCTCAACCCGCAGGCCATCCCGAGCACGCTCGTCATCGACCGGGACGGCAACATCGCGGCGCGCGCCCTGCAGGCGCTCAGCGAGGAGAAGCTGCGCAAGATGCTCGACCCGGTCGTCGCGGAGAAGTGAGCCGCCGTGCTACTGGCCGCAGCCACTGATCCCAACCAGACGGTGTTCAGCGGAGCCCTGCTGCTCGCGCTGCCGGTCGCCGTGCTCGGCGGCCTCGTCTCCTTCTTCTCCCCGTGCGTCCTGCCGCTCGTGCCCGGCTACCTGTCGTACGTGACCGGCGTCACCGGCACCGACCTGGCCGAGGCGCGGCGCGGGCGGATGGCCGTCGGCGCCTCGCTCTTCGTGCTCGGCTTCACGGTCGTGTTCGTCTCCGGCGGCGCGCTGTTCGGCTTCTTCGGGCAGACCCTCCAGGACTACAAGGGGACCCTGTCGAAGGTGCTGGGCGTGCTCATGATCCTCATGGGCGTCTTCTTCATGGGGCTGATGCCCTGGCTGACCCAGCGTGAGTTCCGCTTCCACCGGCGGCCGGCCGCGGGCCTGGTGGGCGCGCCCGTCCTCGGCGCCCTGTTCGGCGTCGGCTGGACCCCGTGCATCGGCCCGACCCTCGCCTCCGTGGTGGCGCTGTCCTCCAACGAGGCCAGCGCCGGGCGCGGCGCCCTGCTGACCGTCGCCTACTGCGCCGGGCTCGGCATACCGTTCGTGCTCACCGCCATCGCCTTCCGCAAGGCCCTCGGCGCGTTCGGCTGGGTCAAGCGCCACTACGTCTGGGTGCTGCGCCTCGGCGGAACGATGATGATCGTGACCGGCGTGCTGCTGCTCACCGGCGCCTGGGACCGGCTGGTGCAGGAGATGCAGACCTGGTCGACCGGCTTCACTGTGGGGATCTGATCCATGAGCAAGACGACACCCGGCACGAGCACGGACGCGAAGTCGGCCGCGCCGCCCTCCGGTGAGGACGCCCGCACCGCGCCGCCCTCCGACACCGACGACCGGACCGCTCGGCGCGCCGCCGAGGACGACCTGGGCGCGGCCGGGGCGCAGCTGTCCACGGCGCCCGCCGAGACGGCCGTCCCCGGCTCCTTCGGCGGCAGCCGCGCCCCCGGCCTGGCCGGCCGGCTCGCCTGGACCGGCCGGGAGGTCCTCGGCTGGGTCCGCTGGTTCTGGCGGCAGCTGACCTCCATGCGGGTCGCGCTGCTGCTGCTGTTCCTGCTCTCCCTGGGCGCCATCCCCGGCTCGCTGATCCCGCAGAACGGCAGCGACGCGACGAAGGTCGAGACCTTCCGGCAGACCCACACCACGCTCGCGCCCCTCTACGACAAGCTGGGCCTGTTCCACGTCTACAGCTCGGTGTGGTTCTCCGCCATCTACATCCTGCTGTTCGTCTCCCTCATCGGCTGCATCATCCCGCGCACCTGGCAGTTCACCGGCCAGCTGCGCAGCCGCCCGCCGGGCGCGCCCAAGCGGCTGACCCGGCTGCCCGCGTACGCCACCTGGCGCACGGCGGCCGTGCCCGAGGAGGTCCGCGAGGCCGCGCTCAGGACGCTTCGGCAGCACCGCTTCCGCGCCCACCTGGCCGGGGACGCGGTCGCCGCCGAGAAGGGCTACCTGCGCGAGGCCGGGAACCTGCTCTTCCACATCGCGCTGATCGTGATGCTGATCGCCTTCGGCTGGGGCCAGTTGTACAAGACCGAGGGCAACAAGCTGGTCGTCGAGGGCGACGGCTTCGCCAACACCCTCACCCAGTACGACGACTTCAAGTCCGGGAACCTCTTCGACGACGACAACCTGGTCCCGTTCAGCTTCACCCTGAAGAAGTTCACCGGCACCTACGAGACCACCGGCCCCAACAAGGGCACGCCGCGCACCTACGAGGCGGCCGTCGACTACAGCGTCGGCCCCGACGGCACGGAGCGGCACAAGGTCATCAAGGTCAACGAGCCGCTGGAGATCGACGACGCCAAGGTCTACCTGGTCGCCCACGGCTACGCCCCGACCGTCACCGTGCGCGACGGCAAGGGCGACGTGGTCTACCACCAGGCCGTGCCGCTGCTGCCGCTGGACTCCAACGTCACCTCGCAGGGCGCGATCAAGGTGATGGACGGCTACCGCGACGCGCAGGGCAAGAAGGAGCAGCTCGGCTTCGCGGCGGTCCTGGTGCCGACCTTCGCCGGGGCGGGCAAGGGCACGATGTTCTCCCAGTTCCCCGCGCTTGACTTCCCCGTCCTGTCGGTGGGCGCCTACCACGGCGACCTGGGCGTGGACGCGGGCACCCCGCAGAACGTCTACCAGCTGGACACGAAGAACCCGAACCTGAAGCCGTTCAAGGACGCCCAGGGCAACATCCTGAAGAAGATGCTGCTGCCCGGGGAGAGCCTGACCCTGCCGAACGGAGCCGGCTCCATCACGTTCGACAAGGACATCAAGCAGTGGGCGAGCTTCCAGATCGTCCAGCAGCCCGGCACCGGCTGGGCGCTGACCGGTGCCGTCGCCGCGATCTTCGGACTGGCCGGTTCGCTGTTCATCCAGCGCCGCCGGGTCTGGGTGCGCGCGGTACGGGGCGCCGACGGGACGACGGTCGTCGAGGTGGCCGGTCTGGGCCGCAGCGAGTCGGCGAAGCTCCCCGAGGAGATCGGCGCGCTGGCCGCCCAGGTCCACGACAAGGCACCCACCCAAGCCGACACCGACTCCGACCCGGAGCCGGGCGCCGTCACCCCCGTACCCGCCGAAGGGGCTGAGAAGAAGTGACTCCCGCCGCCACCGAGCTGGCCACCGCCACCAACGAACATCTCGCACACATCAGCAACGCGCTGATCTACTCCTCGATGGCCGTCTACACGCTGGCCTTCTTCGCCTACATCGCGGAGTGGCTCTTCGGCAGCCGCAGCAAGGTGGCCCGCACGGCCGCCGCGCTGACCGCGAAGGAGGAGACGGTCCGCGCCGCGGCCCCGGCCGTGGCGGTGAAGTCCGCCGGCGGCACCGCCGTCCTGGAGCGGCCCGCGGTCGTCGTGCGCTCCGCCTCCGGCTCGCGCGACGTGCCCGACGGGCCCGGCGCGCACGGCGGTGACGAGCAGGGCGACCTGTACGGCAGGATCGCCGTCTCGCTCACCGTGCTCGCCTTCCTGGTGGAGCTGGGCGGCGTCGTCGCCCGCGCGGCCTCCGTCCAGCGGGCGCCGTGGGGCAACATGTACGAGTTCAACATCACCTTCTCCACGGTCGCGGTCGGCGTGTACCTCGCGCTGCTCGCCCTGAAGAAGAACGTCCGCTGGATGGGTCTCTTCCTGACCACCACGGTCCTGCTCGACCTGGGCCTCGCGGTCACCGTCCTGTACACCGCGAGCGACCAGCTGGTCCCGGCGCTGCACTCGTACTGGCTGTACATCCACGTCTCCACCGCGATCCTGTGCGGCGCGATCTTCTACGTCGGCGCGGTCGGCACCCTGCTGTACCTCTTCAAGGACTCCTACGAGAACAAGCTCGTGAACGGTGGCAAGCCCGGCACCTTCGCGAAGTCCGTGCTGGAGCGCCTGCCCTCCGCCGCCTCGCTGGACAAGTTCGCCTACCGGATCAACGCGGCCGTCTTCCCGCTGTGGACGTTCACGATCATCGCGGGCGCCATCTGGGCCGAGTCGGCCTGGGGCCGCTACTGGGGCTGGGACCCCAAGGAGACCTGGGCCTTCATCACCTGGGTCGCCTACGCCTGCTACCTGCACGCCCGCTCCACCGCCGGCTGGAAGGGCCGCAAGGCGGCGTACATCGCGCTGATCGCGTTCGCCTGCTTCCTGTTCAACTACTACGGCGTCAACATCTTCGTCAGCGGCAAGCACTCCTACGCGGGCGTCTGAGGGGCCGCTCGGGGACACTGGTGGCATGACCGGTTCCATCGAACAGGGCAGCAGCCAGACCCACGGCAACACGCACATCCTCGGCTTCCTGGTCCGGCTTCCCCGGCCCATGGGGGCGGTCTGGCCGGCGCTGTCCACCCCGGAGGGGCTCGCGCTCTGGTTCACCGCGGCCGACGAGCTGGAACCCCGGCTCGGCGGCGCGGTCAGCCTGCGCGGCCTCGGCAGCGGACACGTCACCGCCTGGGACGTCGACCGGGTCGCCGAGTACACCGTCGACGGCGGCGGCCGCATCCGCTTCCACCTGGAACGGGACGGGGAGGACGGCTCCGTGCTCCGCCTCACCCACGAGTTCCAGGGCGAGGGGGAGTCGGAGCGGGCCTGGCGGAACAGGTTCGAACGCCTCATCGAAACGCTGGGCGCGGGGGAGCAGGCGGCCGGCCCCGGGTGACGGCCCCCGGGCCCACTACTCGCCGATGTCCTCCCGCCACAGCGCCGGGCGTTCGCGCACGAAGCCGCTCATCAGACGCACGCACTCCGCGTCGTCGAGCAGCACGATCTCCACACCGTGCTCCGCCAGCCAGTCGTGGCCGCCGTGGAAGGTGGCCGCCTCCCCGACGACGACCCGGGAGATCCCGAACTGGCGGACCAGGCCGGAGCAGTACCAGCACGGCGAGAGCGTCGTCACCATCGTCGTCCCGCGGTAGGACCGCTGCCGCCCCGCCGCGCGGAACGCGGCCGTCTCCGCGTGCAGCGACGGGTCGCCGTCCTGCACCCGACGGTTGCGGCCCCGGCCCAGCAGCGTCCCGTCGGCCGCGTAGAGCGCCGCGCCGATCGGGACGCCGCCCTCGGCGAGCCCCGTGCGCGCCTCCGCGAGGGCGGTGGCGAGCCATGTGCGTGCCTGTGCCGGGTCCATACGCCCACTGTGCGGGCACCGGGGCCGTGCGGCAACGCCCCGCGCGGGCTCTCAGGGGGCCGGCGAGCGGCAGATGCGCTCCGGCAGCAGGCGGGCCGCCTCGGCCAGGACGACGTCCTCCACGCCGGACAGCCGGCGCCGCACCCCGCACGACTCCGCGCCGCGCTCCCGCCCGGGGCGGTCGCGGGGTCCGCGGCCCTCTCGGCGATACTGGACCCCATGGCTTACGACGATCTTCGCTCCCTGCTCAGGGCGCTGGAGCGCGAGGGCGACCTCAAGCGCATCAAGGCCGAGGTCGACCCGTACCTGGAGGTCGGTGAGATCGTCGACCGGGTGCAGAAGTCCGGCGGCCCCGCACTGCTCTTCGAGAACGTGAAGGGCTCGGCGATGCCGCTCGCCATGAACGTCTTCGGCACCGACCGCCGGCTGCTCAAGGCGCTCGGCCTGAAGTCGTACGCCGAGATCGGCGAGCGCATCGGCGGGCTGCTGCGGCCCGAGCTGCCGCACGGGTTCGTGGGCGTGCGCGAGGCGTTCGGCAAGCTCGGCGCGATGGCGCACGTACCGCCGCGCAAGGTCAAGGAGGCCCCGGTCCAGGAGGTCGTGCTGCGCGGCGACGACGTCGACCTCGACGCGCTGCCCGCCCTGTTCACCTGGCCGAAGGACGGCGGCTCCTTCTTCAACCTGGGGCTCACCCACACCAAGGACCCGGAGACGGGCGTCCGCAACCTGGGCCTGTACCGCCTGCAGCGCCACGACCGGCGCACCATCGGCATGCACTGGCAGATCCACAAGGACAGCCGCAACCACTACCAGGTGGCGGCCCGGCGGGGCGAGCGGCTGCCGGTGGCGATCGCCTTCGGCTGCCCGCCCGCCGTCACGTACGCCTCCACCGCGCCGCTGCCCGGCGACATCGACGAGTACCTGTTCGCCGGGTTCCTCGCGGGCAGGCGGATCGAGATGGTGGACTGCAAGACCGTCCCGCTCCAGGTCCCGGCGCAGGCCGAGGTCGTCCTGGAGGGCTGGCTGGAGCCCGGGAAGATGCTGCCCGAGGGCCCCTTCGGCGACCACACCGGCTTCTACACCCCGCAGGAGCCCTTCCCGGCGCTCACCATCGACTGCGTGACCATGCGCAGGCGTCCGCTGCTGCAGTCGATCGTCGTCGGACGGCCGCCGACGGAGGACGGCCCGCTCGGCCGCGCCACGGAGCGCTTCTTCCTGCCGCTGCTGAAGATCATCGTCCCGGACATCGTGGACTACCACCTGCCGGAGGCGGGCGGCTTCCACAACTGCGCGATCGTCTCCATCGACAAGAAGTACCCCAAGCACGCCCAGAAGGTGATGCACGCCGTGTGGGGAGCGCACATGATGTCGCTGACCAAGCTGATCGTGGTCGTCGACGCCGACTGCGACGTGCACGACCTGCACGAGGTCGCCTGGCGGGCCCTCGGCAACACGGACTACGCTCGTGATCTTACGGTCGTCGACGGCCCGGTCGACCACCTCGACCACGCCTCCTACCAGCAGTTCTGGGGCGGCAAGGCGGGCATCGACGCCACCAGGAAACTGCCGGAGGAGGGCTACACCCGCGACGGCGGCTGGCCGGAGATGGTGGTCTCCGACCCGGAGACGGCGGCGAGGGTGGACCGCCGCTGGAAGGAGTACGGGCTGTGAGTACCGCGTCCGCGGCGATCCCCGGGCCGGGTCGTACCAAGGCGTTCCTGCGCCTGGTGATGATCGAGCACTCGGTCTTCGCGCTGCCCTTCGCCTACATCGCCTCGCTCACCGCGATGTACGAGTGGGACGAGAACATCCACTGGGGGCGGCTGCTCCTGGTGACCGTCTGCATGGTGGGGCTGCGGACCTTCGCCATGGCGGTGAACCGGATCATCGACCGGGAGATCGACGCCCGCAACCCCCGTACCGCCCACCGCGAGCTGGTCACCGGCGCGATGTCCGTGCGGCACGCCTGGACCGGCGCCCTGATCGCCGTCGTCGTCTTCCTGGGCGCGGCCGCCCTGCTCAACCCGCTCTGCCTGGCCCTCGCCCCCATCGCGGTGATCCCGATGGTGGTCTACCCCTACGGCAAGCGGTTCACGAACTTCCCCCAGGCCATCCTGGGCCTGGCCCAGGCGATGGGCCCGATCGGCGGCTGGCTCGCCATCAGCGGCGAGTGGTCCTGGAAGGCGGTGATCCTGGGTCTGGCCGTGGGCATCTGGATCGGCGGCTTCGACCTGATCTACGCCTGCCAGGACGTCGAGACCGACCGGAAGATCGGCGTCAGGTCGGTCCCGGCCCGCTTCGGCATCCCGGCCGCGATCTGGGGCGCCCGCGCCTGCCACACGGTCACCACCGCCCTGTTCGTCTGGTTCGCCCTGGCCACCGGCGCCGGAGTCTTCTTCTGGCTGGGCCTGGTCGTCGTCGCCGGCGCCTTCGTCTACGAGCACACCATCGTCCGCCCGCACGACCTGTCCCGGCTGAACCGGGCGTTCTTCTCGACGAACGGTTTCATCGGCATCAGCCTCTTCGTCTGCGCGCTGCTCGACCTCCTGGTCCGCGGCCTGCGGCCGTGAACCCGTTCCGGCGGCGCCCGTGACACCGGCCTGTCGTCCGGCCGCCTCACGTCCCGGCCGGGCGGCCGGATAGGCTCGATATGTGAACGCAGGGAAAACGCGGCGCGAGCCTTGGATCGTGGGGGTTTCCGGCGCGTCCGGTACGCCGTACGCGGCTGCTGTGCTGCGCGGACTGCTCGATGCCGGGCAGAGCGTCGACCTGGTGGTCAGCCGGGCCTCGCGGCTCACCCTGCTCGACGAGACCGGCATCTCCTTCAGGGACGCCCACTGGCGCGACGACCTGCGGGAATGGCTCTGCATGGGCGCCGACGGCAAACCCGGCACGTTCGAGGCCGACACCTCGGACGTACGGCACTGGAGCGCCGGTGACCTGGCGGCCGGGCCGTCCTCGGGCTCGTACCCGGCCAAGGGCATGCTGATCGTGCCCGCCTCGACGGCGTGTGTGGCGGGCGTCGCGCTCGGGCTGTCCAAGGACCTGCTGCAGCGGGCGGCGAGCGTGACCCTCAAGGAGCGCAGGCCGCTGGTGGTGGCCGTTCGGGAGACCCCGCTGAACGGTCCGACGCTGCGGCAGCTGGTCGCACTGGACGACGCGGGCGCCACCGTGCTGCCCGCCTCGCCCGCCTTCTACGCCGGCGCGACGCACATCCAGCACCTGGTGGACTTCGTCGCCGGCCGCGTCCTCGACGCGGTGGGCGTGCCCCACCGGCTCTACCACCGCTGGGAGGGCGCACTGGGCGGCGGATCCCGCCCGGCCGGGGCGTCCGGCGGCACCGGCGCACCACAGGGGTGACCGGCGGAACCCGTCACCCGTACCCGTACGGGTGACGGCACCACTCGACAACTTCAGGAACTTCTTTCCAGCGGAAGGCTTCGATCGCATGGACGCGGTGGACAGGCAGCTCATCCAGGCCCTGAGAGAGAACGGCCGGGCCTCCTACGCCGAGCTGGGGCGCCTCGTCGGCCTGTCGGGACCGAGTGTCACCGACCGCATCAACCGGCTGGAGGCCGCCGGGGTCATCACCGGCTACCGGGCCACCGTGGACTCCGCCTCGCTCGGTCTCGGCGTGACCGCCCTCATCGGCATCTCGCTCTCCGACGCCGCCGACCACGAGGATGTCGCGCAGCGCCTGAAGGACCTGCCCGAGATCGAGGACTGCTGGTTCATCGCGGGTGACGACTCCTTCATGCTCAAGGTGCGCGCCACGGACGTCGACGGACTGGAGAGGATCATCCGGCGGCTGTCGGGCACCAAGGGCGTCTCCCGGACCCGGACCACGATCGTGCTGTCCACGAAGTGGGAGAACCGGGTGGGTGAGCTGCCCGAAGAGGTGTGAGGGTCCAGGCGTACGGTTTACGGAGTCTGTCGGAGAAAGAGGTAGGGGTATGGACGCCGGGCTCAAGCGCGAGCTGGAGGAGAAGGTGAGGGCGGGTGTCCGTCTGACCCGCGAGGACGGCATCGCGCTGTACGAGTCGGACGACCTGGCCTGGCTGGGCGGTCTCGCGCACGAGGTGCGGACGCGGAAGAACGGCGACGCCGTCCACTTCAACGTCAACCGCCACCTCAACATGACGAACGTGTGCACCGCGTCGTGCGCGTACTGCTCCTTCCAGCGCAAGCCGGGGGAGAAGGACGCGTACACGATGCGCATCGAGGAGGCCGTGAAGCTGGCCAAGGCGATGGAGGGGGAGAACCTCACCGAGCTGCACATCGTCAACGGCCTGCACCCGAACCTGCCCTGGCGCTACTACCCGCGCTCGCTCAGGGAGCTGAAGGCCGCCCTCCCGGACGTGTCGCTGAAGGCGTTCACCGCCACCGAGATCCACCACTTCGAGACGATCTCCGGGCTGAGCGCCTCCGAGATCCTCGACGAGCTGATCGACGCCGGTCTGGAGTCGCTGACCGGCGGCGGCGCGGAGATCTTCGACTGGGAGGTCCGGCAGCACATCGTGGACCACCGCACCCACTGGGAGGACTGGTCCCGCATCCACCGCCTGGCGCACGAGAAGGGCCTGAAGACCCCGTGCACCATGCTCTACGGGCACATCGAGGAGCCGCGCCACCGCGTGGACCACGTGCTCAGGCTGCGGGAACTGCAGGACGAGACCGGCGGTTTCCAGGTCTTCATCCCGCTGCGCTACCAGCACGACTTCGTCGACGTGAAGGACGGCAAGGTCCGCAACCGCCTCCAGGCCCGGACCACCATGGCGACCGGCGCGGAGGCGCTGCGGACCTTCGCCGTCTCGCGGCTGCTGTTCGACAACGTCCCGCACGTGAAGGTGTTCTGGGTGATGCACGGTGTGCGGACCGCCCAGCTCGCGCTCCAGCACGGTGCGGACGACATGGACGGCTCGGTCGTCGAGTACAAGATCACGCACGACGCGGACGACTTCGGCACGCCGGCCAAGCTGACCCGCGACGACCTGCTGGAGCTGATCCGCGACGCGGGCTTCCGCCCGGTCGAGCGCAACACGCGCTACGAGATCATCCGCGAGTACGACGGCCCGGACGCCGGCCGCCGCGAGTCGCCGCAGCCCATGCGGGTCTGAGCACCCGCGGGCCGGACCGGTCCGGCCCCCGCCGTGAGGCCGGGTCCGGGCCAGCCCCCCGTGAGGCCGCGGGCCGGACGGGTACCCGTCCGGCATGGCCACCACCAAGGCGAAGGCGTCCGGGGCGGCGCCGGAGGACGCCTACACCGCCGAGCCGTTCGTCCCCGCCGGCGCCGATCTCGGGGCGCTGCGCCGCGCGGCCGCCCACTGCCGCGGCTGCCCCCTGCACCGGGACGCCACGCAGACCGTGTTCGGCGAGGGCGCCGCCCGGGCCCGGGTGATGCTCGTCGGCGAGCAGCCCGGCGACCAGGAGGACCGGCAGGGCAGGCCGTTCGTGGGTCCGGCAGGCAAGCTCCTCGACCGGGCGCTGGCCGACGCCGGCATCGACCCGGGCGAGGCCTACGTGACCAACGCGGTCAAACACTTCAAGTTCACCCGGTCCGAGCCCCGCAAGCGCCGCATCCACAAGGCGCCCACCCTGCGGGAGATGACGGCGTGCGGCCCCTGGCTGGCGGCCGAACTGGCCCTCGTCGAACCCGAGCTGATCGTCGTCCTGGGGGCGACCGCGGGCAAGGCCCTGCTCGGCTCGTCGTTCCGGGTGACCGAGGTGCGCGGGACGGTGCTGGAGCGGGAGATCCACGGGCGCCCGGAGCGGCTGGTGCCGACGGTGCACCCGTCGTCCGTGCTGCGCGCCGACGACCGCGAGGCCGCGTACCGGGGGCTGGTGTCCGACCTGAAAGTGGCTGCGGGCGTCCTGGCGTAATGGCTACCATGCCTCCATGCCTCTTACTTTCACGCTGGACCCGTCCGTCGACCGTGCCCTGCGCGACGGCATCCTCGACCTGTGGGCCGACGTGACGGACGCGGGCGGGGCGGTCGGTTTCGTGGCGCCCGCCTCGCGCGAGGCGATACGCCCGGAGCTGGTGAAGCAGTTCGTGGCGATGGCCGAGGGACGCTCCCGGCTGCTGGCCGGCCACGACGAGGAGGGCAGGGTCGCCGCCACGGCCTTCCTCACCCTCAACCGGGACGCCCTGTCGGCCCACTGGCTGTGGCTGTACACGGTGATGGTGCACCCGCGCCACCAGGGCAAGGGGTACGGGCGCGACCTGCTCGCGGCGGCGGCGGACGCGGCCCGCGGCCTCGGCGGCATCGAGGCGATCCGGCTCAGCTGCCGCGGCGGACAGGGCCTGGAGCGGTTCTACGCCTCCTGCGGGTACAAGGAGGTCGGCCGGATCCCCGGCGCGACCCGGGTGGGCCCCGGCGACGACCGGGACGAAGTGATCATGCTGATGCCGCTGACCTGACCTGAGCCTTCGTGCGCCCGCGCGACCCGCGTGCGGCGGGGGGCCCCGTCCGTGCTTCACTGGACGGTGCCCTTTGGCCTTGTTCGGAACGGAAGAGTGGTTTGAGATGCTCCGCTACACGCTGATGCGCCTCGGGATCTTCGTGGGCTGCCTCGTGGTCGTCTGGGGTCTCGTCTACGCCGGAATCGTGCCGAGCGGCCGCAACGGCTCCAACAGCCTGTGGATCCCTCTCCTCGCCCTGGTGATCTCCGCCCCGATCAGCTTCGTCGTCCTGCGCAAGGAGCGCGACCGGGCGTCCGTCCAGGTCGCCGCGCGCGTGGACCGCATGAAGGCGAACATGCAGGCCGCCGGTCTGGCGGAGGAACTGGCCGGGGAAGAGGCGCGCACCGGTTCCAAGGCCTCGGCCAAGGCCTCGCCCTCCCCGTCCCCCTCCCCCTCGGCCTCCTCGTCCTCTTCCTGACGCCGACGGGATCCGGTTCCTGACGGCGGGCGGGATCCGGGCACGGCGCCGGGCGTCGCCGCGCCGGGTGCCCGGCGGCCCGCGCCGCGAACCGTAGGCTTGCGCCCATGGGTGCCGTGAAGACCAAGCGGATGCCGCGGGCGGTTCGCGAACAGCAGATGCTCGACGCCGCCGTGCAGATCTTCGGCCGACGCGGCTACCGGGCCGCCTCCATGGACGAGATCGCCGAACTGGCGGGTGTCTCCAAGCCGTTGGTCTACCTCTACCTGAACTCCAAGGACGACCTCTTCAGCGCCTGCATCCGCCGCGAGGGCGCCGCGCTGACCGCGGCCGTCCGGGCCGGGGCCCGCACGGACCTGCCCGCCGACCGGCAGCTGTGGGAAGGGCTGCGGGCCTTCTTCACGCACACCGCGCGCTGTCCGGACGGCTGGTCGGTCCTGCATCTCCAGGCCCGTACCCACGGCGAGCCGTTCGCGGCCGAGACCGCCGCCCTGCGCACCGAGATCGTCACCTTCGTACGGCAGTTGATCACCGCGGCGGCCCGGGACGCCCGCCGCGCGGGGGACGCCCGCTGCGCCCACGACCTGTCCGAGCAGGAGGCCGCCGGGCTCGCCGAGGCCCTGGTGGGCGCCGCCGAGTCCCTCGCCGCCTGGGCCAACGCCACCCCGGGCGTCACCGCCCGCCAGGCCGCCCTCACGCTGATGAACGTCGCCTGGGCGGGCCTGGGCAACCTCATGGAGGGCCGCCCCTGGAACCCGCCCGCGCCCGGGGACTGACCGGCACCGGGTCCCAGCGACCGCACCGGGTCCCAGCGGCCGCACGGGGTCTCGGCGAGCGGCGCCGGGTTCCGTGACGGGTACCGGGTCTCAGGGACCGGCGCCGCCTCGCGGGCGCGGGCTCTCGGCAACGGCTCTCAGGGGCGCAGCGGCTCCACCTCGCCCACGAGATGGAGCCGCGCCGTCGCGTCCGCCGAGCGCAGCTCGAAGCGCCCGCGTCCGTCGGCGGCGTAGGTGAGCGCGCCCGGCAGCGGCACGGGAGCCCGGAAGGCGGCCCGCACCCGGGCGGCGTCGGGGGTGCCGTGGGCGGCGAGGCAGCGGGCCACGGTCCACATGCCGTGGGCGATGGCCCGGGGGAAGCCGAACAGGCGGGCGGTGAGCGGGTGCAGGTGGATCGGGTTGCGGTCGCCGGAGGCGGCGCCGTAGCGCCGGCCCAGGTCGCCCGCGAGCCGCCACTGCCCGACGGCGGGCAGCGGCGCGCGCCCGTCCCGGAGGGGGTCCGCGCGCCCGTCCCGGAGGGGGTCCGCGCGCCCGTCCCGGAGGGCGGCCGGGCGACTGTCCCCGGCAAGATCCCCGCGCCCGTCCCGGGCGGGATCCGGCCGTCCGTCACCGGCTGCACGCCTGTGGCCGTCCCGGGCGGGATCCGGCCGCCCGTCCCCGACGAGATCCGCGCGCCCGCCCCCGGGATCCCCGTGCCCGTCCCCGGTGGGATCGCCGTACCCGTTCCCCGTGGGACCGGAGCCGCCGGTGGCCGGGGTGTGCGGGCGGTGGCGGGCCAGATAGGTGCTCGCCGACTCCCACACGAGGTCACCGCCCGCGCGCAGCTCGGTGACGACGGTCGCCTGCGTGCCGCGCCGGTGCGCCGCCAGCCCGTCGACGCGCACCGCGAGGTCGTACGCCCCCGCCGCGGGCAGCGCGGTGTGCCGGGTGACGGTGATCGACGTGTGGACGAGGCCGAGCAGCGGCAGCGGGAAGCCGCCGCCGCTCATCAGGCGCATGGCGAGCGGGAAGCCCAGCACGTGCGGATAGGTGACGGGCAGCGTGTCCTCGCCGGTCGCGAAGCCGCACACCCGCTCGTAGGCGGCCAGCCGCGCGAGGTCGGGGCGGACGGACGGCAGCACGAGGCGGGCGCGGGGGAAGGGCGCGTCGGGGCGGGGGCGCCTGAAGGGGGAGCGCAGGGCGCCGCGCGCGAGGAGCGGGGCGAGGGCGGGGGGCCGGGTGAGGACGACGGCGGGGCGGTCGCCCGGGTCGGCGGCGGTCATGGTCACGCCCCCAGCAGGCTCTGGCCGCACACGCGGACGACCTGGCCGTTGACCGCGCCGGAATCCGGGTGGGCGAGCCAGGCCGTCGTCTCGGCGACGTCCACGGGGAGCCCGCCCTGCGCGAGGGAGTTCATCCGGCGGCCCGCCTCCCGGATGAACAGCGGGACGGCGGCGGTCATCCTGGTCTCGATGAACCCGGGCGCCACGGCGTTCACCGTCACCCGGTGCCCGGCGAGCGCGCGGGGCGCGAGGGCGCGGACCAGTCCGGCGACACCCGCCTTGCTCGCGCCGTAGTTGGTCTGGCCCGCGTTCCCCGCCAGGCCCGCGATGGAGGCGGTGGCCACGATCCGGCCGCCCGGGCGCAGGGCACCGGCCGCGAGCAGCGCGTCGGTGGTGCGCAGCACGCTCGCCAGGTTGACGTCCAGAACCTGGCTCCAGCGTTCGGCGGGCATGTTCACCAGCCGGCGGTCACGGGTGATGCCCGCGTTGTGGACCAGCACGTCCAGGCCGTCCGGCAGTGCGGCGGCGATCCGCTCGCCCGCGTCGGCGGCGGTGATGTCCAGGGCCAGGGCGGTGCCGCCCAGGCGTGCGGCGACCGCGCGGGCGTCCGCCTCGGCCGCCGGGACGTCCAGGACGACGACGTGGGCGCCGTCCCGGGCGAGGATCCCGGCGACCGCCTCGCCGATGCCGCGCGCGCCGCCGGTGACGAGGGCGGTGCGGCCGGCCAGCGGACGGCCGGGGTCCGCCGCGTCCGGGGAGGCGGACGGGTCCGGCGCCGGGGAGCCGACGTGGATCACCTGCCCGCTGACGTAGGCCGACTTCGGGGAGAGCAGGAAGCGGAGGGTGGATCCGGCGGCGTCCGCGTCGGTGAGCCGGACGAGGTTGACGGTCCTGCCCCGGCCGATCTCCTTGCCGAGCGAGCGGGTGAAGCCCTCCAGGGCCTGCTGGGCGGCGGTCTGGTGGTGGTCGTCCGCGTCGAGGGGCGCGCCCAGCAGCACCACGCGTCCGCTCGCCGCGACCGACCGCAGGACGGGGTGCAGTGCCGCGTGCACCGCGGCGAGGGTGGCGACGTCCCGGACCCCGGTGGCGTCCAGGACCACGGCCGCGGGGTCCCGTTCGCCCAGCGGCAGTCCGGTGCGGGCCAGGACCGGGGCGGCGTCCAGGCGGCTCTCACCCGCCGTCAGGTGCAGCAGGGGGCCGTCGAGCAGTGGCCGCTGTGGTGACCAGCGGCGCAGGGCCGCCGGCTGCGGGAGCCCCAGGCGACGGGTCAGGAAGCGGCCGGGTGCGGTGCGGGTGAAGCTCAGATAGCGGTCGGCCATGTGCGTCTCCCACGGGTCGCCAGTGCTTACTGTGGAGTAAGGTTACCGGGGGTAAGCCTATGTCACGGGTGAGGAGCAGGTCGAGATGAGTCCCCTACAGCCCGAACCGCAGGCGGTCCGCAAGGTGGCGGTGCTCGGCGGCGCCCGCATCCCCTTCGCCCGCTCCGACGGCCCGTACGCCACCGCCTCCGTCCAGGAGATGCTCACCGCCGCCCTCGACGCCCTGGTCGAGCGCCACGGCCTCCAGGAACCGGGCGCCGTGGGCGAGTTCGTCGCCGGTGCCGTCCTCAAGCACAGCCGTGACTTCAACCTCGCCCGCGAGACCGTCCTCGGCTCCCGGCTGGACGCGCGCACCCCGGCCTACGACATCCAGCAGGCCTGCGGCACCGGCCTGCAGGCGGTGATCGCCGCCGCCAACAAGATCGCCCTCGGCCAGACCGGGTCCGCTGTCGCGGGGGGCGCGGACACCACGAGCGACGCCCCGCTGGGCGTCAACGACGAACTGCGCCGCATCCTGCTCGCCGCCCGGCGCGCCAAGTCCGCCGGAGCCCGGCTGAAGGCCCTCGCGCGCGTGCGGCCCCGGCACCTCGTCCCCGACATCCCGCGCAACGCCGAACCCCGCACCGGCCTGTCCATGGGCGAGCACGCCGCCGTGACCGCCCGCGCCTGGGGCATCACCCGCCAGGCGCAGGACGAACTGGCCGCCACCAGCCACCGGCGGCTCGCCGCCGCCTACGACCGCGGCTTCTTCCAGGACCTGGTGGTCCCCTTCCGCGGCCTGGAGCGCGACCAGAACCTCCGGCCCGGCTCCACGGTGGAGAAACTCGCCGCGCTCGAGCCGGTGTTCGGCCTGGACGGCCCCGGCCCGACCATGACCGCGGGGAACTCGACACCGCTGACGGACGGCGCGGCGACCGTGCTGCTCGCGTCCGAGGAGTGGGCGCGCGCCCGCGGCCTGGCACCGCTGGCCTACCTGACGGCGTACGAGACGGCGGCCGTCGACTTCGTGCGCGGCGATGTCGCCGACGGCGAGGACGGCCTGCTCATGGCCCCCGCGTACGCCGTCCCGCGGATGCTGGAGCGGGCCGGGCTCGGCATCGAGGACTTCGACCTGATCGAGATCCACGAGGCGTTCGCCTCCCAGGTGCTGGCGACCCTGGCGGCCTGGGAGAAGAGGGGCCTGGCGCCGGTCGACCGCGCCCGCCTGAACGTGGCCGGATCCTCCCTCGCCACCGGGCACCCCTTCGCCGCGACCGGCGCCCGTATCGTGGCGACGCTGGCCCGGCTGCTCGCCGAGCGCGAGGGCCCGGCCCGCGGGCTGATCTCCGTCTGCGCGGCCGGCGGCCAGGGCGTGACGGCGATCCTGGAACGCGCCTGAACACCTGAGAGCCCGAAACACCGGACCACCTGAAACGCCCGAACGTCCGAACACCGGACACGGGAACACCTGGAACACCGGGGACGCCCACACGCCTGAGCCCGGTACCCCGCGGTGCCGGGACCGGCGCCGCATCCCCGGATCCCGAGCCCGACGTGCTCGCGCACACATGTGAAGCGCGGCCGGGAAAGGCGCCAGGTGGCGCCAGGTGCACAACCCCGTCCCCGGACCATCGCCCGACCCGCCGGTAACCCGCACGGACTCCCCATGAGCGCGCCGTACGATCCCGTGTGCAACCGGCGGTAACACCGAAGGCCCCGCACAGCCGCGCACGCACCACCGGTGAACGACCCGGTCCGCCCCGCGCGTACCCCATGCGGTGCAGCAGGACGAAGCCGCAGGCCCCAGGAGCTGCCATGCCCATCTCGTACTCGTCGTCCCCGTGGCCGTCCGGTGCTCCCGTGCCGCCGTCCGCCGCCGCCCACCCCGGCCACGCCCCCGGCGCCCGGGACGCCGCCGGCCGCGGCCGGGACCACGGCGACGAACACGGCTTCGACCTCGATCTGGACCTCGACCAGGACCCCCAGGGCGGCCCGGCGCCGATCGCGCCGCGGATCCGCCGGCTGGACGGCGTGGTGCGCGAGGCGTACGTGCCGCCGCTGGTGGCACGGGTGACCCACGGCTCGCTCGCCGACCTGCCCTTCGAGAACGCCGCCGCCGACCCCGGGCGACGCGTCCTCAGCCGCCGCGGCGCGGACGGCGGCTGGAGCGACGTGACGGCACGGCAGTTCGCCGCCGAGGTGCGGGCCCTGGCGAAGGGCCTGATCGCGGAGGGCCTGGCGCCTGGCGACCGGATCGCCGTGATGGCGCGCACCCGCTACGAGTGGACGCTGCTCGACTTCGCCGCCTGGGCCGCCGGTCTGGTCACCGTGCCGGTCTACCCGACCTCCTCCCTCTTCCAGACCCGCTGGAGCCTGCACGACTCGGGCGCGGTGGCCCTGGTGACCGAGACGTCCGGCCAGGCGGCGGCGCTCGGCCCCGGCCGCGACCGCCTGCCCGGCCTGCGTCACCTGTGGGTCGTCGACCACGGCCACCTGGACCGGCTGGCGGAGCTGGGCGAGGCGACCGTGCCGGACCAGGAGACCGACGTACGCCGGGGCGTCCTCGGTCCCGACACGCCGGCCACCATCGTCTACACCTCGGGCACGACCGGCCGTCCGAAGGGCTGCGCCCTGACCCACGGCAACTTCCTCGCGGAGGTCGACAACGCCATCGAACTCCTCCACCCGGTCTTCGGCGCGACGGCCGGCCGGACGACGGAGGGCAGGACGACGGAGGGCAGGGTGAACGAGGTCAGGGCGAAGGGGCAGGAGGAGCCCTCGACCCTCCTCTTCCTGCCCCTCTCGCACGTCTTCGGCCGCATGGTCGCGGTCGCCTGCGTCCGCGCCGGGGTCCGCTTCGGCCACGCGCCGAGCCTCGCGGCGCCGGACCTGCTGGCCGACCTGGCGAGCTTCCGGCCGACGTTCCTGCTCGCCATCCCGTACATGCTGGAGAAGATCTACAACAACGCCCGGGCCGGCGCCGAGCGCGGCGGCAAGGCGTCCTCCTTCGACCGCGCCGCCGGGGTGGCCCGCCGCTACGGCGAGGCCGTGGAGGCCCGCCGGAACGGCTCCGGCCCGGGCCCGGCCCGCTCCCTGCGCACCGCCCGTGCCTTCTACGACCCGCTGGTCTACCGCCGCATCCGCAACGCCCTCGGCGGCCGTCTGCGGCACGTCATCTGCGGCGGGTCCCCGCTCGGCCGCCGCCTGGCCGCCTTCTACGCGGGCGCCGGCATCGAGGTCTACGAGGGCTACGGCCTGACGGAGTCGACGGGTGCGGCGACGGTCACGCCCCCGCACCGGCCCCGCCTGGGCACGGTGGGGTGGCCGCTGCCCGGCACCCGGGTCCGGATCGCCGCGGACGGCGAGGTGCTGCTGAGCGGCCGTCAGGTCTTCCGCGGGTACTGGGACCCGAACGCGGGCGGGGTCGTCCCGGCGACCCGGGACGGCTGGTTCGCGACCGGGGACATCGGCCGCCTGGACGACGAGGGACACCTGACGATCACCGGCCGCAAGAAGGAGATCCTGATCACCGCGGGCGGCAAGAACGTGGCCCCCGCCCCGCTGGAGGACTGGCTGCGCGCGCACCCCCTGATCTCCCAGTGCATGGTCGTGGGCGACGGCCGCCCCTACGTCGGCGCGCTGATCACCCTGGATCCCGAGGGCATCACCCACTGGCGCCGGATGAACGGCAGGCACCCCGTGCCCGCCGAACTCCTCACCGACGACCCCGACCTGGCGGCCGTCCTGCAACGGGCCGTGGACGAGGCGAACAAACTGGTCTCCCGCCCCGAGTCGATCCGCCGCTTCGCCGTCCTGCCGGTGGACTTCACCGAACAGGCGGGCCACCTGACCCCGTCGATGAAGCTCCGCAGGGACGTGATCATGCGTGACTTCGCCCGGGAGGTGGAGGGTCTGTACGGGGGCTGAGGGTTCCGGCCGCCCGTTCCGGCGCGGCGGCGAGGCCGCGGCAGCAGTCCACCACCGTCTCCGCGAACGCGCGGGCCAGCGGGGCGAGCGCGTCCCAGCGGCGGACCGCCCAGCCGACGGACAGGGGGCGCAGGGCCGGCACGGGCACCAGGCGCAGCGGGCCGTCCGGCGCGGTGTGGCCGGGCAGGGCGGGCACCAGCGCGCGCCCCACCCCCAGCTCGGCCAGCAGGAACGCCGTGTCCCAGTCGGCGACACTCGTGTCGGAGCCGAACCGGACGCCCAGCTCCGCGCAGGCCGCGTCCAGATGCGCGGCCGACGTCGAGTTCGGCGGCAGCCGGATCGGACGCAGCTCGCGCAGCTCGGCCGCGTCCACCCGGGCCCGGCCGGCCAGCGGGTCCTCGGCCCGCACCGCCAGCACCCACGGCAGCTCCAGCACGCCGCGCTGCTCGACGCCCCGCACCGGTGCGCCCAGCGTGACCCAGGCCAGGTCCAGTTCGCCGCCGCCGAGCGCGTCGAAGCAGCCCCGGCTCGAACTCTCCGTGAAGAACTCCAGGCTGACCTTGGGGTAGCGCCGGCGGAAGGCGACCACCGCGTCCGCCATGAAGTGCCGTACGGTCGTCGCGCCGGTCGCGATCCGTATCGAGCCGGTCTCGCCGTCGGCCAGGTCGCGCAGCCGCCGCAGGGCGCCGTCCAGGCCGGCGAGGCCGTCGGCGGCGGCCGCCCGCAGGATGGCGCCCGCGGGGGTGGGGACGACCCCGCGCGGCCTGCGTTCCAGCAGGCTCACGCCGGTCTCCCGCTCCAGCCGCTTCACGTGCTGGCTCACCGCGGACTGGGTGCGGCCCAGGTCCCGGGCGACCGCGCTGAGGTTGCCCGCCCGGCACACGGCGACGAACACCCGGAGATCATCGAGAGTCACCCGGTCAGGCTAGGCCCTCCCGTCCGGATCGGGCCGGACTGGCGGGCTCTCGCGCTGACCCAAGGTTTTCCTTGGGTGCGGCCACAAATCCCCAGGATTGACTGGACCTTGGGGCTGTACGACGATCTTCGCAGGGCCCGGGCGGCAACCCGCTCCAGCCCCTGCCGGGATCCGGACCGCGGGCGGGGGAGGGAGCGGGTGCCGACCCAAACGGAGACGAGCACCCCCGGAAAAGGGCAGGAGCCCCGTCGCCGGAAGGCGTGGGGCTCCTTGGGTACTGCAATCAGATCGGATACTGCGCGCGGGACGCTCAGACCGGGGTGACGTTCTCCGCCTGCGGGCCCTTCGGGCCCTGGGTCACGTCGAAGGACACCTGCTGGTTCTCTTCGAGAGAGCGGAAACCGCTGGCGTTGATCGCGGAGTAGTGAACGAAGACGTCGGGGCCGCCGCCTTCCTGGGCAATGAAGCCAAAGCCCTTTTCGGCGTTGAACCACTTCACGGTTCCGGTAGCCATAAGCCCTCCTTGGGCTCAAAGGGTCGCCCTGCTCCAGAACCTGCAAATGTGAAAACGAGATCGCCGCACAACTGCATACGTCTGAAAACGACCAGAGCCCGCGGTTACATGCTCCGCAGGCTCTGTACTGCAAGGGAAACCAAAACTGCAACTTGCTGGCGAGCCTAGCATGCGGGCACCGGAACGCAATAGGGATCAAGATCACGTCACCCGGATGTTTGAAGGCTCTGGGGAGAGGTTGACGCGGAGGATCCGGTGGAAGTCCGGCACCGGGAGGGCCGACCGGGTGAGCGAGGGCGCCGCCGCGGCCGCCGCCCCGGCGGCCGAGGGGGCGGCGGCGGGAGGCACCGGGACAGGGTCTAGTCTCGCGATGTGGACAATTCTCGCATCCGGCCGCGCGTCGGCCACATCCAGTTCCTCAACTGCCTGCCCCTCTACTGGGGGCTCGCGAGAACGGGCACGCTCCTCGACTTCGAGCTGACCAAGGACACCCCCGAGAAGCTCAGCGAGCAGCTCGTGCGGGGAGACCTCGACATCGGTCCCGTCACCCTCGTCGAGTTCCTCAAGAACGCGGACGACCTGGTGGCCTTCCCCGACATCGCCGTCGGCTGCGACGGTCCGGTGATGTCCTGCGTGATCGTCTCGCAGGTCCCGCTGGACCGGCTCGACGGGGCCCGGGTCGCCCTCGGGTCGACCTCCCGCACCTCCGTCCGCCTCGCCCAGCTGCTGCTCGCCGAGCGCTACGGCGTGACGCCGGAGTACTACACCTGCCCGCCCGACCTCAGCCTGATGATGCAGGAGGCGGACGCGGCCGTCCTCATCGGCGACGCGGCCCTGCGCGCGAACCTGCACGACGGTCCGCGCTACGGCCTGGACGTGCACGACCTCGGGCAGCTGTGGAAGGAGTGGACGGGCCTGCCGTTCGTCTTCGCCGTCTGGGCGGCGCGCCGCGACTACCTGGAGCAGCAGCCCTTCATCACCCGCAAGGTGCACGAGGCCTTCCTGTCCTCGCGCGACCTCTCCCTGGAGGAGGTCGGCAAGGTCGCCGAGCAGGCCGCCCGCTGGGAGGCCTTCGACGAGAAGGTGCTGGAGAAGTACTTCACCACTCTCGACTTCAGCTTCGGCACCCCGCAGCTGGAGGCGGTCGCCGAGTTCGCCCGGCGGGTCGGCCCGACGACGGGCTTCCCGGCGGACGTGAAGGTGGACCTGCTGCGGCCCTGAGCCCCCGCGACCGCCTCCCTGCCGGGGCGCGGCCCGCCGCACTACCCTGCGGGGAAGGCCGGTGACCGGCGTACGGGGGAGGGGTGATCGGCATGCAGCCGCTCGCGCACGGCGAGCCCACCGCCGTGGGGCCCTACCGGCTGCTGGGCCGGCTGGGCTCCGGCGGCATGGGCCGCGTCTACCTGGGCCGCAGTCCCGGCGGCCGCACGGTCGCGGTGAAGATCGTGCACCCGCACCACGCCCTCGACGAGGAGTTCCGCGCCCGGTTCCGCCGTGAGGTGTCCGCCGCCCGCCGGGTGGGCGGCGCCTGGACGGCACCCGTGCTGGACGCCGATCCCGGCGCGCCCGTGCCCTGGGTGGCCACCGCCTACGCGGCCGGCCCCTCCCTCACCGCCGCGGTCGCGGACACCGGCCCGCTGCCCGCGCACTCCGTACGGACCCTGACGGCGGGCCTGGCCGAGGCGCTGGCGGCGGTGCACGCGCTGGGCCTGGTGCACCGGGACGTCAAGCCGTCCAACGTCCTGCTCACCCTCGACGGCCCGCTGCTGATCGACTTCGGCATCGCCCGCGCCACGGACGGCACGGCGTCCCTGACCTCCACCGGCGTCTCCGTCGGCTCGCCCGGTTACATGGCGCCCGAGCAGATCCTCGGCAAGGGCGTCACCGGTGCGGCGGACGTCTTCTCCCTGGGCGCCGTCCTGGCGTACGCGGCGATGGGTGTCTCCCCGTTCAGCGGCGACTCCTCCGCCGCCCTGCTCTACAAGGTGGTCCACGAGGAGCCCGAGCTCGAGCCGCTGGAGGACGGCGAGCTGCGGGAGCTGGCACGCGCCTGTCTCGCCAAGGACCCCGGCGACCGGCCCGGACCCGGCGAGATCGCCCGACGTCTCGCTCCCGGCGGCGCGGCCCGGCTCGTCGCCGGTGGCTGGCTGCCGGGCCCCCTGGTGGAACAGGTCAGCCGCAGCGCCGTGCGCCTGCTGAACCTGGAGGCGGAGACGGGCGCCGGTCCGGCGGCCAAGGCGTCGGGCCAGGTCGGCTCCAGCGGCACCGCGCTCTCCGCCACCGAGGCCGCAGACGGTCCGGGCCCCGGTCCCGGGGCGGGTCCCGGCCTGGGCTCGGGGCCCGGCGCCGGTTCCGTCGCACCGGTCTTCGCCGGCGTGTTCGGGCCCCCGCCGGTGATGCCGGCGGCACCGGACACGCGGCCACCTGAGCCGCGGGGCGTCCCTGAGCGGACGGGCGGCCCGGAGTGGTGGGCAGGCGGTTCCGATCGGGCGGGCGGTCCTGAGTGGACCGGTGACCCGGAGCGGGCGGGCGGTCCTGAGTGGTCTGGGGGCCCGGAGCGGCCGGGTGGCCCGGAGTGGACAGGGGACCGCGGGGAGACAGACGGCCGGGAGGAGACAGACGGCCCGCGGACGGCCGGCTGGGCGGAGCCGCACGGTGGTCCGGCTCCGCACGGTGGTCCCGCTCCGCACGGTGGTCCGGCTCCGCCGGGCAGGTTCTCCGTCACCGTGGCGGCCGGCACGGCCCCAGGCGCCGGGGGCCGGGGCCGCCGGATGAGCTGCAGCGTGGTGCTGGCGGTGGCCGGGGCCCTGGCCGTGGCCACCACCCTCGGGGCGGTGCTGCTGAACCAGTTCCAGGGCGCCGGCCGCGACGGCTCCGCCGCCGGCAGTACGCCTCCCGCCGACGCCGGTACCCGGCCGCCCGCCTCACGCGCGCCCTCGCCGTCGGCCTCATCCCCGTCCGGCGCGGTGCCCGACGTGTACCTGGGGACCTGGCGCGGCCCGGGCACGGTGACCGCCGCCGGGCAGGACATCCCCGGCGGCGAGTACAAGATCGTCATCCGCCGTCCCGGGCCCACCGGTGTCGTCGGTTCGGTCACCCGGACCGACGCGCTCGGCGGCACCTGCGTCGACATCCTCACCCTGAAGTCGGCCGGTGCGAGGGAACTCGTGGCGGTGGGGCGCGGCAAGGAGGGCAATCCGTCGCACTGCGTCCCGGACGAGCACGAGGTCCGGCTCCGCCCCGACGGCACCGACGCGCTCCGGTTCACCTCGGCCGATCCCAGGGCCGGCAACCCGAAAGCCCGTGTGGAGCGCGTGTCCTGACCCGGCGCCGCCCACCTGCCGTGGGCCCGCGACCAGCCCTGGCGTAGGCTGATTCGGTCCGTCCACAATCCCTACGAACCCTCTGCGAAAGGGACGCCGGTGACCGAGAAGGCCGACCTCCAGTCCGTCCTCGACCGTGCCGCCGCGGGCGGACGGATCACCTCCGAGGAGGCGCTCGACCTCTACCGGCACGCGCCGCTGCACGCGCTGGGCGCCGCCGCCGACGCCGTACGCCGCCGCAAGTACGCCGGTACCGAGCACATCGCGACGTACATCATCGAGCGCAACATCAACTACACGAACGTGTGTGTCACGGCGTGCAAGTTCTGCGCCTTCTACGCGGCCCCCAAGGACACCGCAAAGGGCTGGACCCGCGATCTGGACGACATCCTGCGCCGCTGCGCGGAGACCGTCGAACTCGGCGGCACCCAGATCATGTTCCAGGGCGGCCACCACCCGGACTACGGCGTGGAGTACTACGAGAAGCACTTCTCGGCCATCAAGAAGGAGTTCCCGCAGCTCGTCATCCACAGCCTGGGGGCGAGCGAGGTCGAGCACATGGCCCGCATCAGCGGGGTCTCGGTCGAGGAGGCCATCACCCGCATCCACGCGGCCGGTCTGGACTCCTTCGCGGGCGCCGGTGCCGAACTGCTGCCCGAGCGGCCCCGCAAGGCCATCGCCCCGCTGAAGGAGTCCGGCGAGCGCTGGCTGGAGATCATGGAGACCGCGCACCGGCTGGGCGTGGAGTCCACCTCCACCATGCTGATGGGCACCGGCGAGACCAACGCCGAGCGCATCGAGCACCTGCGGATGATCCGGGACGTCCAGGACCGCACGGGCGGCTTCCGCGCGTTCATCCCGTACACCTACCAGCCGGAGAACAACCACCTGAAGGGCCGCACCCAGGCCACGCTCTTCGAGTACCTGCGGATGATCGCCATCGCCCGCCTGTTCCTGGACAACGTCATGCACATCCAGGGCTCCTGGCTGACCACCGGCAAGGAGGTCGGCCAGCTCACCCTGCACTACGGCGCCGACGACCTCGGCTCGATCATGCTGGAGGAGAACGTCGTCTCCTCCGCCGGTGCCAAGCACCGCTCCAACCGCATGGAGATCATCGAGCTGATCCGCAGCGCGGGCCGCGTCCCGGCACAGCGCTCCACGACGTACGAGCACCTCGTCGTGCACGACGACCCGGCGAACGACCCCGTCGACGACCGCGTGATGTCCCACATCTCCTCCACGGCGCTCGACGGCGGCACCGCGCACCCGGAACTGAAGCTGCTCACCTCCAACTGAACCGACCGGACCCTCCGAACCGACCGGACCGCCGATCCCCATGCTGACGATCCACCGCCCGCTGGCGGACCCGGACCGCTCGGTCGCGGTCGAGGGCGACCGGATCGCGGGCCTCGGCCCGTACGCCGAGCTGCGCGCCGCGCACGGCGAGGGCGCCCGCGTCCGCGAGTGGGCCGGGACCCTCGTGCCCGGACGGCACGAGCCGGACGCCGTGCGCCTGCTGGAGACCCTGTACTGGCCCGACCCGCGCGAGGCCGGCGAGCTGGGCACACAGCCGCTGCCCGTCGGCCCGGACGGCATGTCCGACACCCGGTGGGGCGCGAGTGCCCGGCGTGGACTCCAGCGGATGCTGGCGCGCGGGGTGACGTCGGTGGCCGGACCGTTCACCCGCCCCCCGGTGCGGACCGCCGTGCAGCGGTCCGGCGTCCTGGTCGGCCCCGGCGCCCCGGCCCTCGCGGCGGGTGCCCGCGCGGACTTCGCCGTCCTCGCGGCGGACGGGAGCTGCCTGGCGACCGTGGTGGGCGGACGGCTCGTCCACCGGCGGGCATAAATACGATTTCGGCGGTTGACCGTACTCCTCCGCGACGGCGCACTTACTCTCGGCTACGGAGAGAGAGGAGTGGCAGCCGCATGGTGAACGTCAAACAACTCGACCCCAGCGCCTCGCCGTTGGACTACTACGGCGCCGAACTGCGCCGCCTGCGCGAGGCGGCGGGCCTGCGCCTGGCCGACCTCGGCGAGATCGTCTTCTGCACCGCGTCCCTGGTCGGCCAGATCGAGACGGCCCTCAAGGTCCCCACACGCGACTTCTCGGCACGGGTGGACGCCGCGCTGAACACGGACGGCATGTTCTCGCGCTTGGTAGGGCTGGTACTGCGTAACCAGTTGCCCACGTGGTTCCAGCCGTACGCAGAGATGGAAGCAAAGGCGACGTACATCTCCACCTATCAGGCACAGCTGGTGTACGGACTGTTGCAGACGCCGGAGTACGCCCGCGCGGTGCTGGAGACAGGTGACGCGGAGCGCGTCGAGGAACTGCTTGCCGCACGACTGGAGCGACAGCGGATCCTGGAGGTTGCGCGGCCGCCCTTGGCACTGGTCGTTCTGGACGAGGCGGTGCTGCATCGCCCCATCGGGGGCGTCGAGGTGATGTGCGCGCAATTGGCTCACCTGCTGAGGTGCGCTGAGCGCCCCTGGGTGCAGATCCAAGTACTGCCGAACTCCGTAGGCCAGCACGCGAGTCTGGCCGGTTCGTTCAACATGCTGCGGTTCGACAGCGACCACGAACTGGTCTACACCGAGGACCTCATCTCCGGGCACATGACCGCCGATACGGATACCGTTCGCGAAGGCGCCCGCCGTTACGCTAGCTTGCAGGCCGCTGCCCTCTCGCAGGAGGAGTCGGCCAAGCTGATCAAGCGCGTGATGGAGGAACGGTATGGCCCCCGCTCAGCAGTCGGCGAACATCCGGTGGCGTAAGTCCTCCCACAGCGGCGACACCGGCGGCAACTGCGTCGAATGCGCCCCCCTGGACGGTGCCGCCTGGCGCAAGTCGTCGTACAGCGGCAACACCGGGGGCGACTGCGTCGAGTACGCGGACCTCACCGCTCACATCGCCCTGCGCGACAGCAAGAACCCGGCCGGAGGCCACTTCGCCGTCGCGCCGGAGGCCTTCGCCCGGTTCGTGGGGGCGGCGGCGCGGGGCGAGCTGTAGGTCCCGCGGGGGCGGCTGCAACAATGACGGGGTGACCCGCGCATCCCTGGAGAAGCAGCCGCACGAAGTCGCCTCGATGTTCGACGACGTGGCGGAACGGTACGACCTGACCAACGACGTGCTGTCCCTGGGACAGGACCGGCGCTGGCGCAAGGAGGTCGCCAGAGCGGTCGACGCGCGCCCGGCGCAGAAGATCCTCGACCTCGCCGCCGGCACGGCCACCTCCTCGCTGCCCTTCACCCGCGCCGGGGCCTACGTCGTGCCGTGCGACTTCTCGCTCGGCATGCTCCAGGTGGGCAAGCAGCGGCACGGCTGGCTGCCGTTCACCGCGGGCGACGCGACCCGGCTGCCGTTCAAGGACGACACCTTCGACGCGGTCACGATCTCCTTCGGGCTGCGCAACGTGCAGGACTTCGACGCGGCGCTGCGCGAGATGCACCGGGTGACGCGGCCCGGCGGACGCGTCGTGATCTGCGAGTTCTCGCACCCCACGTGGGCGCCCTTCCGTACGGTCTACACGGAGTACCTGATGCGGGCCCTGCCGCCCGTGGCCCGAGCGGTGTCCTCCAGCCCGGACGCGTACGTCTACCTCGCCGAGTCCATCCGGGCCTGGCCCGACCAGCCCGCGCTGGCCGGACGGCTGCGCGAGGCCGGCTGGTCCAAGGTGGCCTGGCGCAACCTGACGGGCGGCATCGTCAGCCTGCACCGGGGCTTCAAGGTCTGAGGCCGCCCGGCCGGTCAGCGGGGGCCGACGACGGCGCAGGGCTCCCCGGGCTCCCCGCCCGGCTCGCCCGGCACGTCGAGTTCACGCCGCAGGCCGCCCGGGGGCGGTCCCGGCACACGCGGCTCGCGGACGCCCCCGCCGCCCTCGCCGGGACCGAAGTCGAACCAGACGTACACCCGGGAGTCCCGCGGCACCTCGGCGCCGGGCCGCGGGTACTGGCGTACGACGTGGTCGACCGCGGTGAGGTGGAAGTCGGGCCGGTCGGGCGCGGCGAGCAGCAGGCCCCGCGCCCGCGCGGTCTCCCGCGCGTCCACGGCCATCAGACCGACCAGGCGCGGCACGCGCACTTCGGGTGTCTCGGGCGTCGGGTACACGGACGTCACCCCCCAGCGGTACCGGGCAGGGTAACCGTCCGGCCATGCCGTCCGGAAGGTTCAGGTGTCTTTCCGTGACAATTGACTACTCTGCGTGACGGTTCCGCCCTCTGGTCCCAGGTCGAGCCGGTAGCAGTGGCCCGTCCGCCCCCCGACGGGGGTCACGAAGGTCTCCGCGTGGTACATGCCCAGGCGCCGCGTGACCGCTATGGACCGGGTGTTGCGGGCGTCGACCATCGCGACCACGCTCGGCAGGCCGGCCGCGCGCAGCCGCTCCAGGGTCATCCGGGCCGCCGCCGTGACGTATCCCCGCCCCCAGAACTCCCGCCCGAGCCGCCAGCCGATCTCCACCTCGCCGACCGGCCCCCACTCACCGGGCCACGGCTGGGCGCCGGTGAACCCGATGGGCCGGCCGGTCTCGTCGAGCATCGTCCAGAAGCAGAACCCGCGTTCGGCGTCGTGCCGGCGCTGGCGGGCGGTCAGCTCCTCGTAGACGGACAGCTCCGCGGAACGGCCGCCGTGGTACTCCATGACGTCCGGGTCGTCGAAGAGGCGGTGCCAGGCGACGGCGTCCTCGTCGGTGGGGACGCGCAGCCGTACGACGGGCGGAACTCGGTTCACAGGGCAGCCCTTCAGCCGGGTGATCAGTGCTGCTGAATAGACTGCCCATGTCCAGTGCCGGTCGGCACGCAGATTCCGAACTTGGGGAGATCCCGCCGTGACCGTCGTGACTGAGCCGCTCTCCGATCCCCTCGCCGGGAACACCGCCGATGTCATCGTCGTGGGTGCGGGGCCGGCCGGTTCCACCACCGCGTACCACCTCGCCCGGGCCGGTCTGGACGTACTCCTGCTGGAGAAGACCGAGTTCCCGCGCGAGAAGGTCTGCGGTGACGGTCTGACCCCGCGCGCCGTCAAGCAGCTCGTCGCCATGGGCATCGACATCTCCGAGGAGGCCGGCTGGCTGCGCAACAAGGGCCTGCGCATCATCGGCGGCGGCGTCCGGCTCCAGCTCGACTGGCCCGACCTGGCCTCCTTCCCCGACTACGGACTCGTCCGCAAGCGCGACGACTTCGACGAGCAGCTCGCCCGGCAGGCCCAGAAGGCGGGCGCCCGGCTGTACGAGCGCTGCAACGTGTCGGGGCCGATCGTGGACGACCGCACCGGCCGCATCACCGGTGTGAAGGCCAGGCTCGGCGAGGAGAAGCGCGAGGTCACCTTCCACGCGCCGCTCGTGGTGGCCGCCGACGGCAACTCCACCCGGCTCTCGCTGGCGATGGGCCTGCACCGCCGTGAGGACCGCCCGATGGGCGTCGCCGTGCGCACGTACTTCACCTCGCCGCGCCACGACGACGACTACCTGGAGTCCTGGCTGGAGCTGTGGGACCGGCGCGGCCCGCAGGACCGCCTGCTGCCCGGCTACGGCTGGGTCTTCGGCATGGGCGACGGCACCTCCAACGTGGGCCTGGGCGTGCTCAACACCTCCGCCGCCTTCAAGGAACTGGACTGGCGGGAGATCCTCAAGGCCTGGTGCGCCTCGATGCCCGAGGACTGGGGCTACACCCCGGAGAACATGACGGGCCCCATCCGCGGCGCCGCGCTGCCGATGGCGTTCAACCGCCAGCCCCACTACACGCGCGGGCTGCTGCTCGTCGGCGACGCCGGCGGCCTGGTGAACCCCTTCAACGGCGAGGGCATCGCCTACGCCATGGAATCCGGCGCCCTCGCCGCCGACGTCATCGTCCAGGCCCACTCCCGCGCCACGCCCGCCCAGCGCGAACTGGCCCTCCAGCGCTACCCGCGCGTCCTGAAGGACACCTACGGCGGCTACTACACGCTGGGCCGCGCCTTCGTGAAGCTCATCGGCAACCCGAAGGTCATGCAGATCGCCGCCCAGCGCGGCCTCACGCACCCGCTGCTGATGAAGTTCACCCTCAAGCTCCTGGCCAACCTCACCGACCCGACCGGCGGCGACGCGATGGACCGCATCATCAACGGCCTGAGCAAGGTGGCCCCGAAGGCCTGACGACCACGAGAACGACTCCGAGGCCGGCTCGTCCTGAGCCGGCCTCAGTCATGTCCCGGGGCGCGCCAGTCGCCTCAACAGGGGCGAATCGGGCGAACGGGTGACGACCGAAGGGCCGCTGCCCCCGAGCGGCTGCGGCCCTTCACCCTGTACGGCGCTGTGCGGGGCTCAGAGCACCCGGACGGCACCGGTGGGCGGGTCGTACGACAGAGGCCTCTCCACGACGCCCGTGGAGGAGTTCTGCGCGCCGACGAACATACCGTCACCGACGTACACAGCCACGTGGTACGCGCTGCCACGGCCACCCCAGTAGAGGATGTCGCCCGGCTGCAGGCTGGACAGGGACACCTGGGTGCCGACGGTCGACTGGTCCTGGGAGACCCGCGGCAGGCTGACACCCACCTGCTTGAAGGCGGTCTGCACCAGGCCCGAGCAGTCGTAGGCGGACGGACCGGTGGCGCCGGGGATGTAGGCCTTGCCGACCTGCGCCTTGACGAACGAGATGACGGAGGCGACCGAACCGGTCGCCGTCGACGTGCTGGTGGACACGTCGGCACCGGTGCCCGCGGCGTCGCTGCCGGAGCCGCTGCCCGCCTGGGTGGTGAGCGTGGTGCGCACGGCGCTGCGCGAGGCCTGCTCGGCGGCGGCCTTGCGTGCGGCGGCCTCCTCGGCGGCCTTCTTCTTGGCCGCCTCGGCCTTCTTCTTCGCCTCGGCGAGGTCCGACTTGGCCTGCTTCGCGGCCTTCGCGGCGGCCGCGTCGCGCTCGGCCTGCAGCTGGTAGTTCGCGGCGGTCTGCTGCGTGGCGTCCGCGGACTGGGCGACCTGGTCGGCCAGGTCGGCGGTGAGCATGGGCAGTTCGAGGGTCTGGGTGACCGGCTCGGCGGCGCTCGCCGTGGAGGCGGACGCACCGGCTACTGCCAGGGTGCCGAGGACGCCACCGGCAACTCCGGCCCGCATCGCGATGGTCGACGCGCTACGGCGGGGCTTCCGGTGGCTGCGTATGTGAGCGGTGTGGGACATGGGAACAACCGGTATCAGGGGCTCCTTCATATCTTCAAGAAACGTGGTCTGCGCCACATTTGCCCGGCGGGGGCTGCGAACACCGGGCGTGTCGCCCTTTATTGACGCCGTAACGGACATTGCGGGCACAGATGATCATGCCTGTGATCATGGTCTTTCGCTGTTACGTCCGAATTGCCCCGCGCCTACCATCGGTTGGGACCGTTGGCCAAGCCCGGTTCTCATGGGCCTCTCATCGATGTGGTGGAGGTCACGGAACGGTCACCGTGCTCTCGTGCGTCCGCGTGTCGGCCGCGGCGGCCGGCGGAGCCGCGCGGAGTGGCGCCGCGCGGGCGACTTGTCCGTTCGGCGGACGGAAGTCCCTCTTGTCACACCGGTCACATGGGTCTCGCAGCCCTCAGAAGCCACAGGCGCCGCTTGTGAACGGGTGAACACGTCCACTTCCCGTTCCGCGGTCCCTCTGATGTGTGAAAACCAGCCCTATATCAAGGTCTTGACTCACTACGCCACTTTGCGCCGGTCGCCGGTCATCTGATAATGCAGACCCCCTCCGACCTGCAAATACGAGGTAAAATGTAACCACTGGTGATCACTCAAGCGCTTCGCGTGCGAAGATCACCGCTCATCCGGCTTGATGATCCTTCGTCAGGTGGTGGAGATCACAAAGCTGGTGCAATACCCCGTGTCGCAGATCACAGAGAGTCGGGCATAGGATGCCCTGCAGTTGGGCTTGTGACCTGCTTCACATGTTCCCGATCTTCGCCGGGACGGGCGGGGTTCGTGGGACGGACGAGGCAGTTGTGAACCCAGCGACCGCCAGCAGTCAGTGCCGACTGAGAGGAGCGAGGAGCGGTGAACGCGTATGCGCCCATCCTCGTACTGGGAGCCCTCGGGGCAGGCTTTGCGATCTTCTCCGTGGTCATGGCCACGCTGATCGGGCCGAAGCGGTACAACCGCGCCAAGCTCGAGGCGTACGAGTGCGGCATCGAGCCCACTCCCACGCCGGCCGGCGGCGGGCGCTTCCCCATCAAGTACTACCTGACGGCGATGCTCTTCATCGTCTTCGACATCGAGATCGTCTTCCTCTACCCCTGGGCCGTCACCTTCGACGCCCTGGGTGTTTTCGGGCTCGTGGAGATGCTGCTCTTCGTGCTCACCGTCTTCGTCGCCTACGCGTACGTATGGCGGCGCGGCGGCCTGGAATGGGACTGAGGGGCCATATAAGACATGGGACTCGAAGAAAAGCTGCCGAGCGGCTTCCTGCTGACCACCGTGGAGCAGGCCGCGGGCTGGGTGCGCAAGGCGTCCGTCTTCCCGGCCACCTTCGGCCTCGCCTGCTGCGCGATCGAGATGATGACCACCGGCGCCGGCCGCTACGACCTGGCCCGCTTCGGCATGGAGGTGTTCCGCGGTTCGCCCCGTCAGGCGGACCTGATGATCGTGGCCGGCCGGGTCAGCCAGAAGATGGCGCCGGTGCTGAGGCAGGTCTACGACCAGATGCCCAACCCCAAGTGGGTGATCTCCATGGGTGTCTGCGCCTCCTCGGGCGGCATGTTCAACAACTACGCGATCGTCCAGGGCGTCGACCACATCGTCCCCGTCGACATCTACCTGCCCGGCTGCCCGCCCCGCCCCGAGATGCTGATGGACGCGATCCTCAAGCTCCACCAGAAGATCCAGTCCACCAAGCTCGGCGTCAACGCCGAGGAAGCGGCCCGGGAGGCGGAGGAGGCGGCGCTCAAGGCGCTGCCCACCATCGAGATGAAGGGGCTGCTGCGGTGAGCGACGCGAACGGCACCCACGGCGCGGGCGGGGTGAACGGCTCGGCGAACGGCGTCAACCCCGAGAAGGACCTCGCCGCCGACAACCTCCCCGGTCAGCGCGGCCAGGGCGGTGAGGAGATCCGCGTCCAGCGCGGCATGTTCGGCGCGAACAACGGCGGCGACACCTCCGGCTACGGCGGACTCGTCCGCTCGGTGCGGCTCCCGGGCCCGGCGAGCCGGCCCTACGGCGGCTGGTTCGACGAGGTCGCCGACGAACTGGAGGGGGCCCTGGAGGAACAGGGACTGCTCCCCGCCAACGCCATCGAGAAGACGGTCGTCGACCGCGGCGAGCTGACCTTCCACATCGAGCGCGAGCACCTGCTCCGGGTCGCCCGCACCCTGCGCGACGACCCCGCGCTGCGCTTCGAACTGTGCACCGGCGTCAGCGGTGTCCACTACCCGCACGACAAGGGCCGCGAGCTGCACGCCGTCTACCACCTGCGCTCGATCACCCACAACCGGCTGGTCCGCCTGGAGGTCAGCACCCCCGACAGCGACCGGCACATCCCGTCGCTGGTCACCGTCTACCCGACGAACGACTGGCACGAGCGCGAGACCTACGACTTCTTCGGCATCGTCTTCGACGGCCACCCCGCCCTGACGCGGATCATGATGCCCGACGACTGGCAGGGCCACCCGCAGCGCAAGGACTACCCCCTCGGCGGCATCCCCGTCGAGTACAAGGGCGCCCAGATCCCGGCTCCGGACCAGCGGAGGTCGTACTCATGAGCACGCACACCCCCTCGTCCGCGACCGGCCGCGAGACCACCGAGGGCACCGTCTACACGGTCACCGGAGGCGACTGGGACGAGGTCGTCCGGTCCGCGGCCCGCGCCGACGACGAGCGCATCGTCGTCAACATGGGCCCCCAGCACCCCTCCACCCACGGAGTGCTGCGCCTCATCCTGGAGATCGAGGGCGAGACGGTCACCGAGGCCCGCTGCGGCATCGGCTACCTGCACACCGGCATCGAGAAGAACCTCGAGTTCCGCACGTGGACGCAGGGCACCACCTTCGTCACGCGCATGGACTACCTGACGTCCTTCTTCAACGAGACCGCCTACTGCCTCGGCGTGGAGAAGCTCCTCGGCATCGAGGACCAGATCACCGAGCGGGCCAAGATCATCCGGGTGCTCCTGATGGAGCTGAACCGGCTCTCCTCCCACCTGGTGTGCATCGCCACCGGCGGCATGGAGCTGGGCGCCACCACGATCATGATCTACGGCTTCCGCGACCGGGAGATGATCCTCGACATCTACGAGCTGGTCACCGGCCTGCGGATGAACCACGCGTACATCCGGCCCGGCGGACTCGCCCAGGACCTGCCGCCCGGCGCGGTCGACCAGATCCGCGAGTTCGTGAAGAAGATGAAGAAGAACCTCCCGGAGTACGACAAGCTCGCCACCGGGAACCCCATCTTCAAGGCCCGCATGCAGGACGTCGGCTACCTCGACCTGGCCGGCTGCATGGCCCTCGGCGCCACCGGCCCCATCCTGCGCTCCACCGGCCTGCCGCACGACCTGCGCAAGACCCAGCCCTACTGCGACTACGAGACGTACGACTTCGACGTCCCGACCGCCGACACCTGCGACGCCTACGGCCGCTTCCTGATCCGCCTGGAGGAGATGCGCCAGTCGCTCAGGATCGTCGAGCAGTGCCTGGACCGGCTCCAGCCCGGCCCGGTCATGGTCGCCGACAAGAAGATCGCCTGGCCCGCCCAGCTCGCCCTCGGCCCGGACGGTCTCGGCAACTCCCTCGACCACATCAAGAAGATCATGGGCACCTCCATGGAGGCCCTGATCCACCACTTCAAGCTGGTCACCGAGGGCTTCCGGGTCCCGCCCGGGCAGGCGTACACGGCGGTCGAGTCCCCCAAGGGCGAACTCGGCGTGCACGTCGTCTCCGACGGCGGCACCCGCCCCTACCGGGTCCACTTCCGCGACCCGTCCTTCACCAACCTGCAGGCGATGGCGGCGATGTGCGAGGGCGGCCAGGTCGCCGACGTCATCGTCGCCGTCGCGTCCATCGACCCCGTGATGGGAGGCGTCGACCGGTGACCACCTCTTCTTCGGAGCGGGGCGTCAGCCTGGGCATGCCCGAACTGCCCGCTCCCGGCTACCCGGACGACGTCCGCGCCCGGCTGGAGGCCGACGCGCGCGAGATCATCGCCCGCTACCCCGATTCCCGGTCCGCGCTGCTGCCGCTGCTGCACCTCGTGCAGTCGCAGGAGGGCCATGTCACGCGTACCGGCATGGCGTTCTGCGCGGACGTGCTCGGCCTGACCACGGCCGAGGTCACCGCGGTCGCCACCTTCTACACCATGTACCGGCGCAAGCCGTCCGGCGACTACCAGGTGGGGGTGTGCACCAACACCCTGTGCGCCGTGATGGGCGGCGACGCGATCTTCGAGACGCTCCAGGAACACCTGGGCGTCGGCAACGGCGAGACCACCGACGACGGCAAGGTCACCCTGGAGCACATCGAGTGCAACGCGGCCTGTGACTTCGCCCCGGTCGTGATGGTCAACTGGGAGTTCTTCGACAACCAGACCCCCGCGAGCGTGCGCCGCCTGGTCGACGACCTGCGCGCGGGACGGCCGGTGACGCCCACGCGCGGCGCACCGATGTGCACCTTCAAGGAGACGGCCCGCATCCTGGCGGGCTTCCCCGACGAGCGGGAGGGTGCCGCCGACGCCGGCGGCAGCGCGGGACCCGCTTCGCTGGTGGGCCTCCGCCTGGCCAGGGGAGAGGCCGCACCCGCACGCGTGGTCCATCCCCGCGAGGGCGCCCCGCACGACAGTGCGCGGGACACCTCCGTGCACCAGCCGTCGCCGACGGAGCACCTCAGCTCCCACGACGCGCCGCAGGAGACATCGGCCTCCGACCCGTCGCACCCCGCGGGACCTGCCGCAGAGGAGGGGGAGTGATGACCGTGGCAACCGAACTCAACGAGTCCAGTCCCGAGAAGCTGCTCGCACCCGTGCTGTCGGCCTTCTGGGACGAGGACCGGTCCTGGACCCTGGACGTCTACCGGAGGCACGAGGGGTACGAGGGACTCCGCAAGGCACTCGCCATGTCGCCGGACGACCTGATCGCGTACGTCAAGGACTCCGGTCTGCGCGGGCGCGGCGGCGCGGGATTCCCGACGGGGATGAAGTGGCAGTTCATCCCCCAGGGCGATGGGAAACCCCACTATCTGGTTGTCAACGCCGACGAATCGGAGCCGGGGACCTGCAAGGACATCCCGCTCCTCTTCGCGAACCCGCACAGCCTCATCGAGGGCATCGTGATCGCGTGCTACGCCATCAGGTCGTCGCATGCCTTCATCTATCTGCGTGGTGAAGTCGTCCCGGTGCTGCGGCGGTTGCACTCGGCCGTGCGCGAGGCCTACGCGGCGGGCTACCTGGGTACGAACATCCTGGGCAGCGGACTCGACCTCGACATCACCGTGCACGCGGGCGCCGGCGCGTACATCTGCGGTGAGGAGACCGCGCTGCTGGACTCGCTCGAAGGCCGCCGCGGCCAACCGCGGCTCCGTCCCCCCTTCCCTGCCGTCGCGGGCCTCTACGCGTGCCCGACTGTGGTGAACAACGTCGAGTCGATCGCGTCGGTTCCCGCCATCCTGAAGAACGGCAAGGAATGGTTCAGGTCGATGGGCAGCGAGAAGTCCCCGGGCTTCACGCTCTACTCGCTCAGCGGCCACGTCGCCAGCCCCGGCCAGTACGAGGCCCCGCTCGGCATCACCCTGCGCCAGCTCCTCGACATGAGCGGCGGCATGCGCCCCGGGCACCGGCTGAAGTTCTGGACCCCGGGCGGCTCCTCCACCCCGATGTTCACCGAGGAACACCTCGACGTCCCCCTCGACTACGAGGGCGTGGGCGCCGCCGGATCCATGCTCGGCACCAAGGCCCTGCAGTGCTTCGACGAGACGACCTGCGTGGTGCGGGCCGTCACCCGGTGGACCGAGTTCTACGCCCACGAGTCCTGCGGCAAGTGCACGCCCTGCCGCGAGGGGACCTACTGGCTCGTGCAGTTGCTGCGCGACATCGAGGCCGGCAAGGGCGCCATGGCCGACCTGGACAAGCTGAACGACATCGCCGACAACATCAACGGCAAGTCCTTCTGCGCCCTCGGCGACGGTGCGGCCTCGCCGATCTTCTCCTCCCTGAAGTACTTCCGCGAGGAGTACGAGGAGCACATCACGGGCCGCGGCTGCCCCTTCGACCCGGCCAGGTCGACGGCCTGGGCGGACCAGCACACGGAGGTGCACGCATGACCGTGACCACCAACGCCCCTTCCTCGGGCGGCGCGGCGGCACCCCCGCCGGAAGACCTCGTGACGCTGACGATCGACGGCATCGAGATCAGCGTGCCCAAGGGCACCCTGGTCATCCGGGCCGCCGAGCAGCTCGGCATCGAGATCCCGCGGTTCTGCGACCACCCGCTGCTCGCCCCGGCCGGCGCCTGCCGCCAGTGCATCGTCGAGGTCGAGGGCCAGCGCAAACCGATGGCGTCCTGCACCATCACCTGCACCGACGGCATGGTGGTGAAGACCCAGCTGACCTCGCCGGTCGCCGAGAAGGCCCAGCACGGCGTGATGGAGCTGCTGCTCATCAACCACCCGCTGGACTGCCCGGTCTGCGACAAGGGCGGCGAGTGCCCGCTGCAGAACCAGGCCATGTCGCACGGCAACGCCGAGTCCCGCTTCGAGGGCAGGAAGCGGACCTACGAGAAGCCGGTGCCGATCTCCGCGCAGGTGCTGCTGGACCGCGAGCGGTGCGTGCTGTGCGCCCGCTGCACCCGCTTCTCCAACCAGATCGCCGGCGACCCGATGATCGAGCTGATCGAGCGGGGCGCGCTGCAGCAGGTCGGCACCGGCGAGGGCGACCCCTTCGAGTCGTACTTCTCCGGCAACACCATCCAGATCTGCCCGGTCGGCGCGCTCACCTCGGCGGCCTACCGGTTCCGCTCCCGCCCCTTCGACCTCGTCTCCTCCCCTTCGGTCTGCGAGCACTGCGCGGGCGGCTGCGCCACGCGCACCGACCACCGGCGCGGCAAGGTCATGCGGCGGCTCGCCGCCCACGACCCCGAGGTCAACGAGGAGTGGATCTGCGACAAGGGGCGCTTCGGGTTCCGTTACGCGCAGCTGAAGGACCGGCTGACGACCCCCTTGGTGCGCAACCCGGAGGGCGACCTGGTCCCGGCGTCGTGGCCGGAGGCGCTGGAGATCGCGGCCCAGGGCCTGCTCGCCTCACGCGGCCGGACCGGTGTCCTCACCGGTGGCCGGCTCACCGTCGAGGACGCCTACGCCTACAGCAAGTTCGCGCGCGTGGCGCTCGACACCAACGACATCGACTTCCGCGCGCGCGTGCACAGCGGTGAGGAGGCCGACTTCCTGGCCGCCCACGTCGGCGGACGCGGCCGGGACGTCGACGGCACGGGCGTCACGTACACCGCCCTGGAGAAGGCGCCCGCCGTCCTGCTCGCCGGGTTCGAGTCCGAGGAGGAGGCGCCCGGCGTCTTCCTGCGGCTGCGCAAGGCGTGGCGGGGGCACGGCCAGCAGGTGTTCGCGCTGGCCACGCACGCCACGCGGGGCCTTCAGAAGGCGGGCGGCACGCTGCTGCCGGCTGCGCCCGGCACCGAGACCGAGTGGCTGGACGCGCTGGCGAGCGGGGCCGGACTGGAGGACAACGGCAGCCGTGCCGCCGAGGCGCTGCGCGCCGAGGGCGCGCTGATCGTGGTCGGTGAGCGGCTCGCCTCGGTGGCGGGCGGTCTGACCGCCGCCGTACGGGCGGCGCACGCGACCGGTGCCGGCCTGGTGTGGATCCCGCGCCGGGCCGGGGAGCGCGGCGCGGTCGAGGCGGGCGCGCTGCCGTCGCTGCTGCCGGGCGGACGCCCGGCGACCGACCCGCGCGCGCGGGAGGAGGTCGCCGCCGTGTGGGGCGTCGCCGGCCTCCCGCACCGCTACGGCCGGGACACCGACCAGATCGTCGAGGCGGCCGCGGACGGAGAACTCCAGGCCCTGCTGGTCGCCGGGGTGGAGGTCGCCGACCTGCCAGACCCGGCACGCGCGCGTGCCGCCCTGGCCGAGGTCGGCTTCCTGGTGTCGCTGGAGCTGCGGCCCAGCGAGGTCACCGAGCACGCCGACGTGGTCCTGCCCGTCGCCGCCGTCGCCGAGAAGGCCGGCAGCTTCCTCAACTGGGAGGGCAGGGTGCGCTTCTTCGAGGCCGCGCTCAAGCCCGAGCAGATGACCCGCCGTCTGGCACCGACCGACCTGCGGGTGCTGCAGATGCTGGCCGACGCCATGGACGTCCACCTGGGCCTGCCGGACCTGCGGACCGCGCACGCCGAACTGGACCGGCTCGGCGCCTGGACGGGCCCGCGCGCCGGCGAACCGGTGGAGAGCGGGGGCGTGCTGCCCCGGCCCGCCGCCGGGGAGGCCGTGCTCGCCGGGCACCGGCTGCTGCTCGACCGGGGTCTGCTACAGGAGGGCGACGAGGCGCTGGCCGGCACCCGGCACGCCGCCCGCGCGCGCGTGTCGGCCGCCACGGCCGCCGAGGCGGGCGTCGCCGACGGCGACCTGCTCGCCGTGACCGGACCGGCCGGGACGGTCGAACTCGCTCTGGAGGTCACCGAGATGCCCGACCGGGTGGTGTGGCTGCCGCTGAACTCCGTGGGCGCCGGAGTCGCCTCCGACACCGGGGCGCAGCCCGGCTCCCTCGTCCGTATCGGCCCGGCGACCCGCGCGACCGAGGCCCCCGAGGAGGTGGAGGCATGAGCCCGTCCCTCGCCGCAGAGAACCTCTCGATGTTCGGCACCGACCCGTGGTGGCTGGTCGTCGTCAAGGCGGTGTTCTGCTTCGCCTTCCTGATGGTGACCGTGCTGTTCTCCATCGTGTGGGAACGCAAGGTCGTCGCCTGGATGCAGCTGCGCATCGGCCCCAACCGGCACGGCCCCTGGGGCATGCTCCAGTCGCTCGCCGACGGCGTGAAGCTGATGCTCAAGGAGGACCTCGTCGTCAAGCGCGCCGACAAGGTCGTCTACGTCCTGGCGCCCGTCGTCGCGGCCATCCCGGCGTTCATGGCGATCGCCGTGATCCCCTTCGGCCCGGCCGGCAACGAGATCTCGATCTTCGGCCACCGCACCGCGATGCAGCTGACCGACCTGCCGATCGCCATGCTGTACATCCTGGCGGTCGCCTCGGTCGGCATCTACGGCATCGTGCTCGCGGGCTGGAGCTCCGGCTCGACGTACCCGCTGCTGGGCGGTCTGCGCTCGTGCGCGCAGATGATCTCCTACGAGATCGCCATGGGCGCCGCGTTCGCCTCGGTCTTCCTGTACTCGGGATCGATGTCGACGTCGACCATCGTCGAACAGCAGCACGACCGCTGGTACATCCTGCTGCTGCCGGTGTCGTTCATCCTCTACATCGTCACCATGGTCGGCGAGACGAACCGCGCCCCGTTCGACATGCCCGAGTCCGAGGGCGACCTGGTGGGCGGCTTCAACACCGAGTACTCGTCGATCAAGTTCGCGATGTTCATGCTCGCCGAGTACGTGAACATGGTGACGGTCTCGGCCGTGTCGACCACGCTCTTCCTGGGCGGATGGCGGGCACCCTGGCCGATCAGCACCTTCTGGGAGGGCGCCAACCACGGCTGGTGGCCGCTGCTCTGGTTCGTGATCAAGGTGCAGCTGCTGCTGTTCTTCTTCATCTGGCTGCGCGGCACGCTCCCGCGGGTGCGCTACGACCAGCTGATGAAGCTCGGCTGGAAGGTCCTCATCCCGGTCTCCGTGGTCTGGCTGATGCTCGTCGCGACCGTGCGGACGCTCAGGAACGAGAACTACGACTTCGCCGACATCGCCCTCTACGTCGGCGGTGGCGTCCTGGCGCTGCTGATCCTGTCCTTCGTCGCCGACATGTTCCGCGAGAAGGGCAGGGCGGCCGAGGCCGGGGAGCCCGCCGCGCAGCCGGCCGGCTTCGACCCGATGGCCGGCGGATTCCCCGTGCCCCCGCTGCCGGGCCAGGAGCTGCCGCCGGTGCCGCGACGCCGTCCGCACCGCGAGCGGGAACTGATTGTCAGTGGTGGGGCGGACACTGTCAGTGACGGATCTCTGGATGGAAAGGAGGCGTCCGATGGCTGAGGAACCCAAGGAGACCAAGCCCGGTTTCCAGAACCCCGTGGCCGGCTTCGGCGTGACCTTCAAGGCCATGTTCAAGAAGCGGCTCACCGAGCAGTACCCGGAGCAGAAGAAGACCACCGCTCCGCGTTTCCACGGACGGCACCAGCTCAACCGCCATCCGGACGGCCTGGAGAAGTGCGTCGGCTGCGAGCTGTGCGCCTGGGCCTGCCCCGCCGACGCCATCTACGTGGAGGGCGCCGACAACACCGACGAGGAGCGCTACTCCCCGGGCGAGCGCTACGGCCGCGTCTACCAGATCAACTACGCCCGCTGCATCCTGTGCGGGCTGTGCATCGAGGCGTGCCCCACGCGCGCGCTGACGATGACCAACGAGTTCGAACTCGCCGACTCCAGCCGCGCGAACCTCATCTACACCAAGGAGCAGCTGCTCGCCGGCCTCGAAGAGGGCATGGTCGACACGCCGCACGCCATCTACCCCGGTACGGACGAACAGGACTACTACCGGGGCCTGGTGACCGAGGCCGCACCGGACACGGTGCGCCAGGTGGCCGTCTCCAAGGGGGAGCAGGCCGCGGACGAGGGGGTGGGCGCATGAGCGAGCAGCTCGCCGCCTACACCACCTCCACCGGGGAGGCCTTCCAGTTCTGGGTGCTCGGCACCGTCGCGGTGATCGGTGCGCTGTGCACCGTCTTCATGAAGAAGGCCGTGCACAGTGCGCTGTGCCTGGCCGGCACCATGATCGTCCTGGCGGTGTTCTACCTCGCCAACGGCGCCTACTTCCTGGGGATCGTGCAGATCGTCGTCTACACCGGCGCGATCATGATGCTGTTCCTGTTCGTGGTGATGCTGGTCGGCGTGACCGCCGCGGACTCCCTGAAGGAGACCATCAAGGGCCAGCGCTGGCTGGCCCTTCTGTGCGGCCTCGGCTTCGGCGTCCTGCTCTTCGCGGGGATCGCCAACGCCTCCCTGAAGGACTTCGCCGGCGCCGGCAAGGCCAACGCGGGCGGCAACGTGGAGGGTCTGGCGTCCCTCATCTTCACCCGGTACGTGTACGCCTTCGAACTCACCGGTGCCCTGCTCATCACGGCCACCATCGGCGCCATGGTGCTCACCCACCGGGAGCGCACCGAGCGGGCCAGGACCCAGCGCGAGCTGTCCGAACAGCGCGTGCGCGAGGGCAAGCACGTACCGCCGCTGCCCGCCCCCGGCGTCTACGCCCGGCACAACGCCGTGGACATCGCCGGTCTGCTGCCCGACGGCACCCCCTCCGAGCTGACCGTCAGCAAGACGCTGCGCGAGCGCGGCCAGGTCCGCGACGTCTCGGCCGAGGCGCTGAACGACCTCAAGGCCCTTGAGCAGCGTGCCGAGGAGCGGCTGGAGCGCACCGAGATCGACCCGGCGAGCCTCAAGCGGCCCGAGGAGGCGTCGAAGTGAACCCCGTCAACTACCTGTACCTCGCCGCCCTGTTGTTCACGATCGGCGCCACCGGGGTCCTCATCCGGCGCAACGCCATCGTGGTCTTCATGTGCGTCGAGCTGATGCTGAACGCCTGCAACCTCGCGTTCGTCACCTTCTCCCGGATGCACGGCAACCTCGACGGCCAGATCATCGCCTTCTTCACGATGGTCGTCGCCGCGGCGGAGGTCGTCGTCGGACTCGCGATCATCGTGTCGCTGTTCCGTTCCCGCCACTCGGCCTCGGTCGACGACGCCAGCCTGATGAAGCTGTAAGGGGTCGGAAGAATCGTGGAGAACCTGATTGCGCTGCTGATCGCGGCGCCCCTGCTCGGAGCGGCCGTCCTCCTGGCCGGCGGCCGGCGCCTGGACGCCGTCGGCCACTGGATCGGCACCCTGCTCGCCGGCGCCTCCTTCGTGATCGGCCTGGTCCTCTTCGCCGACCTGCTCGGCAAGGGCGCCGACCACCGCACGGTGATCCAGCACCTGTTCAGCTGGGTCCCGGTGGCCGGCTTCCAGGCGGACGTCACCTTCCGGCTCGACCAGCTGTCGATGACGTTCGTGCTGCTGATCACGGGTGTCGGCTCGCTCATCCACCTGTACTCGATCGGGTACATGGAGCACGACGAGCGGCGCCGCCGCTTCTTCGGCTACCTCAACCTGTTCCTCGCGGCGATGCTGCTGCTCGTCCTCGCCGACAACTACCTCCTGCTGTACGTCGGCTGGGAGGGCGTCGGTCTCGCCTCCTACCTGCTGATCGGCTTCTGGCAGCACAAGCCCAGCGCGGCCACCGCCGCCAAGAAGGCCTTCCTGGTCAACCGGGTCGGCGACATGGGCCTGTCGATCGCGATCATGCTGATGTTCACGACCTTCGGGACCTTCGCCTTCGGCCCGGTCCTCAGCCATGCGGGGGACACCGGCGAGGGCAAGCTCACCGCGATCGGCCTGATGCTGCTGCTCGCCGCCTGCGGCAAGTCCGCCCAGGTGCCGCTGCAGTCCTGGCTCGGTGACGCGATGGAGGGCCCGACCCCGGTCTCCGCCCTCATCCACGCCGCCACCATGGTGACGGCGGGCGTCTACCTGATCGTCCGCTCGGGCGCGATCTTCAACGCCGCGCCCGACGCGCAGCTCGCCGTCACCGTCGTCGGCGCGGTCACCCTGCTGTTCGGTGCGATCGTCGGTTGCGCGAAGGACGACATCAAGAAGGCGCTGGCCGGCTCGACCATGTCGCAGATCGGCTACATGGTGCTCGCCGCGGGGCTCGGCCCCATCGGCTACGTCTTCGCGATCATGCACCTGGTGACGCACGGCTTCTTCAAGGCCGGGCTGTTCCTCGGCGCCGGCTCCGTCATGCACGGCATGAACGACGAGGTCGACATGCGCAAGTACGGCGGGCTCAGGAAGTACATGCCCGTCACCTTCATCACCTTCGGTCTGGGCTACCTCGCGATCATCGGCTTCCCCGGCCTGTCCGGCTTCTTCTCCAAGGACAAGATCATCGAGGCGGCCTTCGCCAAGGGCGGCACCGAGGGCTGGATCCTCGGCGGCGCGGCCCTGCTGGGCGCGGCCATCACGGCGTACTACATGACGCGCGTGATGCTGATGACGTTCTTCGGTGAGGAGCGCTGGCGCGACCGGCCCACCGCCTCGCCCGCCGAACCCAGCGCGGAACCGGCGGCCGAGGAGCGCGGCGCCCACGCCGAACCGCACCCGCACGAGTCGCCCGGGACCATGACCGTCCCCATGATCGTGCTGGCCGTCGGGTCGGTGTTCGGCGGCGCGTTCTTCAGCATCGGCGACCGCTTCCTGCACTGGCTGGAGCCGGTCACCGGGCACAGCGAGGGCGACTCGCCGGTCAGCGCCGCGGTGGTCACCGGCGCCACCATGGTCTGCCTGGTCGTCGGCGTCGCCATCGCCTGGGCCCAGTACGGCCGCAGGCCGGTCCCGGCCGTCGCCCCGCGCGGGTCGCTGCTCACCCGGGCCGCCCGGCGGGACCTGCTTCAGGACGACTTCAACCACGTCGTCCTCGTCCGCGGCGGCGAGCACCTCACCCGGTCCCTGGTGTACGTCGACCACACCCTGGTCGACGGTGTCGTCAACGGCACGGCGGCGTCCATGGGCGGCCTGTCCGGCCGGCTGCGCCGGCTGCAGAACGGCTTCGCGCGCTCGTACGCGGTCTCGATGTTCGGCGGTGCGGCACTCCTGGTCGCCGCGACCCTGCTGATGAGGGCGGTCTGATACCGATGTCCTTTCCTCTGCTGACAGCGACGGCGGCGCTCCCGGCCGTCGGGGCCGTCGCCACGGCCGCCGTACCGGCCTCCCGGCGCGCCGCCGCCAAGTGGCTGGCCCTCCTGGTCTCCCTCGGCACGCTCGCGCTGGCGGTCACCACCCTGGTCCGCTTCGACCCGGACGGCGCCCGCTACCAGCTCACCGAGTCCCACTCCTGGATCGCGGCCTTCGGGGTCCGCTACGAACTGGGCGTGGACGGCATCGGCGTCGCGCTGGTCGCGCTGACCGCCCTGCTGATCCCGTTCGTGGTCCTGGCGGGCTGGCACGACGCCGACCCCCTGGAGACCGGCAGCCGCCGCTGGCGGCCCACCCAGGGCTTCTTCGCCCTGATCCTGGCCGTCGAGGCGATGGTGATCATCTCCTTCGAGGCCACCGACGTCTTCCTCTTCTACATCTTCTTCGAAGCCATGCTGATCCCGATGTACTTCCTCATCGGCGGCTTCGGGGACCGTGCCCACGAGCACGGGGAGGAGACGGCCGCGACGCAGCGGTCGTACGCGGCGGTGAAGTTCCTCCTGTACAACCTGGTCGGCGGCCTGATCATGCTGGCCGCGGTGATCGGCCTGTACGTCGTCGCCGGGAACTTCTCCCTCGCCGAGATCGCCGAGGCCCGCGCCAACGGCTCGCTGCACATGGCCACCAGCACCGAACGCTGGCTGTTCCTCGGTTTCTTCTTCGCCTTCGCGGTGAAGGCGCCGCTGTGGCCGCTGCACACCTGGCTGCCCAACGCCATGCAGGAGTCCACCGCCCCCGTCGCCGTCCTCATCACTGCGGTGGTCGACAAGGTGGGCACCTTCGCGATGCTCCGCTTCTGCCTCCAGCTGTTCCCCGGGGCGAGCAAGTGGGCCACGCCCGTGATCCTCGTCCTCGCCGTGATCAGCATCATCTACGGCGCGCTGCTGGCGGTCGGCCAGCGCGACATCAAGCGCCTGATCGCGTACGCGTCGATCTCGCACTTCGGCTTCATCATCATGGGCATCTTCGCGATGACCAGCCAGGGCCAGTCCGGCGCGACGCTCTACATGGTCAACCACGGCCTGTCGACGGCCGCGCTGCTGCTGGTCGCCGGATTCCTGATCTCCCGGCGCGGCTCGCGGCTCATCGCCGACTACGGCGGTGTGCAGAAGGTCGCGCCCGTGCTCGCCGGCACCTTCCTGATCGGCGGCCTGGCGACCCTCTCGCTGCCGGGGCTCGCCCCCTTCGTCAGCGAGTTCCTGGTCCTGGTCGGCACCTTCACGCGGTACCCGGCCATCGGCATCGTCGCCACCTTCGGCATCGTGCTCGCCGCGCTGTACACCCTCGTCCTCTACCAGCGGACGATGACCGGCCCGGTGAAACGGGAGGTCTCCGCGATGCCGGACCTCAGAGTGCGGGAGCTGGTGGTCGTCGCCCCGCTGATCGTGCTGCTGATCTTCCTGGGCGTCTATCCGAAGCCCGTGACGAACATCGTCGACCCGGCGGTCAGGCAGACCATGTCCGACGTACACAAGACCGACCCCAAGCCCGACGTGGAGGCGGCCAAGTGAGCGCAGCAGCCGTCCACAGCCTGTGGACAACCGCAGCCGACCCGATCGCCAAGATCGGCGCGCCGAAGATCGAGTACGGGCAGCTGTCGCCCACCCTCATCGTCGTGGGCGCGGCGATCGTGGGGGTGCTGGTCGAGGCCTTCGTCCCGCGCAGGTCCCGCTACCACGCCCAGGTGTTCGTGTCCGTCGTAGCCCTGTGCGCCGCCTTCGCCGCGGTCGTCGCGCTCGCGGCGGACGGCTACGGCACCACGAAGGCGCACATCGCGGCGATGGGCGCCATCGCCGTCGACGGGCCGTCCCTCTTCCTCCAGGGCACGATCGTGCTGTCCGCCCTGGTCGGCCTGTTCACCTTCGCCGAGCGGCGCCTGGACCCCGAGGCGCACGGCAACCGCGTCGACTCCTTCGCCGCGCAGGCCTCGGCCGTACCGGGCAGCGACAGCGAGAAGGCCGCCGTGAAGGCCGGGTTCACCACCACCGAGGTCTTCCCGCTGCTCCTGTTCGCCGTCGCCGGCATGCTCGTCTTCCCCTCGGCGAACGACCTGCTGACCCTGTTCGTGGCCCTGGAGGTCTTCTCCCTCCCGCTGTACCTGCTGTGCGCCCTGGCCCGCCGCAAGCGGCTCATGTCGCAGGAGGCCGCGGTCAAGTACTTCCTGCTCGGCGCGTTCGCCTCCGCGTTCACCCTGTTCGGCATCGCCCTGCTGTACGGGTACGCCGGCTCGGTGTCGTACACGACGATCGCGCAGGTCGTCGAGGGCAACGTGGCCGGCGTCGACCCGGCGCTGGCCAACACCATGGGCAACGACGCGCTGCTGCTCATCGGCGCCGCGATGGTGGTGATGGGGCTGCTGTTCAAGGTGGGCGCCGTCCCGTTCCACATGTGGACGCCGGACGTCTACCAGGGCGCGCCGACCCCGGTCACCGGATTCATGGCGGCGGCGACCAAGGTGGCCGCGTTCGGCGCGCTGCTGCGGCTGCTGTACGTCGTGCTGCCCGGGATGCGCTGGGACTGGCGGCCGGTCATGTGGGGCGTCGCGATCATCACCATGCTCGGCGGTGCGATCGTCGCGATCACCCAGACCGACATCAAACGCCTGCTGGCGTACTCGTCCATCGCCCACGCCGGGTTCATCCTCGCGGGTGTCATCGCCACCTCGAAGGACGGCGTCTCCTCCGTCCTCTTCTACCTGGCCGCGTACTCCTTCGTGACGATCGGCGCGTTCGCCGTGGTCACGCTGGTGCGCGACGCGGGCGGCGAGGCGACGCACCTGTCCAAGTGGGCCGGGCTCGGCCGGCGCTCCCCGCTGGTGGCGGCCGTGTTCGCCGTCTTCCTGCTGGCCTTCGCGGGCATCCCGCTGACCAGCGGCTTCGCCGGGAAGTTCGCCGTGTTCAAGGCGGCGGCGGAGGGCGGCGCGGCACCGCTGGTCGTCATCGGTGTGATCTCGTCGGCGGTCGCGGCCTTCTTCTACATCCGCGTGATCGTCCTGATGTTCTTCAGCGAGCCGCGTCCGGAGGGCCCGACGGTGGCGGTGCCCTCACCGCTGACCATGACCGCGATCGGCGTGGGCGTGGCCGTCACGGTGGTGCTGGGCGTGGCCCCGCAGTACTTCCTGGACCTGGCGGACCAGGCGGGGGTGTTCGTGCGCTGAACCCCGCCGCGCAGCACGACGGAGCGGCCCGGCCCCTCGTGTGGGGCCGGGCCGCTCGGCTGTGCGGGGGAGGGTTACCGGTTTCCTCCGTGGCGCGTTCTGATCCCGGTCAGGTCGAGGTCCACGGAGAACGGGGCGTCCACCTTCATCCGCTCCCGGAAGATGCCGACGCTGGTGTAGGAGCCGGTCGTGGGCTCCAGCTCGAAAGCGTGCACGACGGCGCGGCCGTTTTCGTTCTCGACCCTCCAGTAGTGAGGGATCTTGGCCCGGGAGTATTTGAGGGGCTTGGTCTCGCGGTCCCGGGAGACGGAGTCCTCGGAGACGACCTCGACGGCCAGAAGGACGGCCTCCGCGGGGAACCGGGTCTGCTCCGGCTCCTCCTCCACCACGTCTCCCCGTACGACGACCACATCGGGCTCAGGCCTGTTCTGGCGGTCGATGTCGATGGTGAATTCGCGGAAGACTTCGAAGTCAGCCGGCGCCAGAGATTGCAACTGCCACTTGAAGAAGTCGACAGCGCGCTCATGAAAAGCGGTTTGCGGACTCACGAAGACCAGGCTCCCGTCGATCAGTTCCGTATGCGGAGGCAGATTCGGGAGGCGCTCCAGGTCGTCGGCGGTCCAGCCGCCTTCCGGCGGAGTCGGCCAGGTGGGCTTGGACGCCTTCGGTGCGACGCTCATCAGTGCTCCCATGGGACGGAGTCTCGCCGGTGCATTCAGACTATCGGCCGGAAACGGGCAGGTCTCCTGCGTACGTGTGAACGAGTCTGGTGTCGTTGACCTGGCGCCGCGGCGTCCGGCCTGTGGATAACTCCAGCGCTGTCGGCGGCGCCCCCTATCGTGGAGGAAGTGGTCGAGGGACGACGTACGGGGGACGAGACGATGGGCGGGACAGGCGGTGTCACCGAGATGGCAGTGACGGACAGCGAGGCGCTTGCCACGCTGCGCCGGGTCTTCGGATACGAGGCCTTCCGGGGCGAGCAGGAAGCGGTCATCGAGCATGTGGTGACGGGCGGCGACGCCGTCGTGCTCATGCCCACCGGCGGCGGCAAGTCCCTGTGCTACCAGATCCCGGCCCTGGTCAGACCCGGTACGGGCATCGTGGTGTCGCCGCTGATCGCCCTCATGCAGGACCAGGTGGACGCCCTGCGCGCGCTCGGGGTGCGGGCCGGCTTCATCAACTCCACGCAGGACTTCGACGAGCGGCGCGTGGTCGAGGCGGAGTTCCTCGCCGGGGAACTGGACCTGCTCTACCTCGCGCCGGAGCGGCTGCGCGTGGACGCCACGCTCGACCTGCTCTCCCGCGGCAAGATCTCCGTCTTCGCCATCGACGAGGCGCACTGCGTCTCCCAGTGGGGCCACGACTTCCGCCCCGACTACCTGACGCTGTCCCTGCTGGGCGAGCGCTGGCCCGACGTGCCCCGCATCGCGCTCACCGCGACCGCCACCCACGCCACGCACCAGGAGATCACCCAGCGGCTGAACATGCCGCAGGCCCGGCACTTCGTGGCCAGCTTCGACCGGCCCAACATCCAGTACCGGATCGTGCCCAAGGCCGACCCGAAGAAGCAGCTGCTGGCCTTCCTGCGCGCGGAGCACGCGGGCGACGCCGGCATCGTGTACTGCCTGTCGCGCAACTCGGTGGAGAAGACCGCCGAGTTCCTGTCGGCCAACGGCATCCGGGCGGTGCCGTACCACGCGGGCCTGGACGCGGGCACGCGCGCCGCGCACCAGTCCCGCTTCCTGCGCGAGGACGGCCTGGTCGTGGTCGCCACCATCGCCTTCGGCATGGGCATCGACAAGCCGGACGTCCGCTTCGTCGCCCACCTCGACCTGCCGAAGTCCGTCGAGGGCTACTACCAGGAGACCGGCCGCGCGGGCCGCGACGGCCTGCCGTCGACGGCCTGGATGGCCTACGGCCTCAACGACGTCATCCAGCAGCGCAAGCTGATCCAGACCGGTGAGGGGGACGAGTCCTTCCGCCGCCGCGCCGCCGCCCACCTGGACTCGATGCTCGCCCTGTGCGAGACGGCCGCCTGCCGCCGCGGCCAGCTCCTCGCCTACTTCGGCCAGGAACCGCAGGAGTCCGGCTGCGGCAACTGCGACACCTGCCTGACCCCGCCGGAGACGTGGGACGGCACGGTCGCCGCCCAGAAGGTGCTCTCGACGGTGGTCCGGCTCCAGCGCGAGCGCGGGCAGAAGTTCGGCGCCGTGCAGATCATCGACATCCTGCTGGGCAAGCGCACCGGCAAGGTGATCCAGTTCGACCACGACCAGCTCTCCGTCTTCGGCATCGGCACCGAGCTGTCCGAGGGGGAGTGGCGCGGGGTCGTGCGCCAGTTGCTGGCCCAGGGCCTGCTCGCGGTGGAGGGCGAGTACGGCACGCTGGTGCTGACCGACGCCAGCGGCGCGGTGCTGCGCGCGGAGCGCGAGGTACCGCTGCGCAAGGAACCGAAGCGGCCGGCCGCGTCGCGGTCGTCCTCGTCCGCCTCCGGGCGGAGCAAGGGCAAGGCCGCCGTGGCCGAACTGCCCGAGCACCTGCTCCCCGCCTTCGAGGCCCTGCGCGCCTGGCGCGCCGAGCAGGCCCGCGAGCAGGGCGTTCCCGCGTACGTCATCTTCCACGACGCCACGCTCCGCGAGATCGTCACGGCCTGGCCGACGTCGGTGGACCGGCTCGGCACGGTCGGCGGCGTCGGCGAGAAGAAGCTCGCGACGTACGGCGAGGGCGTGATCCGGGTTCTGGACTCGCTGGCGGCACCGGCCGAGGGGGCCGACGACCGGTTCGGCGCCGGTGCGGGCCCTGACCCTGGCCCGGAGCCCGAGCCGGAACCGGACGACGACTGGATATGAGCGGCGGGGCGGGCCCCATGGTGCGCGCGCCCGCCCGGCGCCGCCACTCCAGCTCTGCCCCGCCTGGGCCCGTCACTCCAGCGCCGTCCGCCCGGCGCCGTCACCCCAGCGCCGTCAGTCCGGGGGCGAACGTGATCAGCAGGGGAAGCAGCGGTACCAGGGCCGCCACCGTCGTCGTCAGGGCCCGGCGCCTGCGGTCCAGCCGGGGCGGGGGCTCCAGGAGGCGGTCCACCCGTTCACCGAGCAGACGGTGGCTGGAGGCGCAGGAGAGGACGCCGCGGTGCTGGTTGAGTTCGATCAGGGCGAGGGCCGTGGTGAGGTGGCCGTGACGGCGGGAGGCGGTGTCGTCGGCGGCCAGCTCGACCAGGCGGTGGGTCTGGTCGCAGAAGTGCGCGAAGAGCGGGATGCGCGGGAAGCCGGTCGCGAGCGCGGTCGACAGGTGCAGCAGCCAGTCGTGGTGGGCGCGGGCGTGGCCGCGCTCGTGGGCGAGGACCGCGTCGAGCTGGTGGCCCGTCAGGCGTTGCAGCGCTCCCGTCGTGACGATGAGCTGGGGCGGATGGCCGGGCATCCACCACGCGTCGGGGTACTCGTCCTCCAGCACCAGCATCGGCCCCCGCGCCACGGGCAGGCCCGCGGGCAGGTCGGGGGCGCGTTCGCGCAGGTGGGCGCGGGCCAGGCCGCGGCGACGGCGGGCCTCGGCGAGTTCACGGCCGAGCATCGCGGTGGTCCAGGCGGCGCCGCACGCCAGGAGCAGGGTGAGGGCGGCTGCCCAGGCCGGCGCGACCGACAGGTCGTAGGCGGCGGTCACGGCGTCCGGCGCGGGGGCGAACACCCGGTCGCGCACGGTGTGGAAGACCGCCGCCGCGCCCAGGACCAGGGCGGCCAGACAGCACAGCAGGACGGTGGCCACCAGGCACTGCCACACCCACAGCGCGACCACGGGTTCCCGCTCGGGCCACCGCGCCCGGGTCAGCGCGCGGGGAACCGGCACGGCGGCCGCCAGAGCGACGGCGCTCAGCAGGAGCAGGCAGACGGTCATGCCACGGTCTCCGGATCCTGATCGGAGGTGGGCGGGTGTCGGGTCGTGCGGTGGAACGGGCTGTGCTTTGGTGCTGTGCTGCGCGTGGTGCGGTGGGTCTGGGGACGGCCGGTGGAGCGGGGCGTGCGGTGCGGTGGTGCCGGCGGCCGTCCCCGCAGTGGTACGGGCGTGCGGTGCGCGGTGGGGCCGACGGGTGTTCGCGGTGGTGTCGCGCGGACCGTGCGGGCACGGTGCGCGTGCCGGTGCGGTGCGCGCCACCCGGTCCGCCGCCAGTATGACGGGGACGGGCGCCCCCAGTCATGGTCCGGCGGCGACCGGCCGGCAGGATCTCCGTCACGGCGGCTGAGAGGGGCGCCCCGTGTCGTGGTCCGGCGGTGCCCGGTCCCGCGCGGTCTCCGCTCCGACGGCTGGGGTGTCACCCCGCCGTGATCCGCCCCGTGACCTCTCCCAGCCCCACCCGGACCCCGCCCGCGCCCGGCGCCCACGCCGACAGCGTCACCACGTCCCCGTCCTCCAGGAACGTCCGCTTGCCGTCCGGGAGTTCGATCGGTTCGCGGCCGTTCCAGCTGAGTTCCAGGAGCGAGCCGCGCTGGGCGGGCTCCGGTCCGCTGACCGTGCCCGACCCGTACAGGTCACCGGTGCGCAGCGAGGCGCCGTTGACCGTCATGTGGGCCAACTGCTGGGCGGCCGTCCAGTACATCGTGGAGAACGGCGGCCGAGAGACGACGTGTCCGTTGATCGCGACGGAGATCCGCAGGTCGTAGCCGCCGGGCTCCTCTTCGGAGTCGTCCAGGTACGGCAGCAGCGGGTGCGTGCGCTGCGGCGGGGCCAGCCGTGCGTCCTCCAGCGCGTCCAGCGGAGTGATCCACGCCGACACCGACGTGGCGAACGACTTGCCGAGGAAGGGGCCGAGGGGGACGTACTCCCAGGCCTGGATGTCCCGCGCCGACCAGTCGTTGAGCAGGCACAGTCCGAAGACGTGCTCGCGGAAGTCCGCGAGGGCCACCGGCTGCCCGAGCCGCGAGGGCACGCCCACCACGAAGCCGACCTCGGCCTCGATGTCCAGCCGGATGGAAGGGCCGAAGACGGGGGCGGGGTCGGTGGGGGCCTTCCGCTGCCCCGAAGGGCGTACGACGTCCGTGCCCGACACGACCACCGTGCCGGAGCGGCCGTGGTAACCGATCGGCAGGTGCTTCCAGTTGGGCGTCAGCGAGTCCTCGGCGTCCGGGCGGAAGATCCGGCCCACGTTGCGGGCGTGGTTCTCGGACGCGTAGAAGTCGACGTAGTCCGCGACCTCGAAGGGCAGGTGGAGGGTCACCGAGGACAGCGGGTGCAGGAACGGCGCCACGGTCTCCTGGTGGGCGGGCACGGTCACCCACGCCGTCAGCGCGCGCCGCACGTCCGACCAGGCGGTGCGGCCCGCGGCGAGCAGCGGGTTCAGGGTCGGCCGTGCCAGCAGGGCGGCGTAGGGGGAGCCGAGCGCCACGGCCGCCGCGCCCGCGTCCAGGACGTGGTCGCCGAGCCGGACGCCGACGGTCCGCTCCTGCGATCCGGCGCGGGAGAAGACACCGTAGGGAAGGTTGTGCGGACCGAAGGGGTCGCCCTCGGGGACCTCGAAGGGGGGCATCGGGTTCTGCCTCTCTTTCGTGTGCCGTGCGTTCCATGGGGGCGGCACCTGGGCGCGCCTGGGCCACCGGGCCACACGTTCATGTGGTCGCGCCACACGTTACGGGGGAGGTGCCGTCTTGGGCAGTGTCGAAAGAGTTCGCGATGTCCGAATCCGGGTGCCGGGGCGGGCGATTCGGGAGCGGTGTCTCCGGGGACGCGGACGGGGCGGATCCGCTCTGCGGGGACCGCGCGTTCGTCCGGTCGGCCGAGGGGACGGCACAGGCGGACCGCATGGTGGAGGACCCGCCCCGCACCGGCCGCACCGTCCTGTTCCCGTACGTCACCCGCGTGGCGGATCCGTATTCTCTGATCATGCCCGCTCCCCACGCCCCCGCCCTCATCGCCACCGACCTGGACGGAACGCTGCTGCGCGGCGACGACACCCTGTCCGAGCGGTCCCTCGCGGCACTCGCGCGGGCGACGGCGGCAGGCGCCCGGCACCTCGTCGTGACCGGCCGGCCCGCGCCGAGGGTACGTTCGCTGCTGAAGGACCTGGGCAGTACGGGGCTCGCGGTGTGCGGCCAGGGCGCACAGCTCTACGACGCCGGTTCGGACCGCCTGCTGTGGTCGCGGACGCTCGACCGGGAGACGGCCGAGACGGCGCTCGGCAAGATCGAGGCGGAGGTGGGGGAGGTGTACGCCGCGGTCGACCAGGACGGGGTGGACGGGCTCACGCTCATCGAGCCGGAGTACCGCATGCCGCACCCCACGCTCCCCGCCCAGCGGGTGGCGCGGCGCGACGACCTGTGGCGCGCGCCCATCAGCAAGGTGCTGCTGCGCCATCCCGTCCTGTCCGACGACGAGCTGGCGGCGGCGGCCCGGGGCGTGGCCGGTTCCCTCGTCACGGTCACCATGTCGGGCCCGGGGACCGTGGAGCTGCAGCCCCGCGGCATCACCAAGGCGACCGGTCTGGCCCTGGCCGCCGGGCGGCTGGGGCTGGGGCCCGAGGACACCCTCGCCTTCGGTGACATGCCGAACGACATCCCCATGTTCCGGTGGGCCGCCCGGGGAGTGGCCATGGCCGACGCCCACCCGGAGCTGAAGGCGGTCGCCGACGAGGTCACCACGTCGAACGAGGACGACGGCGTGGCCGTCGTCCTCGAGCGACTGTTCGTCTGAGAGCCGGATCCGTCAGTACGCGCTGAAGACGTTGTCGATGGAGCCGTAGCGCGCGGCCGCGTAGTTGCAGGCGGCCGTGATGTTCGCGACCGGGTCGTAGATGTCGAACGACGTGCCGGCCACGTGGTAGGCGTTGAAGGTCGGCTGGATGACCTGGAGCAGGCCCTTGGACGGGATGCCCTTGGCGGCGTTGGAGTCCCAGTTGTTGATGGCCAGCGGGTTGCCGGAGGACTCGCGTATCACGTTGCGGTAGATGCCGTTGTACGTGCCGGGGATGCCCTTCTGGCCCATGATCGCGAGCGACTCGCGGATCCAGCCGTCCAGGGTGTTGGGGTAGGCGACCGTGCTCACCGTCTTGGCGGTGGCCGTGGTCGTCGCCGCCGGGGCGGCGGAGGCGCTGGTGGCGCCGATCAGCGGGAGGGCGAGGACGGCGGCACCCGTACCGGAGACGGCGAGGGTGCGGACGAGGCGGGCGGTGCGGGAACGGCGCTGACCGTTTGCAGGCATGGGGGATTCCTCTCCGTCGCCTGCGAGGTGAGCTGTCGGGTTCGGGCGGGGAGGTGCCCGGCCGTGCCCTCGGGTGGCACGGCTTCACCCCGAGCCGTTCCGGCACGGCGTACGACGTAGGACGACGTACGGCGCTCCGGCCCGGCGACTTACCTGGGTCCCCCGCTCCTGCCATGAAGTGGTTCGGTCGATGGATGTCGGGCGGTGGCAGGATTCGGCGTCCACCCGACTGGCCGGGAACGTATGCGAGAGCACATGTCCCGAACAAGTACCTGATTCATACATCGCCCTAGTTGACCTTGATCCGGGGCGTTTTGGGCGCTTGATCCTTTGCTTCTGCCAACGGTCAACTCGTATGCGGGGCAAGGGAAGCGGGGGTGTGCGGGGCAGTGGCGGGGCGGCGGGCCGCGCGTGACCCAACTCACGGAATAATCCGGCCAGGAGCATTTACGGCCAACGGGAATTGAAATGCTAATAAGGGTAAATCGGACTCCTTCGGCGCGGTGGGGCGGGGAAGAGGCGGGGAGTGGTCGTGTCGGGGCGGGGCAGGGGAGAGGTGGTGGGGGCTGTCACGTTCGGTGAGGCTGTGGCTCCGTTCACGCGGACAAGGGTTCGTCGCGCTCCGTGGCCGTCCGTCGCCGCGGCCCCTCGCGGGCCGTCCCGGTCTGTCGTGCTCGGTGTGAGGCCCGGGAGGGGGCAGGGTAGGGAGGAGTGAGTCGATAAATATCTGTTCATACGTGGTGATCGAAAACATATCGGTCGTGATCCGATACCACCTGGCCTGTATCGGTGGGCGCTATCGGTGATCGAAACGTGACCGGATACGCTGACTTGAGTGATGGCAGCGACCTATCGACAAACCGTGTAGCGCCAGCAGACACCAGCAGACAGGAGACCCCTCGTGACCGTCGTCGGGCCGTTCGGGCTGAGCGTGCGGGACCAGGCTCTCGAAGCCGATGTCCAGGCCGGGTTGGCGGCTGTCGAGGAAGGGCTGCTCGAAGCCACCAAGAGCGAGGTCCCGTTCATCACGGAGGCCGCCCAGCACCTCGTCAAGGCGGGCGGGAAGCGGTTCCGCCCGCTGCTCGTGATGCTCGCGGCCCAGTTCGGCGACCGGTACGCGCCGGGCATCGTGCCGTCGGCCGTGGTGGTGGAGCTGACCCACCTGGCGACGCTGTACCACGACGACGTGATGGACGAGGCCGCCGTGCGACGCGGCGTGGCCAGCGCGAACACCCGCTGGGGCAACTCGGTGGCGGTCCTGACCGGCGACTTCCTCTTCGCCCGCGCCTCACAGATCCTCGCCGACCTCGGCCCGGAGGCCGTCCGGGTGCAGGCGCTGGCGTTCGAACGGCTGGTCACCGGCCAGATCCTGGAGACGGCGGGGCCGCAGGACGGCAGGGACCCCGTCGAGCACTACCTGGACGTGCTGGGCGGCAAGACGGGATCGCTGGTGGCCGTGTCGTGCCGGTTCGGCGCGATGATGTCCGGGGCCGACGAGACGGTCGTGGACGTGCTGACGCAGTACGGGGAGCGGCTCGGCGTGGCCTTCCAGCTGGCCGACGACGTCCTGGACATCGCCTCCGACTCGCACGAGTCCGGCAAGACGCCCGGCACCGACCTGCGCGAGGGCATCGCGACGCTCCCGGTGCTGCGGCTGCGCGAGCGCGCCGCCCGGCTGGGGCTCGCCGAGGACGTCGCCCTGTGCGAACTGCTGGACTCCGACCTGAGCGACGACGCGCGGCACGCCGAGGCGCTGGCGGCGCTGCGCGCGCACCCCGCCCTGGAACAGGCGCGCCGCGACACCGTGCGGTACGCGGAGGAGGCGCGGTCCGCGCTCGCCCCGCTGCGCGAGTGCGATGCCAAGACCGCGCTGCTCCAGCTGTGCGACGCGGTGGTGCACCGGGCCGGCTAGCCCGTCCCTCCCCCGCCGGCTAAGAGCTGCGAACAAAAGGGGAGTCCGATCAGCTCGCGGCGTCCGGTGCGTGCGATCGCAAGGCGCCGGAAGGTCCTTGTAGCGGAGCTACC
>NZ_JBEYJA010000047.1:0-64359 GCF_040703815.1 Streptomyces sp. NPDC006743 | reverse complement strand
TCAGACCGCCCCCTTGTGGATACCGCATGCCCCGGTGATATCGCAGAGGACTGGCGCCCGTCAGCCCCTACGACACCACGAGTTCAACCTCAGTAACCCCTTGATTAGTTCGGGCCCCTGCCGACCAGTGGGGGCCCGTCCTTCTCACTGTCCGTCGATCAGAAGCCTGAGCCGGCCGTCGACCGCGCGTAACGAAAACTGGAGGTGCCATGCCGAAGATGCGTAACCCGAACTCTCCGCACAGCCGATACAAGGGACTGCTCGAACTGCCCTGGGATCACGGCCTACCGGTGCCCGACATGCCATCTGGCCGGGAGTGGACGGAGGCGGAGCGTGAGCAGTGGCGGCAATGGTGGAGCAGCCCACAGGCCGCTATGTGGGACGAGTCATTTATACCGACAGTGGCTGTGATGCTCACCTACTTCGGGAAGATCCTGGACGGCACAGCAACCAGCACGCATCAGATGGAATACCGACACCTTGCGGGGGCATTGGGGCTGACCGCAGAGGGAATGAAGCGGCTCGGATGGGCTTTCCAGGGAGACGCGCAGTGAGCGGGCGGCGAGCGGCCAAGGCGGGGGCAGCCGTGTACGACGGGCTTCACCGGACCGGCGTGGAGTGCCCTTGGGTCGACCGCCAATGTTCTGACTGCCTCCAAGAGTTCGCCGGCCATGTGGGTTGGCTCCTTACGCAGGAGACAAGGCCCTGGGCTGACGATGTGAGTCACGATCCGGACCGGTGTGCCCAGTGTCGGCGGTCGTCTTAGCCGACGTCAGTCCTGCTGCTGACCACTGCGCCGCCCGTGGTCCCGCATGCAGGCCCAGTCCATGCACTTCTCGCAGTGTCGGCACTCGGTGCGCTTACTGTCGGGCGGCAAAGAGGTTCCGCAGTCGGCGCACTTCTTTTCGTTGGCGGTTGTGGACGGATCAATCATGGGTGTGGGCTCCTCCCCTTGGGGGTGCACATCTTACCAACGCGAGCAATCGACAATCTATCTGCTCCATGATGACATATTTTGATTGACAAACACGGTTCGAGAACAGCACCCCCGGTGGGTCCTCTCTTTATCTAAATAGGCATTACCCCCGGTATTCATAAACATTTGAGTAATGCGTCAGTTATTCGTTAGTTATCGTTTCGTGATAGGGGTACGGAAGAATGGTGGTCAAGCGGGGAAGCCGTAGAGCAACGCTCCGGACCCTCACTCAGACTTCCGTACTAACGAAGGAATGCAGCGCTATGCGTAAGACGGTGCTTGTGCCGGTTGAGTACATCTTTTGCGATGCGCACATTGCGCGTGACGGTTCCGAGGTTGAGGCCACTTCATCCCTGACCTTGGGTAAGGACACCTGGCACCTGTGCCTTGAACACGATGTTTCGTTCGGCAGGTACCTCTGTGACGCTTTGGGCGCGCCGTCTGAGCGAGAGGCCGTACAGACTGAGCCTGAGTCAGTGCCGGTCGTTGAGGTTGCCCCGGAGCCGGAGCCGGAGCCGGAGCCGGAGCCGGAAGCGGTGCCCGTAGCGGACCCCGACCCTGAGCCGATGCCGTCCGTGATGATCGCTGGTGAGGTTCCGGGATATGACTGGGAAGACGCGCGGGAAGCGGTGCGCAACCTGGGCTATGAGGTGGTCGGCCGTGCCGATGACAGCACGGTCCTGCTGATCCTGGGTGAGGGTGGCGACCGGAACGCGACCAAGCTGCGGGATGCTTCCGAGCGTGCCATCCCTGTGATGGACGTGCGGGAAGTGGGACGCTTCAAGTCCGCTGTTCGATCGGGTGAGTTGGTCGGCGGCGACCCGCTTCCGGAGCCTGCCAAGGTCGACCGCTCGGGGATGAGCGAGCGTGAACGCAATCGTGCCGTCCGGGCATGGGCACGAGAGAACGGCTACGCCGTGCCCACGAAGGGACGCATCCCCATGCATGTCCGTCACGCCTACGAGCTGACCCATCGGGACGCATCCGAGGGAAAAGCGGCAGCGGCCTGACTGCCGCCCCCGCTGCGCCGGGCGTCGAGTGCACCCGGCCTCCCCGGCCAATGGCCACCCAACCAACCCTGTTCGAGATAGAGGCAGCATGAGCACCCCCGTTCTGTACGGTCCCATCGGTCGCGCGGTTCGCAGGATCACCCCGTTCGTTGAGGCGGACCCGTTGGGGGTGTATGTGGCCGCCCTGTCGATGTGGAGTGCCGCGATCGGTGGCACGGTCAAGGTGTCTTCCCGTGGCCCCCGGCCGGTACTGCTGTGGTCGGCTCTGGTGGCTGGTACTGGGCGCGGTAAGGGGACCGCGCTCCGGGCCGCTCATCACGTCCTGGACAAGGCTCTGGGCCGCTTCCTGGCCACGCACACCACGTCCGGCATTACGTCCGGGGCGAGTCTGGTGAACCACCTGTGGGAGCAGCAGGAAGCGACGGCCGAGACTGAGCACGGGCGGGACGTGCGGACTGCGGTGGTCGAAGAAGAGTGGTCGGAAGTGCTCCGCAGGGTGAAGCGGGATGCATCCTTTACGACCAAGCTGCGGACCGCGTGGGATGGGGCGACACTGCGGAACACGACCAAGGATGAGGCGCAGGAAGTTCGCGAGCCCGCCATGGTTCTGCACTGTCACGTCACGCCCTCTGACTGGGCAAAGTACGTAGGCGAGTCGGAAGCGGCCGGAGGCTCGTATAACCGCATCCTTCCCTTCCTGCTGGGGTCAGTCCCCCTGCTGGATGACGACCGAGTGAGCCTGCCTGACGTGGATGGGCGGGAGCTGTCCGACGCCTACGGTTGGGCCACTGCCCGGCCCCGCGTGATCACGCTTGCAGAAGACGCCCGGCCGCTGTGGCGGGTGGTTCGCCGATACGCCCGCATCCTGGGTGAGACCCTGCCCGAAGGGCAGGCAGTGTTCATCGAGCGAACGGCAGAACAGACGCTCAGGGTTGCGGCCTGCCTGGCAGCGTCCGAGTGCTCGGAGGCGATCACGGAAGAGATGCTGTCGGCCGCATTCAGCTTGGTTCGCCGGTCGGTGCAGGACGCCGTACGGATCACCAAGGGAGCGACCTCCCCGAAGGTGAAGCGGCAGCCGCTCAGTCTTGAGGACAAGGTGCGGGCCCGAATCGAGATGCACGGGGGGCGTGCCACTTCCTCCCAGGTGCTGCCCTACGTGGGCGCGACCGCAGCAGAGGTCAAGCAACTGCCCGGAATCGTCGTGACTGTGGAGCGGTCGGGGAAGAGTGGTCGGCCGGCCACCGTTTTCACGGTCCGCGGCGACAGTTCTGAAAACGGAGCGTCGACAGAAACGGTTGCGGAGCCGATGCCGGCCGAGCCGGAGCGTGAGAACCGCGCAACGGTCGTGAGCCTGGACGCTTACCGCCCCGACCCCGAGCAGGCTCCGAAGCCTGCGCCCGAACCGAAGCGGTCGGAACCGCTCGGGTACACAAATCCGTTCCTCGCGCTGCTCTAACGAACCGATGAAAGCCCCGGCCATTTTTGGCCGGGGCTTCTTTGTTACTTCAACTATGCGACTGGGCAGGCCAGTTCGGGGTTCGAGCGATTCGGGGAGCACGTCACCACTGCCAGGGATAGATACGAGGGGCGCTCCAGATAGAAGCCGTAGGACACATCCGTCCCCGCGTGCAGTTGCTCAGCAGTAACGCTCACCAGTCGGGCCAGGCGCGTGGTGTCTCGGTCCCTCTCCGATGCGAACCGGGGCGCGTACTCGGTCAGCCGTTCGCCGATCCATGCTGCCGCTTCCTTGGGCTCGTCCCAGGTACCACGAACTAGGGAACGGGGCTTGATGAGCCAGTACGCCGTTTCGATCGGCGGCAGATCGGATGTCGGGAACTCGGCCACCACTTCCCGGTAGCGCTTGAGTAGCTGCTCTGCCTTCACGTCCTCTTCGGACACTGGAGCCGGTGGAGGCTGAGGATGTGGGGGACGCCTTAGAGCCTCATTGTCGAAGCGCTCTTTCGGTCCGGTCCATAGGTAGCCGTGGTGGTGCACCAGTCGTTCCCGTTCGAGTGGTGCCAGCCGGGCCGGACCCAGGGACGGGGATGGACCGGCCCGACTGGCAGGAGGGGGGAGGATCAGACGTTCAGGCCGAAGCGCGCCGGGTCGATACCGGCCGCGCTCAGCTCCTCCGTGGTGAACCGCAGCGGCTCCGCACTCGGCCGCTTGCTGTCACCGAGCGCCCAGAGACCGTCGCCGATCTGGGCCAGGGTCACGCACCCCTCCGTGCAGGGGCCGCCGCACGCCTGGACGAATGAGGCCCCGCTGATGTCGAGCGCGTACAGGTCGGTTCCGTTCTGCATCACTGCACCTTCCTGCTCAACTAATCGCGGTCGTGGCTGACCGCCGCCGCCCACGTCGGGCGGGAGTTCAAGGGCATGGAGCACGCTTCTTCAGGTCCTGGAGCGCTGGCCGGAGCCGGTACAGCGCCAGCACTCGCAGGGAGGCCACGCGTTCGTCATCAGAGGCGGGAGGTCATCGGTAGCAAATACGGCCTGCTCGGAACCCCAGGTCTGACCCGAGTCATGCGATACCCGAAGCGTCATCAAGGGGCGCTCCGACACGAGCTGGGCGTAGGTCTTCCCGCTCATGATCAGTGCGCCCTTTCCTGGTGCTGACGCAGCTCCACGTTCGCGTCAGATACGGCGCTGTAGTCGCTCCTGGAGCGGGCGTTCTCTCTGCTGACCGAGAGGGACAGACAGTCCGAGCAGCCAGGCACGGCGGAGGGCTCGGCCGGTAGCTCGGCCAGGTGGTAGCCCTGCGGCTTCTGTGACAATGCTTCCTCCCCGGCTCATCTGGCGCGATGCAAGGACGCTAGGAGGCGACGCCCCCGGGGCTCTACGAACTTGCATGAGCTTGCACGCCAATTTGGCTGTCTGGCGGCCGTATTGACGGCGTATCCGCAGTTCAACGAAGCTGATGCAAGCCCGAGCAAGCACCGAGTCGAGGGAGCTAGATATGGCCGTAGAGTTCGTTGGGATCGACCCCGACACAGACCGGGACCACTGCCCCACCGTGTGGGCGGACGCGGAAGCTCAGGAGATCTTGTTGCAGGGGTGGAAGCCAAGCACCGAGACTCAGGCGGAGTGCGAGGCAAGCAGCCCCGCGAACGGGCCGGTGCCTGACAGTGAAGCGATCGTCAGGATTCCGGCCCGGATGATCCCGATGATCAGGGAGGCGTGTGATGCCGTCGAGCGTGCCCAGCTTCGCTGAGCTGCTTGGGCAGTGTGACCGGTCTGCCGTCCATCTGGAGCTGCGCGACTGTTACGCCCCGACGGACCGGTTCGAGGCGTGGAAGCGGGGTGAGCGAATCAACTGGGAGGACCGCGAGTCGTGGTGGCATCCCTATGACCAGTTGATCGCAGATACGGTGGCCCGGGGTGTATCCGTCCGCCGGGCTCGGATCGTCTCCGAGCCCGTATCGGAGTACATCCGCTGGGAGCACTACGTCACCCACGCCAACATCACGGCGGGCGAGGAGGTTCGGTGGCTGCCTCGGCGACAGGCCACCGACATCCCCCTGCCGGGGAATGACTTCTGGCTGTTCGACGGCGCGCTGCTCCGGGTGCACCACTTCTCTGGTGACGGCGTGGTGGTCGAGGACGAAATCACGGCTGACCCGGAGACCGTGAAGCTGTGCTCCACTGCCTTCGAAGCAGTCTGGGAGCGAGCGACCCCGCACCACCTGTACAAGATCTGACGAAAGCCAGCTCCATGCCCCCGCATCCCTCCTCAAGCGTCCAGAAGGCCCGCGAACACCTCGCCGGCCGCCTCCGTGAGATTCGGAAGGATGCCGGGATCAGCGGGCGGGAGCTGGCCGTCAGGTGTGGTTGGTCAGAGTCGAAGTCGTCCAGGATCGAGAACGCCAAGACGCCTCCCTCTGACTCGGACATCAAAGCCTGGTGCCGGGCTTGTTCCGCTGATGATCAGGTCCCCGACTTGATCGCTGCCAACAGGCAGTCCGCCGATGCTCATGTGCAGTGGAAGCGACTCCAGCGGAGTGGTCTCCGTCGCCTGCAAGAGTCGACAGGCGATCTCTACCAACAAACAAAGACGTTCCGTGTCTACGTTTCTGACGTGATCCCTGGGTTCCTTCAGACTCCCGGCTACGCCACTGCCCTCTTGTCCTCCATCGCAGCCTTCAGGGGGACGCCGGACGACGTGAGTGATGCGGTCGCAGCCCGCATGAGGCGTAACCAGGTCCTAAGCAACGGCGCCCGGCGATTCTCATTCGTCCTGGAAGAGGGGGTGTTGCGGTACCGGCTGTGCAGCGCCGAGACCATGGCGGCACAACTTGGCCACCTGCTCGGCGTCATGGATCTTCAAAACGTCGCCGTAGGCATCGTGCCGTTCTCCGAGCAACGGACTGTGTGGCCCATGCCGACCTTCACGATCTTCGACGACACCAGGGTGCACGCGGACACGCTGGATGCTGCTTCCACCCTCACACAGCCCAGCCAGGTCGAACTGTACGCCCGAGCCTTCGAGCGGCTTGCGCAAGGGGCCGCACGGGGAGCTGCGGCGCGTTCCCTGATAGCTGGTGCATTGGCATCGTTGGACTGAGTGAGGATCGTCCGTGAACGGGTTGGACACGTGACCAACGCCTGACCAACAGCGGCCAGGAACGGGCAGAAACAGCAGGTGAGCATGACCAACCTCCACGGCCTCCAAAGCGGCTAGTGAGGCGTGTTTTCGCAGGTCAGATCAATAATGGGCTGGTGCCCGAGTGGAGAGTTCAAGTCCCCCCTCGGACACTCGCTCTGACGATACGGGATCGAGGACCTCGGCCTTACGGTCGTGGTCCTCGTTGCGTGTTCGTGGCCGACGGTGATGCCCACGGCTTCCTAGAGGGGGCCTTCTCTCCTCAGCGGCGGCAGCCTGAATGCGCTGCGCAATATCCCCCAAGACCCAAGACGCTCAGTAATCTGCCGGATCCGTTGCGCATCGAGCGCTGATTGCATCTTCTGAGTGACGGCGGGGTGCGCGTCGAACTTCTGCGCCGCGTCTTTGGCTCGCTGAGCCTCGTTGATCCACTGGGTGCGACGGCGGGATCAGCTCCGGCGTCGAGGGCGGCTCGGCAGCGGGCGAGCCGCCGCTCGCAGTCCGCGTCCGGCGCCATGGGAAGTCTCGACGGCCGGCATGGACAGCTTCAGCAGCATCACCGGGTACGGCACCCAGGCACACGCCTCGTCCTCCCAGTCCTCCACCCGGGCCAGCCCCCAACCGGAGGGCTCCGGCGTGACCAGCACGGCGACGGGCCCATGTCCCGCCCACCGGGTGCGGCTGCGCCGGTCGCCTTGTGCACCATCCCCACCGCCGCGTACCGCAGGCCGCCGGGCAGGCGCTCACCGAGGCAGCAGCGACACCGCGACGATTTCGACGTTCTCAAGCAGGACCCGGACCATATGGGCAAGGTGAAGCCGTCCGAAATGGACGAGGCCCGCGTCGCCCTCGACCTCCGTGAGAAAGGCAAGGTTCCGCAGGACATCCAGCGCCCGCCAGGGGCCAATCAGGGCGATCTGTACTCGCCGAGCACCGGTGTCTTCTATGACATCAAGGGTGTGCATTCCGACTGGCCTCCGCTCAACAATGTCCGGGATAAGTCGCAGTCGTTCAAGGGTTCCTACGACCCGGCGAACAACGGCAGGTGGGTCGCTAAACTGGAAGATCAGATTGTCGTCAGGAAGCGCACGGTCATCCTTGACATGCGGAACGCCAACCAGGCAGCGATCGACGACGTCCGAGCGATAATCGAGCAGAGAGGCTGGGAGGATCACGTTGTCTGGTACCCGTGACGTCGAGAATAAGGTCAAAGTGCTGTCGGCCGACCCGGATGCGGCGGCGGTCCTGAAGGGCTGGGCAGCACAGGAGGACGCTCTGCTGGACGTGGCAGGGCTCGACCTGACCGGCGCTGATATCTCGGGAGCGGATCTTGCGAATGGCTTGTTGACGGAGACGGTCCTGCGTAAAGCCAATCTCTCTGGCTGTGACCTCTATCGCGCCAATCTGGAGGGGGCTGTCCTCGCCGAAGCCGACCTCTCCGGCGCCAGCCTCGTGAAGGCTGTTCTCGACGAAGCCTCCTTGGCCGGAGCGAACCTGGACGACGCGGATCTGGGCAGTGCAGAGCTCTGGGGAGCCGACGCTTCCGGAGCAAGCCTGCGGGGGAGCAAGCTGGAGGGCGCGGCCCTGCTGGAGACCAAGTTGTACGGGGCAGACCTGTCCCATGCGACGGTTCGGGAGACCTCCTTCAAGGTGTTCCTGGACGACCGCAGCATCGTCGACGGGCTGACGGGCACCGTTTTCGGACCTGCCCGTGTAGCCGGGGCGGAAGGTGTGCGAGAGGTCAGCGGCCGGGACCTTGAGGTCTGGCTGAACGAGCGCGGGGCGCGAGTAGAAGTTCTCACCCCCTAACCCATGTTGAGTTCTCCATATGGTCCGCGGTTTCTACAGTGAGCTGTGGTCGTCAAGTCCGGAGGCCACTGACAGTATCCGTTCGTTCGTGGCCGACGTGCCACAGTCGGACGAAGAGGAGATCGCCTCTCATTTCCGTGGTGGGCACATCCTCTTCGCCTCCATGGGTGTCGTCGATGACGTCCTCGGCTCGGGAGCAAGCATCATAGGCGGCGGGTCGCTGTTGACGGACGGGGAGTGGAGATGGCGTGGTGATCTCTGGTTCTACGCTCGCTGGCACCATGTCGTACCCCCGGACGAATTTCGAGCAAAGGCTGAGACTGCGGGTTACACAGTGCCGCCTGTCGAGCAGGAGCGCCTCGTGGTCCTCGCCGACGAAGTTCAGGAACTCCGGTCATGCAAGCAGAAGTAGGCCCGTCCGCCGATACTCCTGAGCTCCGGGACGACGAACAGCGAACGGCTTGCCGTCGAATGGGGCGCGGGTGCGCTCGGCGCCTCATCTTTGCGGGGCGAGCCCATCGCACTGGTCATGACCGGCGACCGACAGGAAGGCCAGTTCTTCCTCGGCGACTACGCGAGCCCCTGGCCGCCCGGCCGTGGCACGCTCGTGCGCGGCGGCGAGGCGGCCAGACTCATCCGGACGGCACTGGCCGAAGAACCGCCGACCGACCACGGGGGCCACGGGGGCACCGCGTGACCAAAGACGTGATCGCGCTGACCGAGCGCATGCCGGACGCCTGGGGCGCCCTGGCCGGTCTCCTCGCCGGCGGTCCCGACCTCCAGGTCCGATCTGCCGCCGAAGGAGCGGTCATCCAGCTCTGCGACGCGGAGGGCCGCCCCCTGGTCTCGATCGAGGCCCCGCTGCAGCTGCATGTGCCGGGGGAGGCGCGGCGGCTGCTCGGTGCCACGGGTGCGGACGGCAGGCAGACGTGGTTGACCGTGCCGGGCGAGCAGCCGAGCACCTCGGCGACCTCGGCCTCGGACAGGTCCTCCCAGTACCGCAGGACGATCACCGCCCGCTGCTTCGGCGGCAGTCCGGCCAGGGCCGTGAGCAGGGCACTGCGCTCGTCGGCCCACGAGACGGCCTCGTCGTGCCCGGCCACCTCCGGCGGCACCGCGGTGAGAGCCTCCCTCATCCGCCGCTTGCGGAACCGGGCGCTGTTGCAGTTGACCAGCATCCGCCGGACGTACGCCTCCGGGCTGTCGCTGCGCGAGACATGCCGCCATGAGCGGTACGCCTTGGCCGGCGCCGTCTGCGTCAGATCTTCGGCGTGGTGCACATCACCGTGAGCAGGTACGCGGTCCGGACCAGACGGGACCACCGTGCTGAGACGAACTCGTGGAACTGGGCCTCTTGTTCGGCCTTCATCAAGCACCCTCCCTCGCCCTTGTGACCACCGTTCCGGCGGATTCGGTTGCCCGGAATCCGCCCGGGATCCGAGGCCTCGTCGGTCAGTCGGGCGAGCAGGGCCGACGACCACCGTCAGCGGAGTGTCGGTGTGCGGGCACCGCCCGGTTCCCGAGAGGGTGTCCGGGAACTCCGCTTCCAGGACGTGGGTCAGCGGGCGCTCGCCAAGGTGCGGTGTGCCCAGTCGGCGAAGCCGGTCCAGTGGATGTCCGGGTGAGCCGCATGGAGGGCGGGGATGTCGACGCGATAGCCGGGTCCGTTCAGGAATGTCCACATGGCGTGCATGTCAGCGTTGTCGATGGCCGAAAGCGGTACGTACTCATGACGGACCTCTCGTCCGAGCGTGGCGCCGAGCGCGGCCGCCATCCGCGAGGGTGTGGGTGCGTCGCCGGCCAGTTCGATGCGCTGCCCCACGTACGGGGAAGGGTCGAGCAGCACCTTCGCGGCGAACGCGCCGAGGTCGGGGCGGGCGAGCTGCTGCAACGGCCGGTCGGGCGGCAGCGGCAGGTCGAGGACGCCGTCGCGGATGCGCCGGGCTCCACCGAGCGCGTTGTCGAAGAAGTACGTCGGCCCGAGGATCGTGTACGGGACATCGCCCGCGGCCAGTTCCGCCTCGATGCGGGCCTTGCTCTCGAAATGCGGTACCCCGCTGTCCTGGTCGGCCCCGGCGACCGAGCTGAACACCAGGTGCGGAACGCGTTCCCGCGTGGCGGCGGAGAGGATCGCCCGCCCCTGACCCACCTCCGCATCGACACCGGCCTCGAACGGCGTGGTGAACGCGAAGACACCGGCCACCCCCCTCATCGCCGCGGCGAGCGAATCGCGATCGCTCAGGGAGCCCGCCACCACGTCGACGCCCTGCCCGGCCAGTGCCCGCGCGGACTCCCGGCCGGGGTCGCGGACCAGGGCCCTGATCCGGGCCCCGCGGCTCAGCAGCGCGTCGGTCACGGCCCCGCCCTGTCCGCCCGTCGCGGCGAGCACCAGGATCGGCTCATCCATCATGGAAGCACTCCCTTCCCAACCGGGGGCATCGCATCTGAAGTCGGCCCCAGCGGTAACCTTCCGTCACGACCGGCGGTGCATGAAGCCGACGCGCGCGAGACGGGCACTGAAGGAATCGATCTCGTGCACGCACGGTCAAGGACGCCGGCCGAGCACGTGGCCGGCCGGGGGTGCAAGGCCTGTTCCCCTCTGGCGGCCCAGGCGGCCTCAGACCGTACTCACCGCGTCGACGAGCCGGGCCAGCGCGTCGGCGAGCGCCCGCACCCCGGGGCCGTCGGCCGGGCCGCCCGGCTCGCGCATGTATCCGTCCCGCCGGATCTCGACCATCAGCGCGCCGACCCGGCGGTCGGTCCCGTAGTACTCCAGCGGTACGTAGGCGCCCTGGAACGGGCTGTCGACCCCCAGGTCGCCGAACCCTTCGAAGGCCTTCGCGGCCTGGTCCAGGAGGCGCGCCGGGGTGTGGAAGCCGTCGCTGCCGAGGCAGACCGCGGGGCGCGGCCCGTCGCCGTGCAACTCGTAGGGGAGGCGTTCGGCCGGGTACGAGTGCACGTCGATGATCACGGCCCGGCCCACCGCCGCCAGCCGCTCGCCGACCGCCTCGGTCATGGCGGCGGCGTACGGCCGGAAGTACCGCTCCACGAGGGGGCGTGCGTCGAACGAGGCCGGGCGCAGTTCCTCCCCGTGCGTGGTGCGGGTGTACACGGCGCCCATGCCGACGGCCAGCATCTCCTCGCGCTCGTCGGGGAAGCGCTCGGGGTCGGTCACCAGTCGCGAGAGGCGGTTCACGAAACGCCACGGGGTGAGGGCGCAGCGCTCGGCGGCGGCTGCCGCGATGCCGGCGGTGTGCGCGTCGGTGATGTGGTCCAGTTCGCGGGCGAGGGCGTCGTCGTCGAGGGTGATGCCCTGCCGGACGGCGGCCGGGACGGTCCGCGAGGAGTGCGGGACGTGCAGCACGACGGGGGAGTCGGGTGAGCCGGGCAGGTACTCGAAGGAGGGGGACGGATCGTTCATCTGCGGTGTCCTCGTCGCGCGCGCCGTCTGCCGGCGGCGCGCGTCGCGTGTGGTGGCGGGGCGCGGCGCGGCGCGCGGGGTCGTCGTGGATCGTACGCCGAGAAGTTCCGCACAGCTCCCGGAACTTGGCATGGACCTGATCTATCTCCCCGGCTACCCTCTTCCCTGCACCCCTTTGAGAGCGCTCTCACTCCGCATGCCCTTCCGCTCCACCCCCACCGTCACGAGGGGACGAGGTCGCGTCGTGACCGGAACGACGAGAGGCAGCAACCCACATGAGACGCACCACAGTTCTGCGCGCCGCCCTGACCGGGGCGGTCCTGCTGGCCACCGCCGCCGCCGGCCTGAGCGGCGGCCGGGCGACGGCCGCCACCCCGCCCGCCCCCACCCACGCCCTTCCCGCCCCCTCCGCCGCCGGCGCCCCGGCGTCCGCGGCCCTCGTCTCCGCCCTCCGGCACGACCTGCACCTGACGGAACGGCAGGCGAAGGCCCGCCTCGCCGCGGAGGCCTCGGCGCGCACGGTCGAACAGGCCGCGCGCAAGGCCGCCGGAGCGGCGTACGGCGGCTCGTGGTTCGACCCGAAGAGCGATGCCCTGGTGGTCGCCCTCACCGACGACACCCGCCGCACGGCGGTGGAGGCCACCGGGGCCCGGACCGTGCACACCCGCCACACGGAGAGCCAACTGAACGCGGTCAAGGCCGCGTTGGACGCGCTGCGCGCCCCGAAGGGTGTCAGCGGCTGGCACGTGGACCCGCGCGCCGGGGCGGTCACCGTCACGGTGGTCGCCGCACACAAGAGCGACAACGATGTCAGGAAGTTCCTCACCCGCGCCCGCGCCGCCGGCCCGGTGACCGTGGAGGAGACCCGCCAGGCCCCGCGCACGCTGGCCGCCGGAACCGTGGGCGGCGACCCGTACTACACGGGCAACGTCCGCTGCTCCATCGGCTTCTCGGTGTACGGCGGTTTCGTCACGGCCGGGCACTGCGGCCGGCCCGGCATGGGCGTCAGCGGCTGGGACCACTCCTACGTCGGCACCTTCCAGGGCTCCTCGTTCCCCGACAACGACTACGCCTGGGTCAGTGTGGGCAGCGGCTGGTGGACCGTACCGGTCGTGCTCGGCTGGGGGACCGTCTCCGACCAGCTGGTCCGCGGCTCGGCCGAGGCCCCGATCGGCGCGTCGATCTGCCGCTCGGGCTCGACCTCGCACTGGCACTGCGGCACCGTCCTCGCCAAGAACGAGACGGTCAACTACAGCGAGGGCGCCGTCCACCAGATGACGAAGACCAACGTCTGCGCCGAACCCGGCGACTCCGGCGGCTCGTTCATCAGCGGCGACCGGGCCCAGGGCGTCACGTCCGGCGGGTGGGGCAACTGCAGCTCCGGCGGCGAGACGTGGTTCCAGCCGGTGAACGAGATCCTCGGGCGGTACGGGCTGACACTGCACACGGCGTGAGGTGACACCCCGCCCGCCGCACCCACCGGGCCCGGCCTGCTCCCCTCCCGGTCAGCTGGTGCGGCGGGCGCGGGGCGGCGGGACCGTACCGGCGGAAGGCCACGCCGGTACGGCACGGCGACCGGCGCCCGGCATCTGTCGTCCGGCGCCGGGCGTCGGGTGGATGAGCCGAGCGGAGCCGCGTCGAGCCGAGCCGCTGTGACACGGCGGCGTTCCACCACCGGCGACCGGCGACCGGCGACCGGCGACCGGCGTCCCGCGCCCGGCGCCGCGCATGGTCGTGACCGTCCCGGGGAAGGGCCGTTGCGACGAACTTCTGCCCCATCCTCGACGTCCCTTCCCCCAGGCGGTGCAGAGTGAAGAAGAGAGTGTGCGGTGCGGGTGCCGTGCTCGGCGTCCTCGTCATGTTCGGCGCCCCGCCGGCGCAGGCGTCCGCGGCGGCGCCCCCGGGAACGCAGCGGAGCGGGCACGTCCTGCCCCTGGGCCCCGCGGACCTGACCGAGACCCGTACCACGACGACCCTTCAGCCGGGCGTCACCCTCACCCGCATCGTGCGCGGCGAGGACGCCCCGGCGCTGCCCTGGACGGTCGAGGTGACCATCCCCGGCGGTGCCGGCTCGCCCGACCCGGACGCGCCGCCCGCCGTCCTCAAGGAGGAGGCCAGCGCGCAGGATCTGGCCGCGGACCTCGTGCGGCACGGTTTCCGGGCCCGCGCGGAGGAAGTGCGGACACCCGGGGCGGCGGACTACGCCGGAGGAACCCTCGGGTGGCGGGTGCGCGTCGGTTCGTTCGGCTCGCAGTCCGCAGCGACGGCCGAACGGACACGTCTGAGGGCCGCCGGGTACACCGGATCGGCCGTGTACACCGGCTGGGACGGCGACTCCTCGGCCAGGGGCCCCTGGCACATCGACGTGCTCACCATCGACCCGTGGCGGTTCGGCGGCAGCCTCCAGGCGTCGTACGGCCCCGACCTGGAGAGCCGCGAGACGACCAGCAGGCTGTCGGAGGAGGCGGGCGCGACCGCGGCGGTGAACGCCGGCTTCTTCGTCCTGGACCCGGCCGCGGGCGCCCCGGGCGACCCGGCGGGCGTGGGCGTCTACGACGGACGGCTGCTGAGCGAACCGGTGAGCGGGCGCCCCAGTCTGCTGGTGCACGACGACGGCCGGCGGACGCAGATCGCCCGGCTCACCTGGCAGGGAAGCGTCACCGGCCGGAGCGCCTCGCTGCGGCTGAGCGGCATCAACCGGGTGCCCGGCCTGATCAGGAACTGCGGCGGCAGTCCGGGCGACCTCCCGACCTCCGCTCCGCTGCACGACGTCACCTGCACCAACCCCGACGAACTCGTGGCCTTCACACCCGACTTCGGGCCGAGCACCCCGGCGGGTGAGGGGCTGGAGGCCGTCCTGGACGCCCGTCACCGGGTCGTCGAGGTGCGGTCGCCGCGTGGCGGACCGCTGCCGTCGGGCGGCAGCTCCGTCCAGGCGACCGGCCGGCGCGTCGCCGAACTGAGCGGCCTCGCCCGCGTCGGCGGCCACCTGCGCGTCGCGACGACCCTGCGGGACGAGCGGGGGCACCGCGTCGCGCCGTCGCCCAGGACCGACATCGTGAACGCCGGGCCCGAACTGGTCCGCGACGGCAGGATCCACATCACCCCCGCGACCGACGGCATGGTGCACCCCGGCGACCCGAGCTGGTACTACGGCTGGGTGCACAAGCGCAACCCGCGCACGCTGGCCGGGGTGGACGCCGCGGGCCGTACCGTGCTCGTCACCGCCGACGGCCGCAGTACCGCCTCACTGGGTCTCAGCATCGCCGAGAGCGCCGGCGTCGCCCGGGCGCTCGGACTGCGCGACGCGGTCAACCTCGACGGCGGCGGCTCGACCACCATGGTGATCGGCGGCAAGGTCATCAACGACCCCTCCGACGCGGGCGGCGAACGTCCCGTCGGAGACGCCCTGATGATCCTGCCCCGCAGGAACTGACGTCCGCCCCTGTCGAAACGTTCAGGCAGCATCGAGCCCACCGCAGGAGCCGCCGTGCCCACCACCGAGTCGCCCCGGCCCGTCGAGTCCCGTCCGAGAACCCGATCCCGCACCCGTCTGTCCAACCGCCTGCGCGCCCCTCTGTCCAACCGCCTGCGCGTCCGCCTGCGAACCCATGGCCTGCTCGTCCTCGCCGGCGTCCTGCTCGTCCTCGCGCCGACGGGCCTGGCGGCGGCCACGGGCACCCCGCCCGGAGCGCCCGGGACGCGTGCCGCGGCGGCCACTGGCGTCTCGCCCGGAGCCTCCGGGACGCCTGCCGCGGCGGCCACTGGCGCTGGGGGCGCTGTGGCCGCCAGGCAGGCAGTGGCCACCGGCGCTCCCCGCCCGCCGGGCCCGCGCGGCGCCGAGGTCGTGGCCCTCACTCAGGTCGCCGACCGCCAGGTCGACCTGTCGGTGCGCTCGGCGGCCCTGGGCGGCCGGACGGTCAAGGTCCGGCTGCTCACCCCCGACGGCTGGGACCCCGGCGACCGCCACCGCCACTGGCCCACCCTGTGGCTCCTGCACGGCTGCTGCGGGGACTACACGTCGTGGACGGCCATGACCGACGTCGCGCGGATCGACGGCCTGCGCCACGTGCTCGTCGTCATGCCCGAGGCCGGCTGGAACGGCTGGTACAGCGACTGGTGGAACGACGGCCGGGGCGGCGACCCGGCCTGGGAGACGTTCCACACCGTGGAGCTGCGCCGGCTCCTGGAGCGTGACTGGGGCGCGGGCCGCGACCGTGTGGTGGCCGGCCTGTCGATGGGAGGCCAGGGCGCGCTGCTCTACGCCGCCCGGCACCCGGGCATGTTCAGGGCGGTCGCCGCCTACTCGGGCTCGGCCCACCCGCTGCTGAACGACGAGTCGGTGACGCGCATCATGGGGTTCTTCGCCGGCCAGGGCGACGATCCGCTGCGGGTGTGGGGCGACCCGGTCGCACAGCGCCGCATCTGGCAGGCGCACGACCCGTTCCACCTCGCCGCGAGGCTCAGGGCGCTCCCCGTGTACCTGTCGTGCGGGGACGGCACCACCGGCCCCCTGGACCCGCCGGGCCGCACCAGCGACCTGGAGGCCGACTTCAACCGCCAGAACCACGCCCTCGCCGCCGAGCTGAAGCGTGTGGGCGCGCACCAGCTGACCACGCACTTCTACGGTCCGGGGACACACGGCTGGCCCTACTGGCAACGCGAGTTGCACGCCTCCTTGCCGATGCTGCTCGACGCCCTGGGGGTCACCGGCTGATGCCGCTGGTCCCCGTACCGCCCCCTCCCGCCGCACCGGGAGGGGGCGGCCCAGATGCCGGCAGCGGCGGTGGGGAGGGTCAGCGGTCCTTGCGTGCCACCGCGCCGTAGATGCCGATCGGCGGCGCACCGGCCTCCGGGGCTTCGTCGGGACGCCAGTCGGTGACCTTCACCAGGCCCGGCTCGACCAGGGTGAAGTCGCCGAAGAAGTCCAGCACCCGGGCGTGCGGGCGCAGGTTCAGGGAGGCGGTGGCGCGCCGGTAGACGGCCGCCGCGTCCTCGCGCCGGTCCTCGTGGACGTCACCCGTGGCGTGCGTCAGGACGAGGTAGGAGCCGACGGGCAGCGCGTCGCGCAGGGTGGCCAGGACCCCGTCGGGGTCGTCCGAGTCGGCGAGGAAGTGCACGACGGCGACCAGGAGCAGCGCCACCGGTTCACCGAAGTCGATCACCCGGCGCACCTCGGGGTGGTCGAGGACGGCGCGCGGGTCCCGCAGGTCGGCCAGGACCACGGAGGTGCCGGTGCCCTCCAGCAGGGCCATCGAGTGCGTGCTGACGATCGGGTCGTTGTCGACGTAGGCGATGCGGGTGTCGGGGGCGATGGCGTGGGCGATCTGGTGCACGTTCGGTTCCGTGGGCAGGCCCGTGCCCACGTCGAGGATCTGCCGGACGCCGCCCTCGCCGACGACGTACCGCACGGCGCGGTGCATGAAGCGCCGGTTGGCGAGGACCCCCTCCCGCACCTCCGGGGCCGCCTTCATGAACTGCTCGGCGGCCTGCTGGTCGACCTCGTAGTGGTCCTTGCCGCCGAGGAAGTAGTCGTACATCCGGGCCGGGTGGGGCTTGCTGGTGTCTATCTCGCGCGCGAGGGCGCCGCCGCCGCTGCTGGGGGAGGTCATCGCTGCCTGGCTCCGTCCTGGGCTCGCAACCCGCCACCGGGAGAACCGTGGTGAGTGACTGTCAGGACATCATCTTGGCATGCCGCGGGCGCCCGCCGGGCCCGGCCTCCATCCGTCCGGACCCGGCTGGGACCTTGATGCATATGATGTGCAGGTGCATGAGAGTGACTACAGCATCCGACCCGCGGAACCCGGTGACCTGGAGGGCGCCCGCGCGGTGATGCTCGACACCGTGTACCGCGACTTCGGCACCGGCTACGTACCCCGCTGGCACGGCGACATCATCGACCCGGCCGCCGCCTACCTGGCCCCGGCCCGGCACACGCTGCTGGTCGCGGTCGACGGGGTCGCGGGCGACGTCGTCGGCACCGCCGCCCTGGACGCGCGCGGTCCCGCGCACCCGCCCAACCCCCGCCATCTCGCCGAGCGCTACCCCTCCGGGGAGACCGCGCAACTGCGCCGCGTCTACGTCCGTCCCGAGCACCGCAGGCGCGGCCTGGCCCGGCGGCTCGTCGGGGAACTGCTCGCGTTCGCGGCGGCCGACGGCGGCTACCGCTCCGTCTACCTGCACACCGATCCGGCCGTGCCCGGTGCGGAAGGGTTCTGGCGGTCCCTCGGCAAGGTCGTGCACGACGAGCGGCAGGATCCCGCCGGCGGGCAGGGGATCGTGCACTTCGAGGTGCCGATGGTGTGACGGGGCTAAGAGCTGCGAACAAAAGGGGCGCCCGGCTCGCGACGCCCGGCACGCACGCTCGCGGCGTTGCCGGAAGGCCCTGGTAGCTCCGCTACAAGGACCTTCCGGCGCCTTGCGATCGCACGCACCGGACGCCGCGAGCTGATCGGACTCCCCTTTTGTTCGCAGCTCTTAGCGGGGCCGCGCCCACGCGTATCACCACGACGGGATCAGACAGTGAGGACGAGCTTGCCCCGGAGGTGACCGGCGTCGAGCAGCCGGTGCGCGTCGGCGACGCGCTCGAAGGGGAACGTCTCCTGCACGTGGACCCGGAGCCTGCCCTCTTCGACGAGTTCGACGAGACCACGCAGGGCAACCGGATCGGGGTCGACCGCGATGCCGCTGAAGCGCATGCCGGCCGCCTCGTACTGGGCAACGAGTTCCAGATCCTCCTCGGCGACCGCCGTCACCAGGTGACCGCCCGGGCGGAGCACTTCGAGCGACCGCTCGGCGGTGTCGCCGCCGATCGTGTCGAGCACGACGTCGATGTCGCGGACCGCCTCGGCGAAGTCGACCGCCGTGTAGTCGATCACCTCGTCGGCACCGAACCCCTCGACGAACTTCCGCTTACTCCCGCTGGCGGTCGCGATCACGTGCGCGCCGAGCGCCTTCGCGATCTGGATCGCGACGTGGCCGACCCCGCCCCCACCGCCGTGGACCAGGACACGGTCGCCCTCGCTCACGCCGCCGAGATCGACGAGTCCCTGCCACGCCGTCAGCCCGACGACCGGCAGCGCCGACGCCTCGACGTGCGAGAGCGACGCCGGCTTGCGTGCCAGGTGCAACGCCGGCGCCGACACGAACTCGGCGTACGCACTCGCCGCCCGCGGGAACAGCGGCATCCCGAACACCTCGTCGCCGGGCCTGAACCGCCACGTCTGCGGCGACTTCTCGACCACGCCGCTGATGTCCCAGCCGAGGATGAACGGCGGCCGGCCGATCAGCGGGAACTCGCCCGCGCGCAGGCGCGCCTCCAGCGGGTTCAGCCCGATCGCCTTGACGCGGACGAGGACCTCGGTCGGGAGGGGCCGGGGCTCGGGCGCGTCCACGACGGTGAGCACATCGGGACCGCCGAGCGCCTGCTGGGTGATGACTCGCATGACTCTCCTGGCTGTGGAAGGGGGAGGGATCTCAGGCTAGGTTTCCGACAGGAACCAGCAGGTGCCTCTGGCACGGGTACCTTTGGCCCATGAGCGGTTTCGGTCCCGGTGATCTCTTTCTCGCCGACTGCCCGGCGCGTCTGGCGGTCGAGCTCATCGCCGACAAGTGGACGGTGGTCGTGCTCGCCGGCCTCAGCAAGGGCCCGGTGCGCCATGGCGAGCTGGTCGAGTTGATCGGCGGCATCTCCCGCAAGATGCTCACCCAGACGCTCCGACGGCTGGAGTCGCACGGACTCGTCCGCCGCCACGCCTACGCCGAGGTCCCGCCCCGCGTCGAGTACGAACTCACCCCGCTCGGAGCGACGCTGATCGAACCGATCCATACGCTGACCGAATGGGCGAGGGCGCACGGCGACGCAGTGCTCGACGCGCTCGACGCCGGCCCCGAGCCGGTCGCCCCTGGCGACTGAGGCCCCCGCCAGGGCAGCGACTTGCTGACGGATCCCAGGCGGGCCGGTCGTGGGCGCAGCCGAACATCCGCCTGAGACGACGTCTAAAGTGTCCCCAGCGCAAAATCACCCTGCAGGCGGCTGCGACAAACCCCGTTCTGAGCGTCACAGGAGCGGCCCTGCCTGGCGGGTGCCCACACCGTTGGCCGCTGTGCCTTCTCCCGAGGGCAACGAACCCACTCAAGGATAATTCTACGTGCCTGTCAGACGTTCCAGAATCAGAACGGTGGTGTTGGCGGCCGCCGTCGCCATGGCCGGGCTCCTCGGCCCTTCGCCGGCGCGGGCTGCCACTGGTGCCCCCGTCACCGACGACACCTATGCCTTCACGGCGAAACTCGACATCGGCGACACGGAGCGGTCCTGCTCGGGCGTATTGGTGGATCCTCAGTGGATCCTGACCGCGGCAAGCTGCTTCGCGGCCGATCCCTCGACCGAACAGGTCACCGCGGGGAAGCCCGCGTGGAAGACCACCGCGACCGTCGGCCGCACGGACCTCACCGCTGCCGGCGGACACGTCAGTGACATCGTCGAACTCGTACCACGCCCCGGGCGTGATCTGGTCATGGCGCGCCTCGCCGAACCATCCGAAGGCATCACACCGGTGGCCATGGCTGCCGACCCGGTCACGGTCGGCGACACCCTCACCACCACCGGTTTCGGCCGGACCAGCCGTGAGTGGGTGCAGAGCAAACTGCACGCAGCATCGTTCAACGCGGATGCCGTGGACGATGAAACCATCGGCATCTCCGGCAAGACGGCCGGGGACGCCATCTGCAAGGGAGACACCGGCGGGCCGATCCTGCGTCAGCGGACGGACGGCACACCGGAATTGGTCGGTATCAGCAGCCGGTCCTGGCAAGGTGGCTGTTTCGGCGAGACGGAGACCCGCACCGGGGCCATAGCCGCCCGCACGGACAACATCGGCCTCGGCACCCATCTGACGTCCGGCCGCCGTCTGACCCCAGGCGACTCGTTGGTCTCGGCCACCAATGCGCTGACCATGCGGACCGACGGCAACCTGGTCATCACCTCCATGGCAGGCAGAGTCCTGTGGTCCACCGGCACCACCGAAGCCGGCGCCACCGCCCTGCTCGACGCCGACGGAGACTTCGTCGTCCGGAACGCCGCAGACACAGCCACCCTCTGGCAGGCCCACACCGCTGCCGTCGGCGGCAGCGTCGTCCTGCAGGACCGCGGCAACCTGGTCGTCCTCGACGCTTCCGGCACAGCGCGGTGGAGCAGCGGAACCGCCATCCGCCATGACTACAACAACGACGGACGCAGCGATCTCGGCGCCTGGTACGACTTCGCCGCGGGCAGTGATGCCATCTACACCTTCTTCGGCAACGAGGACGGCTCCATCAGCGCCCCGACGAAGTCATGGAACGCCCCCGCGGGTGCTTGGGACGCCAAGTACATGAAGCGCGTCACCGGCGACTTCGACGGCGATGGCCGCGGCGACATCGCAGCGCTGTACGGCTACAGCGACACCAGCCTGAAGATCTGGATGTGGCTCGGGCGACCCGACGGCGGTTTCGACACCCCCTTCACCGCCTTCAGTTCGCCGGCCGGCTCCTTCCACATCAGCTACATGACCCCGCAGGCAGGCGACTTCAACGGTGACGGCCGCGACGACATCGCCGTCTGGTACGCCTACGCCGACGGCACCACCAAGTTGTGGACGTTCACCGCCAAGACGGACGGCACACTCAACACTCCCGCCAGCTCCTGGTCCGCACCGTCCGGCACCTGGCTGCGGACCCGTACCAAGTTCGTCACCGGTGATTTCAACGGTGACGGCCGCGACGACCTGAGCGTCTTCTACGGCCAGGGCGACGACTCGGTGAAGACCTACGTCTTCACCGCCGCCGGCAACGGCGGCTTCAACACTCCCGGAACGTGGTGGCAGAGCGCCTCGCTCGACTGGAACCGCGTCACCCCGCTCGCCGGTGACTTCAACGGCGACGGCCGCGACGACGCCCTCGTCTGGTATGACTACGCCGACGGCAGCGACAAGACCTCGACCATACAGTCCGAGAACGTCAACGGCACGGACCGCTTCGGATCCGCTACGGTCACCCTCGCCAGCCCGGCCGGCAACCTGAACGTGGCGCAGATGCAACTCGTCGTCGGCGACTACAACGGTGACGGACGCGACGATCTCGTCGCGATGAACCGTCTGTCCGACGGCGGAGTCAAGTTCTGGACCTGGACCGCCCGGGCCGACGCCCTGTTCAACGGCGGACTCGCGGGCTGGACCGCCCCCGGTACCAACTGGCTCTACGACTCCACGAAGCTCGTCAGAACGCACAACAGCTGAAGCATCGCCGCCCCGGTCCGTACCGCGGGCCTGAGCGGCGATCCCGGAGGCCCGCCACGGGCCCCGTTCCGGACTGGAGCACGCTCCGCCGCCGCGGCCGGCGGAGCGTCGACAGGGGGGTCCCGTCGGTCGTCACGTTTTCAGCGACGCCGACCGGCGGTGGAAGAAGCGGCTCGACTCCCTCACCGGCGAGCGCGCCGGCCGTCGGGTCGGCTACCCGCGCTGCAAGCGCGAGGGAGGCCGGTTCTGGCCTTGCGCACCGTCGCCGTTCTCGCGCTGGACCAGATGATCCCGTGCGACGTGTCCACCCCGATCGAGATCACTTCGATCGGGGTCTTCCCCCCGGACCGCCTGCCCGACGAGCGGCCCGGCTGTCAGGTCCGGGCCTGCGTCCCGGACGACGAGATCGACGCCGGGGCCTTCACCGCCGGACGGCCTTCCAGGACGCGGACTGTGCTGCGGCGCTGCTCCTGGGCCGATCGCTGGCGCCGCCCGCTCTGCCCGTGAGTACGAAAGGATCGCCTGTCACGGTCAGTAACCGATCCCGTGCTGTTCAGGTGGTCGCAGGGATCTTGAGGGCGGTGGAGGCGGCTCGTCGGAGGCGGCCTGTGCGAACCGTTGCTGGGGTGAAATGGGGCGATACAAGACGGGTCGAGGTTTCAGGCGGCTGATTGAGACACTGGAGGGATGGACGTCGTCCGCAGGAACAACGTGACCGTCACCGGCAACCCGCAGGGGCGTGCGGTGGTGCTGGCGCATGGCTTCGGATGCGACCAGAACATGTGGCGGCTGACGGTTCCCGCCCTGGCCGAGGACTACCGGGTGGTCCTGTTCGACTACGTCGGCTCTGGCCGCTCCGAGCCGTCCGCGTTCTCCGAGGAGCGCTACTCGTGCCTGGAGGGATACGCATGGGACGCGGTCGAGGTCTGCGAGGCGCTCGACCTGCGCGACGCCGTGTTCGTGGGCCACTCGGTCAGCGCGATGATCGGTGCACTGGCCGTCGGCATGGCTCCGGGGCGGATCGGCGCGCTGGTGATGGTCGCCCCCTCCCCCCGGTATCTCGACGACGACGGCTACCGGGGCGGATTCAGCACCGAGGACATCGACGAACTGCTCGCCTCGCTGGAATCCAACTATCTCGGCTGGTCGGCGACGATGGCACCGGTGATCATGGGCAACGCCGACCGGCCCGAGCTGGGCGAGGAGCTGAAGAACAGCTTCTGCGCCACCGACCCCGACATGGCGCGCGTCTTCGCCCGCACCACGTTCCTCTCCGACTCCCGGGACGACCTGAAGACCGTGCGGGTGCCGACGCTGGTGCTGGAATGCACCCAGGACATCATCGCCCCCCGTGAGGTCGGCGCTTTCGTCCACCAGGCGATCGCCGACTCCACCCTGGTCACCTTGGAGGCCACCGGGCACTGCCCGCACCTGTCCGCGCCCGAAGCGACCAACGAGGCGATCACGGCCTTTCTGGCGGCCCTGCGATGATGTGCCACACCGACCAGCCACCCGACCCGCCGGACGCCGATGACGCCGGGCCCGAGACCGCGGCGTTCGCCGCGCTGCCGGAGGACAGCGCGGAGGACCTGTACGAGACCGCGCTGTGCGGATATCTCTCCACGCTGATGGACGGCACCATCGCCAAGATCAACGCCACGCTGCTGGACTGGCTCGGTCTCGAGCGGGAGGCGGTGGTGGGCCGGATGCGGTTCACCGACCTGCTGACCGTGGGCGGCAGGCTGTACCACGAAACCCATTTCGCGCCGCTGCTGCGCATGCAGGGGGAGATCAGCGGCATCGCTATGGAGATCACACAGGCAGGGGGCGGGCGGATGCCCGTCCTGGTCTCCTCGGTGGTCAGGCAGGGCGGCACGGGTGAACCGCTGCTGATCCGCACGACCGTTTTCGACGCTCGGGACCGCCGGGCCTACGAGGAGGAACTCCTGCGCCGCCGGCAGGTGGCCGACGAGGCCCGCAGACAGGCGGAGGCCGACCGCGCGCGGCTGCAGGAAGCCCTCGCCGTGCTCCAGCGGTCGCTGCTGCCCGACACCCTTCCGAGCCTGCCTGGAGTGGAGACGGCCGCCTACTACCACACCGCATCCCCGGACCGGCTGGGCGGCGACTTCTACGACGTCTTCCCCATCGGCGGCGAACGCTTCGCCTTCTTCCTCGGCGACGTGTGCGGCAAAGGTCCGCAGGCCGCCGCACTCACCTCACTGACCCGCTACACCCTGCGCGCCGCCGCCCTGCACCAGGCCACCCCCGTTTCCGCGCTGACCACACTGAACACCGTGCTCCACGAGCGGTACGCCGGCAGCGGTGACCCGCGCTACTGCACCGCGATCTTCGGCACGCTCGAACCCGATGCCGCAACCGGCCGGGCCGCGGTCCGTCTCGCATCGGGCGGCCATCCGCCGGCCCTGGTCCTGCGCGGCGACGGCACCGCGGACTTCCTGCCCACCCCCGGAGGCCTCCTCGTCGGCGTCCTGCCCACGGCATGCTTCACCCCTGCCAGCACCCTCTTGAACCCGGGTGACACACTCCTGCTCTACACCGACGGTCTCACCGAAGCCCGCACCGGGGAGGAGCGCACGAGCCTGTACGGCGACGACGCCCTGCTCGCCTTCGCCACACGTCACGCCGGGGATCCGCCCCTCGCCCTCGTCCAGGCCCTGACCGACCTGCTGGCCAGCTTCCCTGCCGGTCTCGACGACGACACGGCGCTCCTCGCCCTGGGCATCCCGGCCACCGTCCCGCATACGAGGAACAGGCCAGGAGCCCGCTGAAGGCCACCCGTCACCGCACATCCAGCCGCCACGACCACCGGCCCGGCGAACCCGTACCGGTCAGAACACCGACAGTCCGGTCAGCGTCGTGAACCGGTCGAGGGCGGCCACGCCGGCCACCGAGTTGCCGCGTTCGTCCAGGCCCGGGCTCCACACGCACAGCGTGCACCACCCCGGTACGACAGCGATGATCCCGCCGCCGACCCCGCTCTTGCCGGGCAGGCCCACCCGGTAGGCGACTGGTCGAGCAGGACCGGCACCTCGTTGTCGACGTTGCCGTAGGACGCCATGAAGTGGGCCAGGGCGGCGTTGCGGTCGCCGTGCGCGGTCTCGGAGGCGGCGACCTCACTGTCGAAGTCCAGGGCGGGGTTCCCGCTCTCGGCGCGCAGAAAGGCCAGCAGTTCTCCCGCCGCGTCCCCGGCACGGGTCTGGAGACGGTCGGTGACGACGAGGGCACCGCAGGTCAGGCCACCGGTGCTTGGGTCACCGCGCTGGTTCCCGCAGCCGACTTCCGGTGAGCCCGGCACAACGGCCTGATCCCGGCCCCGGACGCCTCGTCATACCAGTGGTTCCGGGCCCGACCCGCTCGGGCCGTTCGGGACCTGGTGAAGGCGCACGGCTCATAGGAGCAGGTGGCCAAGAGGCTCGGCAAGACGACGGCCTGGGGATCGCAACGGCCGGCCCACCTGGAACTCATTGCTGACCTCCAGGAGAAGGTTGATTCCGGTCAGTCGAAGGCTGGGCCGGCTCGCCGTATCCGCAGGCTCCCCCAAGAGCAGCAGGCGGAGGAAGCCGCAAGGGCCATCGACGCCGTTGAGCCCGCGAGTCGGCCGCCGCCACTGCCCCTGTACGGGTGCCGGTCGCGGTGACGTGCCGGGTTCTCGGGCTGGGCCGCCGGCCCTCCTGCCGGTGGCTGGACAGGCAGGCCGGTCACCGACGCCGAGATGGCCGAGGCATTCCGGGCCGACGCGCTGTTCGGCGCGCACCGCGACGATCCACAACGCCTTCGAGCCGGCTCATACCGCACTCCCTGTCGGAGTCCGTCACCCATCTGCAGCAGGGCCGCCTGGAACCCCTCCGAAGCGCCGGGGGCGGACAGGACGTGCCCCCTATGCCGGGGGTAGACAGACCGTGCCCACCCCCATACAGTCCGTACCGGGGCCTGCTACTGCAGGAAAAGAGGGCAGAAAGCGTGTGTTACTGCGGTATTCCACGCCATCTCGCATTTTGGGGAACTTCTCCCTTCGTGATCACGTAAAGCCGGTCACCGGCCCAGTAGGGCCGTTCGGTTCGGTCCAGGGGGCCCCGCCACGACGCGGCATTCGCTGAACGGGAACCCTGCTGCAGCCTGGCCATCACGCATCACCTCTGCGCCGCGAAATGTGCAGACGGCGGCGCTCGTCCGACTCGCCCGCGACATGTCCAGACGGAAGGAACGGCCAGCATGGCTTTATCGGAAGCCGATCTCGCGAAGCTCGGGGACACTCCGGTCACGATCCAGTCCACGCACTACCCGAACGTGTACCTGCGTATGGACGGAACTGGCGTGACCGCCCCCAGCGATCCGGGCGGTGGCAAGGTCAACTGCCAGTACGGCACCGGCGCGTGGACGACGTTCAAGGTCCGGCCGCAGGCCGACGGCTCGTACGCGTTCGAGTCGGTGGCCTTCCCCAGCGTGTTCCTGCGCATGGACGGCACCGGGGTCCCCACCGACATGAGCGGCGGGGGTACGGTCAACTGCCAGTCCTTCATCGGCCCCTATGAGAAGTTCCGTGCGCGTGCCCAGGCCGACGGTTCGTTCTCCTTCGAGTCGGCAACCTTCACGAACATCTTCCTGCGCATGGTGACCGGCAGCGGGGTCACCGCCGCCACCGGCCCGGGCGGGACGGTGAACTGCCAGTACAACGCCAACGGCGGCGGCGACGAGAAGTTCTTCCTCGCCCACGCATAGCTTGCTCCCTTCCGGCCTCGTGGCTCCGCCAGGGGCCGGAAGGGATCGCTGGAGCGGCAAGGCGGACTTCTCCGACACAGCCGTGATGTGCTCCTGCGCCTGCCGGGAAAGGCGTTGAGCGATGATCAACCGGCTGGTAGTTTTCAGTCGACCGTGACACTGCCCGAGGAGGTGAGACCCGTGAACGCTGTATCGACGTGGGTGCTCCCCCTTTCCCTCACGGCCGGCGATTGACGTAGGAGTCGCCGGGAGCGCCTCGACCACAAGGCACTCCCGAAAGGCAACACCATGTCCTCTCTGCAGTTCACCGCCGAGTCGTCGTCGAAGGGCATGGTCGAACGCGACTTCGTCGTGGGCGGCGTCCCCGGTGTCCTCTGGTCGCCGGTCTCCGGTGCGGCCGAGCGCGCACCCCTGGTCCTGATGGCCCACGGCGGCGGCAACCACAAGAAGCATCCGGCGATGTCCGGCCGCGCCCGTCTGCTCGTGACCGGCTGTGGCGTGCACGTCGCCGTCATCGACGCTCCCGGGCACGGCGACCGGCCGCGCACGGCGCACGACGAGGCGGAGATCGCCGAACTGTTCCGGGCGCGGGCCGCGGGCGAACCGGAAGGCCCGGTCGTCGTGCGCTACAACGCACACCTGGCCCGGCTCGCCGTCCCCGAGTACCGGGCGACCCTGGACGCCCTGCAGGGACTCCCGCAGATCGGCACCGACGGGCCGGTCGGCTTCTGGGGCATCAACATGGGCACCGCGATCGGCATACCCTTCGTGGCGGCCGAACCCAGGATCACCGCCGCGGTCTTCGGCCAGCACTGGCCCGACGTCCTGGCCGAGCAGGCGAGGCGGATCAGCATCCCGGTCGAGTTCGACCTGCAGTGGGACGACGAGCACATCTCGCGCGAGGAGGGGCTCGCGCTGTTCGACGCCTTCGCCTCGAAGGAGAAGTCGTTGCACGTGAACTCGGGCAGGCACAAGGAGCTGCCCCGGTTCGAGGCCGACAGCGCGGTCCGGTTCTTCGCCCGGCACCTCGGCCGGCCGGTCACCTCGCCGGCCTGATGTGCCCGCTCGCGGCGCCCGGCTCGCCCGCCGGGCGTCGCGACCGCGGCCCCGGGACGAGGCCGCGCGGCCGGACGACGGATCCGCGCAGCCTCTGGGGGTGCGGGTCGGTCACGGCCGCTCACGGGACCGGCGCCGGCCGGTGGGCAGCGGCACCGGGTCCGCGCCGGGCACGACGGTGTTGGACACGCTGCCGATCCCTTCCACGGTGAGGGTGACGGTGTCACCGGGCTTCAGCGGCGGTGGCGTCCGCTCGCCGCGCAGGCCCCACAGTTCGGCGAGGCAGCCGCCGTTGCCGCAGGTGCCCGAGCCCAGGACGTCGCCGGGCAGCACCCGTGTACCGCGCGAGGCGTAGGCGACCAGTTCCTCGAAGGTCCAGCTCATGTTGGACAGGAGGTCCGTGCCGACGGTCTCGCCGTTGACCTCCGCGGTGAGCGCCAGGCGCAGGAACCCGCCGGCGTCCCGGTAGGGATCCAGTTCGTCCGCGGTGACCAGGTACGGGCCGAGGGTGGTGGCCGTGTCCTTGCCCTTGCACGGGCCGAGTCCGACGGTCATCTCGGCGGACTGCAGGTCCCTGGCCGACCAGTCGTTGAAGACGGTGTAGCCGACGATGTGGTCCCGCGCCCGCTCGGGGGTGAGGTCGCGGCCCTCACGGCCGACGACGGCGGCGACCTCGAGTTCGAAGTCCAGCACACTCGAACCGGGCGGGACGGGGATGTCGTCGTGCGGGCCGTAGATCGCGTGCGGGTTGGTGAAATAGAACGTCGGAGCGGCGTACCACTGCTCCGGGACGCCGACGGCGCCGCTCACCGAGCGCCGTACGCCCTCGACGTGCTCCTCGAAGGTGACGAAGTCCCGTACGGAGGCGGGCTGGAGGGGTGGCAGCAGCCGGACCCGGGACACGTGCGGGCCGGGTGGCGCGTCGAGTGCGGCGGCACCCGCGGTGAGCAGTCCGGGCAGTCCGCCGGACTCCCGCAGCAGGTCGGTGAGCGAGGCAACGCCGGGCAGCGGCAGCAGGGTGCCGTCGTCCTCGACGACGGCCACGTGACGGCGGTGGTGGTGTTCGTAGGCGGCGAAACGCATGGTGCGGCTCCGAAAAGGCAGGCCCGGGGGCGTGGCGGGACCGGGTCAGGGCAGGTGACAGGTCCGGCCGCGCCCCCGGGGGGGGGTGGGAGGGAAGGGGAATCAGACCGGCGGGGCGACGAAGACTCCGCGGTCCGGATCGTTGAACGACTCCTTGGCGACGAGTTCGTTCATGGGGTTGGCGGTCGCTGACGGCCAGGGCCGCGGGACCGTTGCGCCGGGCGTCCAGTGCCTTCGCCCTCGGCGAGCCCCGGCATGCCGGACACCAGGGTCTCCGCCTCGGGCAGCAGCACATGGGCGTGGACGTCCACGATGGGGGCCGTGCTCACGGCAGTTCCCGCAGCATCGTCATCGTGCGGGCCATCAGTCCGGGCACGTCCGCGTCCCGGGCGCCGTCCAGCTGCCACTGCCCGATCTGCACGGACGCCTCCACGACCGGGCGGACGCGGGCCATGCGCCGCTCGTGGTACGCCCGGAAGAGGGCGTCGTCCCAGGTGTCCGAGGCGGTCAGCAGGCGGGCGAGCACGAGTGCGTCCTCCAGGGACAGGGCCGCGCCCTGGGCCAGCGTGGGCGGGCAGCAGTGCGCGGCGTCGCCGATCAGCACGACCCGGCCGCGGTGCCAGGACCCCTCGACCAGCAGCCGGTCGAACCAGGTGTAGTTGTCCTTCGCCGGGTCGGTGATGTGCTCGGTGATCTCCGGCCAGTGGCCCCCGTAGGCGCCGGCGAGGCGACGCATCTCCTCGGCGTACGTCTGCGGCGGGATGGACGCGCGGTCGCGGTGGGCCTCGACGACGTAGGCGTACAGGGTGGTGTCGCCGGTGGGGCAGTACCCGGCGATGTAGGCCGGGCCGCCGTAGGCGAGGTCGGTGCGGACCACGCCGGCCGGACGCGGGGCGGTGACACGCCAGATGGCCATGCCGGTCGGCTCCGGCTTGTCGCCGATGCCGATCGCCGCCCGGGTCGGGGACCCGAGGCCGTCGGCGGCGATGACCAGGTCGTAACGGGCCTCGCTGCCGTCGGAGAACTGTATCGAGACCCCGTCCGCGTCCTGGCCGAGGATCTCGGCGGTCGTGCCGAGCCGCACGGTGGCGCCACTGGCCCGTACGGCGTCGATCAGGATCTGCTGGAGCCGCGGGCGCCGCATGCCGACGGTGGCGGGCAGGTCGTCGCCGCCGGTGCGCAGGTCCCGCGCGACGTGCAGGACGGTGCCGTCGGGGGCGGTGATGCCGACGGAGTCGAACCCGAAGCCGGACGCCTTCACCTGTTCCCAGACGCCGAGTTCGCGCAGGACACGCAGGGCGTTGCCCTGGAGGGTGATGCCGGAGCCGGCGGTTGCGTTCCAGTCGTCCTCGGCCTCGATCAGATCCACCGTCAGGCCGGCTCGGCGCAGCAGGACCGTCGCGGCGTTGCCTGCGGCACCGCCACCGACCACCAGGACCGTGCGGGCATTGCTCATGAGAGAACTCCCTTGCTCCATACGTTACTTGACGGCGATCGGGTTGACGGGGGAGCCGACCGCGCCGGTGACGGGCAGGGGTGCGGCCACCGGCGCGTGCACGCGCAGGTCCGCGACGGGCGTGCGAGCGAGTCCGGTGCCGGCCGCGAGCGCGCGCAGCCGCGGCAGGGCCGTCTCCCAGCGGTCCAGGACGTCCAGGGCGATCAGCCGTTCGTCGCCGAAGATCTCCCGCAGATCGAGGGCCTGGCCGTCGGGGGTGACGAGGGCGGGGAACTGCGGCCCCTCCGGGGCCGAGAGGGTGGCGAGGGCGAACGGCCCGGCGAAGAGCGCGGACGAGGGTGCGGGTTTCACGGACGTGTCCTCCTGATTGCGTGGGACCAATCTGGACCCGCCACCGGTGATCAGGGAAATAGATTCTGTGGATGACAGACATCCACCGCATTTATCACCCCCGCTCGCCGCTTCACCGCAAGGGACCGATCCGTGAACCTGGCCCGCCTCGATCTCAACCTCGTCGTCGCCCTGCGCGCCCTGCTGGAGGAACGCAACGTCACCCGGGCCGGGGAGCGCGTCGGTCTCAGCCAGCCCGCCATGAGCGCGGCCCTGGCCCGTCTGCGCCGCCACTTCGACGACGACCTGCTCGCCCGCGTCGGCGGCCACTACGAGCTGACCGCACTCGGACAGGTCCTCCGGGACCGCACCTCCACCGCCTACGACATGCTGGAACGCCTCTTCTCCAGCCAGGCCGACTTCGACCCGGCCCGGGAGAGCCACGAGTTCAGGCTGGTGGCCTCCGACTACGCCGTCGCCGTCTTCGGCACCGAACTCGCCCGGGTGGTGCACGAGGAGGCACCGGGCATCCGGCTCCGCTTCACCCAGACCCCGCCGACCGTCGTGGACGGCACCGCGACCCTGCTGAGCGCCACCGACGGCCTGCTCATGCCGCACGGCGTGATCAGCGGCTTCCCCGCCACCGACCTCTACGACGACCGCTGGGTCTTCCTGGTGTCGCGGGACCACCCCGGCGCGGGGGACCGGTTCACCCGGCGTGACCTGGCCCGGCTGCCGTGGGTGACGTACCAGCGCACCTACGACGCCCCCGCCGTGCGGCAGTTGGGCATGCTCGGCATCGAGCCGCGCGTCGAGGTCTCCGTCGACAACTTCCAGCTCCTGCCCCTGATGATCGCCGGCACCCGGCGCATCGGCCTGATCCAGGCGCGGCTGGCGCGCATGCTGGCACCCGTCGCCGCCGTCCGGGTGGTGGAGCCCCCCTACGAGGCGGTGCCGCTGCGCGAAGCCCTGTGGGGGCACCCGGTCCACACCCATGACGCGGCCCACAGCTGGCTGCGCGAGACGGCGGCGCGGGTCGGGGCGGGACTGCCCCGCGGGGACGGGGAGTGCGACTGAGGCGGCTGGAGGCGAAGAGGGGCCGGGGGAACCGGTGCCGGCCCGCGCCGGTGTCTGCCGGCCCGAGGGGAGGGCGAGGTACTCGGCGGCGTGGGACCGGCGACCACCACCCTCGGCAGCGGCCCCGGCGGCCCGGCAGGTGCCCACCGTGGAACCCGGTCCGGGAGACGGCGCCGCGTCCCCCGGTCCACCGGTGTCCGGTTATCACCCATCCGCGGTAAATGCCTGGACTGAGGGGCTTCCCCGGCGGGAGACTGCCGACTTCCGAACCTCCGGGAGTGTGATGGGGAACACAGAAGAGCGAGGGCCGGCTCCGGGCAGGAGCGCCGTCCTGCTGGCGGCGCGGTACTACGGCCGGGAACTGCTGCGACTGCGCCGGCTGGCCCTGCCCGCGATGCTGCTGCCGGCCGCGGGCAACATCGGCATCCGTTACGTCGCCCCCCTGCTGATCGCCAAACTGGCAGGACAGGCCGCCGGCCACAGCGGTCTCACACTCGCCTCGGCGCTGCCGTACGTGCTGGGCTTCGGTGGGACGCTGCTGCTCGCCGAGGCCGTGTGGCGGGTCGGCCAGCACTGCCTGAACCGCGTGGACGCCCTCGGCTCGGAACACCTGTACGTCAGGGGCATGGACGAACTCCTCGCCCAGGACGCGGCGTTCTTCCACGACAACTTCGCCGGCTCCCTGACCAAGCGGGTCCTGAGCTTCGGCAGACGCTTCGAGGACTTCGTCGACACGATGACGTACCGGGTCGTGGGCAGCCTCGTCCCCCTGGTGTTCGGAGCCGTGGTGCTGTGGGGCTACGAACCGATGCTCGTCGTCGGCCTCCTGGTGATGATCGCGCTGACCGTGGTGGCCGCGGCACCCCTGATCCGCCGCCGGCAACGGCTCGTCGACGACCGCGAGGCGGCGATCGCCCGGGTCTCCGGCCACGTCGCCGACAGCCTCACGAACATGGAGACCATCCGGGCGTTCGCGGCCGAGCGGCGGGAGGCCGCGGAACACCGCGCCCGGGTCGCGCAGTCCCGGCGCCTGACGCTGAGGTCGTGGGACTACGGCAATCTGCGCGTCGACGTGCTGATCGCCCCCATGTCCGTGCTGACCAACGTGCTGGGGCTGCTGGTCGCGGTCGCCTTCGGCGGTCCGGGCCAGGGAGTGGAGGAGGTCGTCGTCGCGTTCACCTACTACTCCAACGCGACCCAGATCATGTTCGAGTTCAACCAGATCTACCGGCGCCTGGAAAGCTCGATGACCGAGGCCGCGCAGTTCACGGAGCTGCTGCTGGACCCGCCCACCGTGCTCGACCCGACGGAACCCGAACCGCTCGCACGGCGGGACACCGGCATCCGCTTCGAGGCGGTCACCTTCGCCCACGCGGGTGCCAGGCCGATCTTCCGGGGACTGACCCTGGACGTGCCCGCAGGCGCACGGATCGGTCTGGTCGGCAGGTCCGGCGGCGGCAAGACCACGCTCACCCGGCTCCTGCTGCGGATGTCCGACATCGACGGCGGACGCATCCTGATCGGCGGTCAGGACATCAGCCGGCTGCGCCAGAGCGACCTGCGCTCACTGATCGCCTACGTCCCGCAGGAACCCGCCCTGTTCCACCGCAGCCTGCGGGACAACATCGCCTTCGCCCGGCCCGGCGCCACCGACGAGGAGATCCACGCGGCGGCCGAGGCCGCGCACGTCACGGAGTTCGCCTGCCAGCTCCCCGACGGCTTCGCCACCTTGGTGGGGGAGCGGGGAGTGAAACTCTCCGGCGGCCAGCGCCAGCGTGTCGCCCTCGCCCGCGCCATCCTGCGAGACGCTCCGGTCCTGCTGCTCGACGAGGCGACCAGCGCGCTGGACTCGGAGAGCGAACTCCTCGTCCAGGACGCCCTGTGGCGGCTGATGGAGGGCCGTACGGCCCTCGTGGTCGCCCACCGGCTGAGCACCGTCGCCGGCATGGACCGTCTCGTCGTCCTCGACCGGGGAGACGTCGTCGAGCAGGGCACCCACGAGGAACTGCTCGCGGCGGACGGGGCCTACGCCCGGCTGTGGCAGCACCAGTCGGGCGGCTTCCTCGGCGAGAGTGCCGGGCCGGCCCTCGAAAGCCCGGCCCCGGGAGCCGGCCCCGGCGTGCTGCCGGAACCGGCCGGCCCGGCACCGGGCGGGAGCCGCGGAACGCCGTCACCCGCGCGCACGAGCACCGGGCCCGTCTGAACGCACCGGTTCCCGGGCGTTCCGGAGACCAGGCGCCGCCGTCGCCCTGGTGGCCCTCGCCGTCCCGGCCGTCCTCGAAGCCGGCCGGCCCCGGGACGGCGAGGGGCGGCGGCCGACACGCCCCGGGCCGCTCCCGGGGCCGTGTCTCAGGCGTCGATGATGACGGGGATGATGAGGGGCTTGCGGCGGTAGGTGCGGAACGCCCAGTTCGCCACGGCGCGCGCGATGAGCTGTTCGAGCTGGCGCGCGTCCCCGACGCCCTCCTCGGCCGCGGTGGCCAGGGTCTTCTCGATGACCGGGACGACCGGCTCGAAGGTGGCCTCGTCGTGGACGAAACCGCGGGCCAGGAAGTCGGGGGCCTCGGTGAGGGCACCGGTGTCCGCGTCGACGATCGCCACCACCGTGACCACGCCTTCGGCGGCGAGGGTGAGGCGGTCCTTGAGGGAGGCCTCGGTGGCGCCGCCGACCTCCATGCCGTCCACGTAGACGTTGCCGGCCGGGACCTTGCCGGTGATGGACGCGCGCCCGTCGACGAGGTCGACGACGACGCCGTCCTCGGCGATGACGACCCGGTCCGGGTCGACGCCGGTACGGATGGCGAGGTCGCCGTTGGCCCGCAGGTGGCGCCATTCGCCGTGCACCGGCATGACGTTGCGCGGCTTGACGATGTTGTAGCAGTAGACGAGTTCGCCGGCGCTGGCGTGCCCGGAGACGTGCACCTTGGCGTTGCCCTTGTGGACCACATGGGCGCCCCACCGGGTGAGTCCGTTGATCACCCGGTAGATGGCGTTCTCGTTGCCGGGGATGAGAGAGCTGGCGAGCAGGACGGTGTCGCCCTTGCCGATGCGGATCATGTGGTCGCGGTTGGCCATCCGGGACAGCGCGGCCATCGGTTCGCCCTGGGAGCCGGTGCACACCAGGGTGACCTTGTGGTCCGGAAGCTTCTCCAGCTCCTTGGTGCTCACCACCAGACCGGACGGCACCTTCAGGTAGCCCAGCTCACGGGCGATGCCCATGTTGCGGACCATCGACCGGCCGACGAAGGCGACCTTGCGGCCGTGCTGGTGGGCGGCGTCCAGGACCTGCTGGATGCGGTGCACGTGACTGGCGAAGCTGGACACGATGACCCGGCGCGGCGCGGTGCGCATCACCTGCTCGATCGCCGGGTTCAGCTCACGCTCGGACGTGGTGAAACCGGGCACCTCGGCGTTGGTGGAGTCGGTCAGGAACAGGTCCACGCCCTCCTCGCCGAGGCGGGCGAAGGCGCGCAGGTCGGTGATGCGGTCGTCCAGAGGGAACTGGTCCATCTTGAAGTCGCCGGTGTGCAGCACCGTTCCGGCGCCGGTACGGATCGCGACCGCGAGGCTGTCCGGGATGGAGTGGTTGACCGCCACGAACTCGCAGTCGAAGGGCCCGAAGCCGCGCCGGTCGCCCTCCCGCACCCGCACCGGGCGCGGCCGGATGCCGTGTTCCTTGAGCTTGGCCTCCAGGAACGCCAGCGTCAGCTTGGAGCCGACGACCGGGATGTCCCTCCGCTCGCGCAGCAGGTAGGGCACGCCGCCGATGTGGTCCTCGTGACCGTGGGTGAGCACCACGGCGACGACATCGTCCAGCCGGTCCCGGATGGAGGTGAAGTCCGGCAGGATGACGTCCACACCGGGCTGGGTCTCCTCGGGGAACAGCACGCCGCAGTCCACGATGAGCAGCTTGCCGGCGTACTCGAAGACGGTCATGTTGCGGCCGATCTCACCGAGGCCGCCCAGGGCGATGACCCTCAGCCCTCCGTCGGGAAGGGGCGGGGCGGCTTTGAGGTCGGGGTGGGGATGACTCATACCCTGACGGTACCCGCAGAGGGGGGCGGGTTGATCCATCGCGTGTGTGATCCGTCGTCCGCGGTCTCTTTTCCGGGGTGCCGCCTGCTCCGCGGACCACGCTCCCGGACGGCGGAGTGCCGTCCGTCGGCCCCGGCCCCGCCCCAGGGCCGTCCGCGCCCGGCGGCCCCCGCCCCTGCCCGCCGCCCCCGGTCGCCTTCGTCCGCGCGGTGCCCGGCGAGGAGCGTCCCGGCCGGCCCGGCGGCGCGTCGGACGCCGGCGCCGGTCTGGTTTACTCTCCCGATGAGTTCACGCACGTCCCCGCTCAGCCCGCCGATCACGATACGCAGGGCCGTCGCGGGGGACGCCAGACGGCTCACGCGCATCGTGCGCGGCTCGGGTGCCTACCGGGGTGAGTACGCGGCGGCAGTCGCGGGCTACCGGGTGGGTCCCGACTACATCGAGGCCCACCGGGTCTTCGCAGCCGTCGGCGCCGGCGAGCCCGCGGGCCGGGTCCTCGGGTTCTACTCGCTCGTCCTCGCTCCCCCGGAACTCGATCTGCTCTTCGTCGCCGACGACGCGCAAGGACGGGGTGTCGGGCGACTGCTCGTCGCGCACATGCGGGGCGAGGCCCGTGCCGCCGGGCTCGACCGGGTCAAGGTCGTGTCGCACCTGCCCGCCGCGGACTTCTACCACCGCGTCGGTGCCGTGCGGACCGGGACCGCGCTCGCGGACCCGCCCGCCGTGCCGTGGGACCGTCCCGAGTTCGAGTTCCGCATCCCCGCGGCATGACCGGCGACCGACCGCGGCGACCGTCGCCGGGGACGGGGTCCGGGGGCTCGCCGGCCGACCGGGCCCGGGATCAGACGGCGGTCAGGGCGGCGCGCAGCCGTTCGTCCTCGCGGATGATGGTGTCCGCCAGTCCTGAGTGGACGAGGCGCCGGTCGTCCTCGGCGAGCCTGGTGAGGCGCAGCCGCTGCTCGGCGCTCAGAGCGGTGGCGCCGAGGGCTCGGAGGGCCTCGCAGGCGCCGGCGACGTCCCCGCCGGCCTCGGCGGCCCGGAGGGCGGCCTCGGCGAGCCGGCCGGGGCCGGCGGCGCCGGGGCCGGTGACGGCGAGCAGGGCGAGGACGGCGGCGGGGGCCTTCTCGGGGTCGGCGAGGAGTCGCTCCAGGCGGGGGACCAGGGGCCGGGCGGACGCGCCGAGGAGGGCGGCGGCGCGGACGGCGTGGACGACGGTCCACCGGTACCAGGGCCGGCCGTCGGCGGTGCGGTCGAGGACGGAGGCCAGGATCGCGACGGCTTCCTCGGCGGCGTCGTCGATCCGCCACAGGGCGGTGGCGATCGCGATGTCACCGTCGAGGTGCGGCGTGGTCGGCTCGGCGTCCTGACCGAGGGCCGCGCGCAGGGCGGGGAGCAGTCCGGCGGCCGCCCTGCCCAGGGCGGCGGCGGCCTGCGCGGCCTCGGCCACCTCGCGCGGACCGGCGCCGAGCGCCTCGGCGACGGCGTCGAGCAGGACGTCGGTCTCGCCGGTGAGGTCGTGGTGCGCCCGCGCCGTCATCAGCGACCCGGCGGCGGCCCGCAGCACGGCGCCGGCCCGCTCGCGCTCGGCGCGCGGGCAGGCCGCCGCCACGGCGGTGACGGCGGTGGCCGCGTACGGGAAGCGGGGCAGCACGGAGCACAGCTCGGGCAGGGCGGCGGCGGCTCGCGGGCCCCACCGGCGCAGCAGGTGGACCAGGTGGGCGGTCTCGTTGTTGCCGAGCCCGGCCACGGCCAGACGGGCGCGGACGGCGTCGAGCAGGGCCGGGTCGAAGGGGAAGGCGGGGGCCTGGACGTCGCTTGCGGCGGCGAGCGCGCGGGGGCGCCGGTCCAGGTGCCGGGCCAGCAGCGGGGCGGCCTGCCCGGGCGCGACCCGGACGAGCACGGCCAATGCCCGGTCGGCCGCCTCGTCGTCGGGTCGGGCGGCGAGGCCGGCGAGGACGGGCGCGGCCTCGGCGGCGGCCGGGCCGAGCTTGCCGAGCAGGGCCGACGCCGCGGGCTCGGCGGCGAGCGGGGCGACGGCCGGGAGAAGTCGGCCGGGGGCGCTGCGGGAGAGGTGGCTGGCGTGGTCGGCCGCGGAGAGCGCCTCGCGGCGCACCTCGGGGCGGCCGTCGCGCAGGGCGGCGTCCAGCAGGGCGAGGGCGGCTTCGCGGTCCGCCTCGGTGCCGCGGCGCAGCAGGCCGTCGACGAACGCGTGCAGCGGCTCGCGGTGGTCCATGCTGTACCGGTCGAGGGTGGATCCACGAGCGGGCAGCAGGCCGAGCGCGGCATCGTGGTGGGCCCCGGTCCACGGCTCCCCGGCGGCCAGGGCTGTGAGGAGCGCGGCCAGCCGCAGCGGCGCGGGCGTGTCCGCCCCGAGCAGCGCCCGGGCCTCGACGGTGGCGCCGGAGAGGTCCACCCGGCCGAGGGCGACGAGCAGTTCGGCCCGTACGGCGGGATCGGCCTCGGCCGTCCACCGGCTCCGCAGGGCGGCCGGGGCGGCCTCGGTGTTCCGGGTGTGGCCGAGCGTCCAGGCGGTGAGCAGGCGGACGTCCGCGTCCTCGTGTGCCAGCAGGGTGCTCAGCAGCGGGATCTGGGCGGCCACGGCGGCCCGGACGGCGCCCGGCGCGATCTCCCGTTCGTCCTCGCTCTCGGCCAACCCGCCCAGCAGGCCGAGGACTTCGGCCGTCCCGGGGTGCGCGGCGGCGGCGATGCGGGCGAGGTAGGGGACGGCGTCCACGCTGGCGGAGTACACCGTGCCCTGGTGCAGGATGCACGAGTACAGCTCGGAGATCGCCTCCTCGGCATCCCCGCCGCCCTCGGCGAGAGCGCGCAGCAGATCGGGAAGGTCCTCGGCGGGGCCGTAGGCGTGCGAGACGGAGGCCCAGGGATGGGCGTCGAGGCCGGCGAGGGCGTCAGCGAGATCCATGGGGCGATCTTCGCAGCCGGGTCCGACAGGGCCCTCAGGGGCCGGTTCCAGCAGGACGGTCAGGAGCTCGGATCCTGTGCTGTGCCACGCGTGCGGCCGCAGCCGGCAGACCGGTCGTGCGAAGGAGCCACGAGCCGGGCGAAGTGAAGTTCCCGGCCCGCACATCGTCCCCTCATCGGCCCTGTGACCAGCACTTCCTCCGATCTATTAGAATCTTCAATATCCAGGGCGAAAGGGGCGGACGTGTCCGCACGAGAGGCGGCGTTCGGGGCCTTGCTGCGAAAGATGCGGCAGACCAAGTCGCTGACCATCGAAGCGCTGGCGGAGGCGTCCGGTGTCAGTGTGCGCGGCATCGGGGACCTGGAACGCGGACGGCGGGCCGCGCCGCAGCGGCGGACGGTGGCCGCGCTCGCGGACGGACTCGGCCTCGACGACATCGAACGGGAACGGCTGCTCGCCGCCGCCCGCACCGGACGTGCTCCCGGGTACAGCCCTGTCGGCGTCCGTTCCTTCCCGCGCGGCATCGACGACTTCGTCGGCCGCGCCGGCGAACTGGCACGCCTGGAGGCACTCGCCGGACCGTCCGGGGACCAGGGCGCCGCCGACCGCGACGCCGGCGGGGGAGCCGGGGCCGCGCACACCCGGTCCGTCGTCGTCGCCGTCCACGGAGCGCCCGGCACGGGCAAGACGACCCTCGCCCTGCGCGCCGCCCGCCGGCTGGCCGGCCGGTTCCCCGACGGCCAGCTCATGGTGGACCTGCGCGGGACCGACGACACTCCGCCCGCCCCCTCCGAGCTGATGGTCCAGGTGCTCAAGGCGCTCGGGGTGCCCGACCGGGACCTGGCGAAGGCCGGCCCCCAGGCCCACCCCGCCGTCTACCGGCAGGTCCTCGCCGACCGCCGCTGCCTGCTCGTCCTCGACAACGCCCGCGACGAGGCGCAGGTACGCCCCCTGCTGCCCGGCTCGGGCGGGACACTGGTCCTGGTGACCAGCCGCCGTATGCTCACCGGTCTGGACGACGTGGTCCGGCTGCCGCTCGGGACGCTCGAGCCCGCCGAGTCGGCCGCCTTCCTGGCCGCGCTCGTCGGCGCCGGCCGGGCGAGCGCCGAACCGGAAGCCCTGGAAGAGGTCGCCCGGCTCTGCGAACACCTGCCGCTGGCCCTGCGGGTGGCGGGCAACTGGCTGGCGACACGCACCGGTTGGAGCGTGCGCCGGCTCGCGGACCGGCTGGCGCGCGAGGAGCGGCGGCTGGACGCGCTGGCCGCGGGGGACATACGGGTGGCGAGCGCCTTCGATCTGTCGTACCGGCAGCTCACCCCCGCCGCCGCACGGCTGTTCCGGCGTCTGTCCCTGGTCCCCGGCCCGGACGTCGGCGCGGCCTGCGCCGCCCGGCTCACCGGCCAGGACCTCTACGACACCGAGGACACCCTGGAGGAACTGGTCGAGGCGGGCCTCCTCGGCATCACCGGGCACCGCTACCGGCTCCACGACCTGCTCTGCCTGTACGGCCGCGACCGCCTCAGCGCCGAGGAGAGCCCCGAGGACGCCGAGCGGGCCCGCCGGGCGATGTTCCGCTGGCTGCTGGAGACGGCCGTCGTCGCCGGCCGCTGGTACGAACCCGACCACGGCGCCCCGCCTCCCACCTGGCGGGGCACGGTGGACCTGTCCAGCGCCGACAAGGCCCGCGAGTGGCTCCAGGCCGAGGCGGCCAACTGGCTGGCGGCCCTGCACGCGGCGGCGGAGGACGGCGACCACGCCACCGTCGTCGAGGTGGCCGAGTCCCTGCACTGGTTCTCCGACCAGTGGATCTTCTGGGGGCACTGGCCGGAGGTCTACCGCACCGCCGCGCGCTCCGCCGAGGCGCTCGGGGACCCCCTCGTCGAGGCGACCCAGCTCAACTACTACGCCTGGGCCGTCCTGCTGTGCGAGGGCAGACCCGCGGACAGCCTCCGGTACTCCGCCCGCGCGCTGGACGCGGCCCGGCGGGCCGGCGACCCCGCCCAGCAGGCGTGGGCCCACCAGTACGCCGGCTGGGCCCACCGCCTCATGGGCGAGAACGACAAGGTCGCCGGGCACAACGCCCGGGCCGTCGCCCTCTTCGACGCCGCCGGGGACCTGCACGGCATGCTGCAGGCCCTGCTCGGCCGCGCGCTGGCCCTGCGGGCGACCGAGCGCCACGAGGAGGCGATCGAGGCCAGCCGGCAGGCCCTGGCCCGGCTGGATGCGGCCGGCGAGAGCGTCGAACCTCACATCGCCGCCTTCGCCCGTGTCAACGCGCTGGCCGGGCTGGGCATCAGTTACAGCCGTCTCGGGCGCTGGGACGAGGCGGTGGAAAACCTACGGAAATCGGTCGAACTGTGCCACGCGGACGGCAACACCGCGCTGGAGAGCCGCTACCTCATCACGCTCGGCGACGTCCTCCTCGCGGCAGGCAGGACCGCCGAGGCGCACGAGGCCTTCGAGCGGTGCGTCGCGCTCGGCGCGGGCGCCGACCCCCAGCGGGTCGCCGTGGCCCGCTCCCGGCTCGCCGACCGCGACCCGGACCGACCGGCACCCCATCCGAGATGACCCCGGCCCACCCCCGGGGCGACCGCACAGCCCGGTGCCGGCCGGGTCGCCGCTCCTGGGGGAGAACCGGTCCTGACGATACGTGTAACGGCGGCGACCGTTCCTTTCCCTGCGCGCACGGTGCTGTTCCCTGCGCGCACGGACGTGCACCGGCACCGCCGGGACGGTGTGCGGCCCTTCTGTCCGGCACCGCGTTTTCTGCCTGGAGAGTGCCTGGTCAGCGGCGTGCCGGGCTGGTTGATTTCTCCTGTCGGAGAGAAAGAGGAGGAGAAACAGGTGGAGCTTGCCCCGTCGACGGACGCGGTGCCCGGCCGGGACCGGCTCGACCGCTGGCGGGCCGCGCTGGGCTCGGCCCTGCTTCCGGTGGCCGTGACACCCCGCGGCAGCGGCCCCCTCACCGGGCGGATCACCAGCGGCCGCCTCGGCCGCCTGCGCTTTTGCACCGTGGAGTCCGGCGCCCAGCGCATCAGCCGCACGGCGGCGCACCGGCGGACGGCGGACGAGGCCGCCGTGGGGGTCCTCGTCCTGACCGCGGGCACGGTGACCCTGCTCCAGGACGGCCGGCACGCCGTCGCGGGCCCCGGCGACCTCCTGGTCCACGACACCTCACGGCCCTACACCCTGGACTTCCCCGCGCGGTTCGCCTGCCACATCCTCCACCTGCCCCGCCGGGAACTGGACGTCTCGGACGGGGAACTGCGCGGGCTCGCGGTGACGGCCGTCGCGCCCGCCGACGGGATCGGTGCCGTCCTCAGCCCCTTCCTCACCCGGCTGCTCGACTCGGCCCCCTCCTACGCACCGGCCGTCGGGGCGCGGCTCGCGGCCACCGTCGTGGACCTCTTCGGCACCCTCGCCGCCGAACGCAGCCCCTTCGGCGGCGCCGGAACCGGACGCGAGGAGCTGGTGCTGCGCATCCGCGACCACATCGACCGTCACCTGGAGGATCCCGGTCTGGCGCCGGAGACCGTGGCCGCCGCCCATCACATCTCCGTGCGGTACCTGCACCGGCTGTTCGAGGACGAGAGGGTCACCGTGGCCCGGCTCATCCAGCGGCGCCGGCTGCAGGAGTGCGCGCGCGAACTGGCACGCGGCGGCCGGGCCGCGCCCGCCGTCGCCGCGGTCGCGCACCGCTGGGGCTTCGTGAACCCCGCCCACTTCAGCCGGGTCTTCCGCGGGATGTACGGGCACACGCCCAGCGAATGGCGCCGGCTCGCGTCCACGGGCACGCCCCCGCAGGACCCGTACGGCCGCTACGGCGACCGGGCCCGGGAAGCCGCGGCAGGACGGGCGCCGCACCCCGAGGAAGTGCCGTACGCCGAGGAGGTGCCGTACGCCGAGGGGATGCCGTACGCCGGGGTGGGGTCGCGCGCCGGGGTGAGGCCGCGTGACGGGCTCGGACCGTCCCCTGCCGAGGCGGGGCCGCGTGCCCGGCGGACGGCCCACGGCGGCGACGGCGGGAGCGCCTCCCGTGCGGCCTGAATCCGTCACCGTGCGGCCCGGACCCGGTAGCGGACGGTCCGAGGCCGCCACCGTCCGTCCTGAGTCCGTCTCCGTCCGTCCCGAGTCCGTCGCCACGCCGTCTCGGTCCGTCGCCGTAAGGCCTGGGCCAGTCCCGGTGCCGCCCGGTTCCCCCACCGCACCGCCTCGGCCCCTCACCGCGGGGTCCGAGTCCGTCGCCGTGCCGCCGGGGCCGGTCGCCGTACCTCCCGGGCCCGCCGGGGCCGGTCCCGCGCCCCGACGCGGTCCCGCGCGTCCCGCGCAGGGATCCGGCGCATCGGGCGAGCGGGGCACGCGTGGCGCACCCGGCGCGCCCGGCGAGCGCGATGCCGCCGGCCCGCCCGGCGGCTCCGGTTGCCGGGAGGACCGCGTCGCGCTCGCCGGCCGTGGCCCGGAGCAGGAACTGCTGCGCCGGGTGCTGCGCGCGGCACGGTCGGGGAGCGGGGGCACGGGGACCCTGCTGCAGGGCGAGGCCGGGATCGGCAAGACCGCCCTGCTGGACTGGGCGCACGCCGAGGCACGCGCCCTGGGGTTCACCGTGCTGCGCGCGGTGGGCTCCGAGGCCGAGGCCGGGGTGACGTTCGGCGCGCTGCACCAGTTGCTCTGGCCCCTCACGGACCGCATGCGGGCGCTGCCGGAACCGCAGCGCCGGGCGCTGGCCTTCGCCCTCGGCGAGGGCGCGGAACCGGCGCGCGGCGGCTTCCTCGTGGGCGCGGCGGTACTGGCCCTGCTCGCCGGGGAGGCGCGCATGCGCCCCGTGCTGGTCCTCGTGGACGACCTGCAGTGGGTGGACTCCTCCAGCGCGGCCGTCTTCGCCTTCCTGCAGCGCAGGACCGGTGAGGTGCCGCTGGCCTTCGTCGGCGCGGGCCGCCCCGAGGGGCCGGCGGCCGAGGGCAGGCCCGGTACGGTGGTCGACCTGACCGCGCTGGACGGCGAGGACGCCCGCACGCTGCTGCGGTCCCGGCACCCGCACCTGTCGCTCCCCACGGCCGACCGCATCCTGCGGGAAGCCGCGGGCAACCCGCTGGCCCTGGTCGAGCTGCCCGTGCACCTCCATCCCGACCAGGCACGCGGCGTGATGCCCCTGCCGAGGCGGTTCCCGCTCGGCGGGCGGCTGGAGCGGCTGTTCGCACCCCGGCTGGAGCGCCTGTCCGGCGACGCCGCCCGCGTGCTGCTGCACGCCGCTCTCGGCGGCACGGCGGCGATGTGGGCGATACCGGCCTGGCCGGCCGGGCTCGCCCCGGACCGGGCCGACGAGGTGCTCGACGAGATCGAGTCGAGCGGCCTGGCGCGCCTGGAGCCGGACGGCCGGCTCACCTTCCGGCACCCGCTGGTGCGCGGCGCCGTCGTCGCCCGCGCCTCGGGCCCCGAACGGCGGGCCGCGCACCGCGCGCTCGCCGCCGCGCTGCCCTACGACGACCCCCGCCGCCTGGGGCACGAGGCCGACGCCACCCTGCTGCCCGACGAGGAGCTGGCCGGACGGCTCCAGGAGGCCGGCCGCCGCCTCGCGCTGCGCGGCGGCGACGCCGAAGGCGCGCTGCTGCTGCACCGCGCGGCCGTCCTGAGCACCGACGCCCAGGCCCGCGCCCGCCGTCTGACCTGGGCGGCGGCCATGGCGGCCCGCGGCGGGCGGCTCCCGTACGCCGCCAGGCTCGTGGAGGAGCTGCGCCGCGCGCCGGTGCCCGCCGACAGCGCGCCGCTGCACGCCTACGCCGTCGTCTACGTCGACCAGAGCCACCACGTCGACTTCGCGTCGTCGTTCACCCTGCTTCCCCAGGCCCTCGACGCCCTGGCCCGGACGGGAGCCGGGGCCGGCCCCTTCGACGACCTCGCCGAACAGGTCTACTTCAAGCTGCTGCTGGCGTCCGTCTACACCGGCGACGCCCGCGGCTGGGCCGTGCTGCGCGCCCACCGGCACCAGGTCTCGCCGCTGGCCGACCTGTGCCGCCGCGCCTGGTCCGACCCCGCCCGCACCGCCCACGGCGCGGGCGCCGAACTGCGCGCCACGGCCCGCACCATGAGCCAGGAGCAGCAGGCCGGAGCCGCCTGGCTGCTGCTGTGGACCGCCACCGCCCTCGACATGGCCGACCCGTCCTTGTGGCGCCGGTTCCTGGGCCAGCACGCCTACGCGACCCAGGGCAGCATCGCCAAGGCCGGCGCCCACCAGGACTACCTGCGGGGCGAGTGGGACCGGGCCGAGGTGTGCCTGCGCGAGGCGGAGGCGGCCGACGCCCTCGGGTACCACTGCAACGCCCTGCTCTTCCGCAACCACTACGCCCGTTTCCTGGCCGGCCGGGGCGACGAGGAGGGGCTGCTCGCGGTGGAGGGTGTCATCCGGCCGCAGGCCGCCCGGGCGCGCATGAGGTTCGTGGAGGACCACCTCACGCACCTGCGCGCCCTGGCCGCCCTCGCGCACGGCCGGGACGAGGAGGCGTACTCCGCGCTGGCCGCGCTGACCCCGCCCGGCGTGCTGCCGGCCGCCCTGGCCTGGTTCCACCTGCCGTTCTTCGACTTCGTGGAGGCGGCCCTGCGCACCGGGCGGACGGCCGAGGCACGGGCGCACGTGGCGGCGGGCGGCGCGGCACGGATGGGGGACATCTCCCCGCACCACGCGTTCCTGCTGGCCGCCGCCCGCGCCCTCGCCGCCGCCGACGAGGACGCCGACGCGCTCTACGAGGCCGCCTACGCCGTACCGGATGCCGGCCAGTGGGCGTTCGAACTGGCCAGGCTGCGGCTGGCGCACGGCGCGTGGCTGCGCGACCGCAGGCGCCCGCGCGCGGGGGAGGTGCTGGAACAGGCGCTGGAGACCTTCCGCGCGCTGGGCGCCCGGCCCTGGGCCGAGCGGACCGAACGGGAACTGCGGGCCGCCCGCACCCGGACCGAGGGCCCGGCCTCGCTCACCGCGCAGGAGCTGCGGATCGCCCGGCTCGCGGCGGACGGGCTGACCAACAAGGAGATCGGAGCCCGGCTGAGCCTGTCCCCGCGGACCGTCGGCGGCCACCTGGCGAAGACCTTCCCCAAACTCGGGATCGCCTCGCGTGCCGCGCTCGCCCGGGCCCTGGAGGGGACGGGCGCGTGAAAGCGCGCGGTGCGTACGGCCCGCGCTGACCGACGGGGACGGCACCGGGGCGTGGTGGATGCGCCGGGTGGGGACGGCCCCGTACCTCTTCCGTACGGGGAGGGCACCGGGGAGTGGCGGGCGTGCGGCGCCTCACATCCCTCCCGTACGGAGCACCGGTGAGTGGGGGCCCGCGGGATCCGGACGGTCTCACCCCTCTCCCGTATCGGGACGGCACCGTCGAGGCGTTCTTCGTCGTGCCCGCGCTCCGGGGCCCGGCGGCCCCCGCCGCTCCCCTCGCCTCCCTCACCCCCCGGCTCTCACCCCCGGCCCGCCGGCGGCGCACCCGGCGCGCTGACCGGCCGAGCCGCCCCCACTCCTCGCGGGTCAAATGACCTACCGCCCTCGCGGCGCCCCCGCTCAGGCTGGAGAGACGCACCTGCACACGTGTCCGTCCCGCCGCCGGGACCGGGCCGGGAGGGGGAAACACCATGCACGACGAGGTCAGTACGGCATCCGTGCCGCCGGCCGACCGTGCCGGACACTGGGAGAGCGCGGTCCGCCGTCGGCTGGCCCCCGTCGACGTCACGCCACGACCGGGGCCCGCGGACTTCCGCGGCACGCTCACCACCGGCGACGCGGGCTCGCTGCGGCTGCTGTCGATGCGGGCCGCGCCGCTGCGGCTGAGCCGTACCGCCCGGCTGGTGTCGGCCGCCCGGGACGACCGGCTGGTCCTGCTCCTCCAGGAGGAGGGCACCGCCGCCGTACGGCAGGACGGGCGTGAGGCGGTCGTCGGCGCCGGACAACTGGCACTCCTGGACCTGCGCCGGCCCTTCTCCCTCGACCAGCACACGCCCTTCCACCTGTACGCGCTGCGGCTGCCCGAGCAGGCCCTGGGCCCCTCCGCGGCACGCGCCCGGCAGGTCACGGGCCGTGCGATCCCCGCCACCGAGGGCGTGGCGGCGCTGCTGCGGCCCTTCGCCGCGGACCTGGTCTCCGGTGCCGCGGCGTTCGCGGGCCACGTCAGGGACCGGCTCGCCGGCAGTCTCGCGGACCTGCTGGCCACCCTCGTCGACGAGCAGGCCCGCCGGCCGGACGAGACGGCGCCGGTCACCCCCCGCGCGCGGACCGTCGACGACATCCGCGCCCACATCGACGCCCAGCTGCGCGATCCGAAGCTCTCCCCGGCGCTCGTCGCCAGGGCCCACGGCATCTCGCTGCGCCACCTGCACGTGCTGTTCGAGAGCGAGGACACCACCGTGCACCGGCTCATCCAGCGGCGGCGGATCGAGGAGTGCGCCCGCGAACTGCTGCGCCCCGGACACCAGGGCCGCACCATCTCCGCCGTGGCCCGCGGCTGGGGATTCCGCAACGCGGCGCACTTCAGCCGTGCCTTCAAGTCCGTCCACGGCTGCTCGCCCAGCCAGTGGCGGGCGTCCGCCCCGCCGCCCGGCACCCGCCCCGGGCCCACCAGGTGAGACGGCAACTGTGGTGCCCGATCCACAACTGCTAGGTTCGTGCCGTTTCCGAAGCGGTGACATCCGGCCATGACAGGCGCGCCGGGCGGGTCGCCGGAGGTGGGGATGGACAAGGGCACGTTCGGCGGGCTGCTGCGCGAGGCACGGCAGCGGTCCCTGCTCACCCTGGAGAGCCTCGCCGAGGCCTCCGGAGTCAGCGTCCGCGCGATCAGTGACATGGAGCGCGGACGGAGCCTGCCGCGCCAGGCCACTCTGGGCGAGCTGCTGGACGCCCTGGAGCTGGAGGAGGACGAGCGGCGCCGTCTGGTGCGCGCCTGCGACCGGCGCACCCGGCGGATCCCCCGGCAGCTGCCGCCGGACCTCACGGCCTTCCGCGGGCGCACGGAGGCGCTGGCGGCCGTCCACGGGCTGACCGCGCGGGTGGCCGGACAGGGCGGCCACGTCGTCATCTCCGCGATCGGCGGCATGGCCGGAGTCGGCAAGACGGCGCTGGCGGTGCACTGGGCGCACCAGGTGGCGGACCGTTTCCCCGACGGCCAGCTGTACGTGAACCTGCGGGGTTTCGAGGCCGAGACCCGCCCCCTGGACCCCGGGGAGGCGCTCGGCGGGTTCCTGCGGGCGCTGGAGGTGCCCAGCGGTGACATCCCGGCGGGCGTGCAGGAGCGCAGCGCCCTGTTCCGGCAACGGAGCGCGTCGCGGCGGCTGATCGTCGTCCTGGACAACGCGCGGGACGCCGACCAGATCAGGCCGCTGCTGCCGGCCGCCCCGGGCTGCCTCACGATCATCACCTCCCGCAACCGGCTCTCCGGCCTCGCCGCGACGGAGGGGGCCTCGCTGGTCAGCCTGGACGTGTGGAGTCGCGAGGAGGCCCTCGCCGCGCTCGCCGCCCGGATCGGACAGGAGCGGTGCGCGGCGGAGCCGGCGGCCGCCGCCGAACTGGTCGCGCTGTGCGGCTGCCTGCCGCTGGCGGTCGCCGTCGTCGGGGCGCAGCTGAACGCGGCACCCGGGATGCCGCTGCGGACAGGTGTGCGGGAGCTGGGGCAGGCGCGTTCGCGGCTGGACGCGCTGTCGGCCGCCGACGGGCGGGTCGGCGTACGCGCCGTCTTCTCGTGGTCCTACCGGGCGCTCACCCCCGCGACGGCACGGTTCTTCCGGTACCTCGCCGTCCACCCCGGCCCGGCGGTGTCCGCCGAGGCCGCCGCCTCGCTCGGTGGTGTCGAGACCGTCCAGGCCCGCCGTCATCTGCGCGAACTGACCGCGGCCAGCCTCCTCACCCGGGACACGGAGGGCCGCTACGTCCTGCACGACCTGGTACGGGCCTACGGCGCCGAACTCCTCGAACAGGAAAACGAGGACCGCCTCGGAGCCGAGACGCGCCTGCTGGACTACCTGCGCCACAACGCCCGCGCCGCCAACCGGTTCGTCTGGCGCTTCCCGGCCGTCCCGGCCGGCGACCCGGTGCCCGGCGTGGCACGCGTGACGATCGACGACCGCGAGGAAGCACTGGAGTGGTACCGCCAGGAGGAGACCACCGCCGCCGCCGCGCTGCGCACCCTGCACGACGCGCGGCTGCTGCGCCACCGCATCGACCTCACGCTGGAATGGGTGGCCTACAACTCGGTCACGGGGCGCTGGGCCGAGGAGATCTCCGCCTCGCGCATCGGGCTCGACGCGGCCCTCGCCCTCGACGACCCGGTGGCCGTCGCGAGGACCGCCGCCCACCTGTCGCGGGCGCTCGTCGAGACCGGGCGCACCGACGAGGCCGACGACCTGCTCGGCCTGATCATGCGCCAGATGCACCGGCTGCCCCCGCAGGAGCAGCTCCAGGCGGAGCGGAACGCCAGCCGGATCCGGCACTACCAGCAACGCCACGCGGAGGGGCTGCGGCACGCGCGCAACAGCCTGGCGCTCGCCCGGACCCTCGCCGAGCCGTACGAGATCGCGCGGGCCCTCGCCATCGTCGCCTACTTCCTCTCCGTCCACGGTGACCCGAAGGAAGCCGTCGCCACCTGCGAGGAGGTGATCCCCCTGCTGCGCGAGACCGGGAACCGCCACGACGAGGCGGCGACCCGCAGGCACATGGGCTACGCCTGGCAGCGAGCGGGCGACCTCACCACCGCGATCGAGCACTACCGCGCGGCGCTGCGGCTCTACCAGGAGGTCCTGGACGACTACAACGTGGCCGACGTGCTCGACCACCTCGCGGCCGCCCAGCTGGAACAGGGGGACACCGATCAGGCCCGGGTCAACTGGACGCGCTCTGCCGACCTGTTCGGTGCCCTGCGCGTCGCCCGCGCCGGACAGATCCGGGCCAGGGCGGAAGCCCTGCCCCGGCCCGAGAGCAGGCCGGCGGGGTGAGGACGCCCGCGGCGGCCGGCCCCCTGCCGGCCGTGGCCGGTACCGCGCCGCCGAGCCCCCTGTGACCCGGGCCGGCACCGCCCAGTAGAGTGCGCCCCTGCCCCCTGAGTGCGCCACCCGGCGAAGCACCCCCGCACGCCGAAGTGCCCGCGTCCGCCGCCCGACCCCGAGGTACCAGCACGTGAAGCCCGCCCGACCAGGACGACCGACCCCCGCCGCCGGCGGCGAAGGCACCCCGGGCGCCGTGCCCCTGGGTGTCGTGCCGGGGCTGCCGGACGAGGCGTACGAGCACGACGGACAGCTCACCAAGCGGCACGTCCGGGCGGCCACCCTCGCCGCGCTCGCCCCCTGCCCCGGCGAACTGCTGTGGGACGTCGGCGGCGGATCGGGCTCCATCGCCGTCGAATGGATGCGCGCCCACCCCGCCTGCCGGGCCGTCACCGTGGAACGGGACCCGGTGCGGGCCGCGCGCATCACCCGCAACGCCGAACGGCTCGGAGTGCCTCGCCTGCGCGTGGTCACCGGGGCCGCCCCCCGGGCGCTGGCCGGACTGCCGCGCCCCGACGCGGTGTTCGTCGGCGGCGGACTCACCGCGCCCGGCCTCCTCGACGCCTGCTGGACGGCGCTGCCCGCCGGCGGCCGGCTGGTCGCCAACACGGTGACCCTGGAGTCCGAGGCGCTGCTCGCCGACGCCCGCCGGCGCCACGGCGGCGAACTGGTGCGCCTCGCGGTGGCGCACGCCGTGCCGGTGGGCGGCTTCACCGGGTGGCGGCAGGCGATGCCGGTGACCCAGTGGGCCGTGCGCAAGACCGTCGAAGAACCCACAGGAGCAGACAGATGACCGTGTACTTCATCGGCGCGGGCCCCGGCGCCGCGGACCTCATCACCGTGCGCGGCGCCCGCACCCTCGCCGCCTGCCGGGTCTGCCTGTACGCGGGCAGCCTCGTCCCCCGCGAACTCCTCGCCGAATGCCCGCCGGGAGCCCGGCTGGTCGACACCGCGCAGCTCGACCTGGACCAGATCACCGCCGAGCTGGTGCGCGCCCACGAGGAGGGCCACGACGTGGCCCGGCTGCACTCCGGCGACCCGTCCGTCTTCAGCGCCGTCGCCGAGCAGATGCGGCGGCTCGACGCGGCCGGGGTGCCCTACGAGATCGTCCCCGGCGTGCCCGCCTTCGCCGCCGCCGCGGCCGCCCTGAAGCGGGAACTGACCGTGCCGACCGTCGGCCAGACCGTCATCCTGACCCGGATCGCCCAGCGCGCCACCCCCATGCCGCCGGGGGAGGACCTGGCCACGCTGGGCCGCAGCGGCGCCCTCATCGTGCTGCACCTGGCCACCCGGTACGTCGACCGTGTCGTGAGCGAACTGCTCCCGCACTACGGCGCCGACTGCCCCGCCGCCGTCGTCGCCTACGCCTCCCGCCCCGACGAACTGGTCCTGCGGGGCACCCTCGACGACATCGCCCAGCAGGTGAAGGCCGCCGGGGTGCTGCGCACCGCCGTGATCGTCGTGGGCCGCACCCTGGGCGCGGAACAGTTCGGCGACAGCCACCTGTACTCGCCCGAGCGGGAGCGGCACGTGTGCTGACCGGGTCCCGCGGCGGACCCCACGCCCCGTTTGTTAGGCTCCCCTTGCCTCCCGCGGGGGAAGTCCGGTGAGAGTCCGGCGCTGACCCGCAACGGTGTGCGCGAGGGCCTGACGGCTCCTCGCGCGAGCCCGATCGCCCGTGGGTGGTGCGACCCGTTGACTGCTCGCCGCGGACTGCGAGAGGGGACCGCACGGCCCGGCGGGCCGTACGGGCTGATCTCCTGCTTCCCGTCCGGCAGGCGGCCCAGCCGAAGGACGGCCCCTCGTGCGCCGAAGGACGACCCCCAGCCGGACACCGGTGCCGCCGCTCGCCGCCGGCCTCGGACTGCTGCTCCTGGTCTCGCTCGTGTGCGGAGTCGGCCTCGGGGCCGCCACGGTGGCCTGGCCGGACGTCTTCCGCCACCTGTGGGCAGGGCTCACCGGCGGCACCGTGTCCGCCCGCGACGCCGCCGCGTACACCATCGTCTGGGAGATCCGCCTGCCGCGGGTCGTGCTCGGCGCCGTCGTCGGAGCCGGGCTCGCGACGGTCGGCGTCGCCGTCCAGGCCATGGTGCGCAACGCGCTGGCCGACCCGTTCGTGCTGGGCATCTCCTCGGGCGCGGCGGTCGGCGCCAACGCCGTCATCCTGATGGGGGCGTTCGCCGGTCTCGGCGTGTGGGCGCTGTCGGTGTCCGCGTTCACCTCGGGCCTGGCGGCCATGGTCCTCGTCTACGCCGTCGCCCGCTCGCCGCGCGGACTGTCCCCGCTGCGGCTCGTCCTGACCGGAACCGCCCTGGCGTACGGCTTCGAGGCGCTCACCACCGTCATGGTGTTCGGCGCGGCCCGCGGCGAGGCGGCCCGGTCGGCGATGATGTGGCTGCTGGGCAGCCTGGGCGGCGCGACCTGGACCCAGGTGCCGCTCGCCGCGGGCACCGTGGCGGCCGGCTGGGTGTGGCTGCGCCGGCGCGCCGAGGCGCTCAACGCGCTGGCCATGGGCGACGAGACCGCCGCGGCGCTCGGCGTGCCGCCCGCCCGGCTGCGCCGGGAGGTCTTCGTCGTCACCGCCGCCGTCACCGGGACCGTGGTCGCCGTCAGCGGCGCCATCGGCTTCGTCGGCCTGATGGTGCCGCACGTCGTCCGCATGATGGTCGGCGCCGACCACCGCAGGGTGCTGGCCGTGGCACCGCTCGCCGGGGCCGTCCTGCTGGTCTGGGCCGACGTGGTGTCCCGGCTGCTGCTCGCCCCCGCCGAACTGCCCGTCGGCGTCGTCACGGCGGTGGTCGGCGTGCCCGTGTTCCTGCTGCTGATGCGGCGCGGCGGCTACGCCTTCGGAGGCCGCTGAGATGCGCGTAGGGATCGAGGACGTGACGGTCGAGGCGGCCGGCCGCCGACTGGTCGAGGACGTCCGGCTCACCGTGGAGCCGGGGGCGTTCGTCGGACTCGTCGGCCCCAACGGCAGCGGCAAGTCGACCCTGCTGCGCTGCGTGTACCGGGCGCTGCGCCCGGCCGCGGGCATGGTCCGCCTCGACGGCGACGACCTGCACGCGATGGACGCGCGGGCCGCCGCACGCCTGCTGGCCGCGCTGCCGCAGGAGTCGTCGGCCGAGTTCGACTACACGGTGGCCGAGGTCGTCGCCATGGGCCGCACACCGCACCGCGACCGGACGGCCGCCGCGGACCGGGAGATCCGCGAGCGGGCCATGGCGCGCACCGGCGTCGCCCACCTCGCCGACCGCGGCTTCCTCGCCCTGTCCGGCGGCGAGAAGCAACGCGTCCTCATGGCCCGCGCCCTCGCCCAGCAGCCCCGGGTGCTGGTCCTGGACGAACCCACCAACCACCTCGACATCGCCCACCAGTTGGACGTGCTCTCCCTGGTCCGCGACAGCGGTCTGACCGTGCTGGCCGCGCTGCACGACCTCAACCTCGCCGCCGCCCACTGCGACCTGCTGTACGTCGTCTGCGAGGGCCGCATCGTCGCCTGCGGGCCACCGCACGACGTCCTGCGCCCGCAGCTGCTCGCCGAGGTGTTCGGGGTGCGCGCCCACCGCGTGCGGCACCCGGAGACCGGCGCGCTCCGGCTGCTGTTCGACCTGCTCCCGCCCACCACGTAAGGACACGCCCCCATGCGCCTCGTGCCCGCCGCCGCCCTCTGCCTGGCCGCCGCCCTGACCGGTTGCGGAGCCCGCGTCGAGCCGGCCGGCGACGCCGCCTCCGCCACCGCGGTCACCCTCACCAACTGCGGCCGGAAGGTCACCTACGACAAGGTCCCCGAGCGCGTCGTCACCAACGACGTCGGCATCACCGAGCTGATGTTCGCCCTCGGCCTGGAGGACCGCATGGCGGGCTACGCCATGCCCGACGACAAGGGCGACCTGACCGGCGTGCCGTGGAAGGACGCCTACCGCGAGGTGAGGTGGCTCTCCAAGGACCAGCTCACCCAGGAGAACGTCCTCGACGTCCGCGCCGACCTCGTCCTCGCCGGCTGGGGCTACGGCTTCCGCGAGGACGGCGGCCTCACCCCCGACGCGCTCGAGAAGCTGGGGATCCCCTCGTACGTCCTGACCGAGTCCTGCCGCAACGGCCGCACCACGACCTCCCGCGGCATCATGCCGCCGCTCGACGCCCTGTACGCCGACCTCACCAACCTCGGCCGCCTCTTCGGCGTCGAGGAGCGCGCGGCGAAGCTGATCGCGGGCTTTCGCGAGCAGGTCGCCGGCGTCCGGGCACGAGCCCCCCAGGGCGCCGGCCGCCCGAAGGTGTTCCTCTACGACAGCGGCCGGGACCAGCCCTTCACCTCCGGCCGCTACGCCGCGCCGCAGCAGATCATCACCGAGGCGGGCGGCGTCAACGTGATGGAGGACGCCGCGGACTCCTGGACCACGGTCGGCTGGGAGAGCGTCGTCGCACGCGACCCCGACGTCATCGTCGTCTGCGACTACGGCGACGTCGGCGCCGAGCAGAAGAAGCGGTTCCTGCTCTCCTACGCCCCGCTGCGTGACGTCTCCGCCGTCAGGCACCGCAGGATCTTCGTCCTCGACTACGCCGACCTGGTGGAGAGCCCGCGCAACCCGGCGGCGATCGCCCGCCTCGGTGCCTACCTGCGGACGGTGGCGGGGAAGCGGTGAGGCGGCGCGGCCACGGCGCGCCGCCGCCGGACCACCGGACGGCGGGGCGGGGCCACCGCAGGGCGCCGAAGGACCGCCGGACGCCGGGGCGGGATCACCGTGGGGCGCCCCAGGGCCGTCGGACGCCGGGGCGGGTCCGGAGGACCGTGCCACCGGTTCACCGGGAGGCGCCGCCGGGGCCGCCGACCGCGCTGCGGCCCACGATCGCGCCCGCCCGGTCGATGCAGATGACGTCGACCGCGACCGGCGCGCCGCGCAGCACGGCCAGCGCCTCGTCGCGGGCCGCCGCGGCGACGAGGTCACCGAGCGGCACCCCGCGCGCCAGGCACGACTGGAGCGCGGCCAGACCGGTGTTGGCCTCCGCCACCTCCGCCGCCAGTGCCTCGTCCGCGCCGCCGCGCCGGGCCAGGGCGGCCAGAAACCCCTTGTCCACCTGGGACCGCGCGGAGTGCAGGTCGAGATGGCCGGCCGCCAGTTTGGACAGTTTGGCGAAGCCGCCGCATACGGTGAGCCGGCGGACCGGGTGACGGCGCACGTACTTGAGCACCGCGCCCGCGAAGTCGCCCATGTCGAGCAGCGCGTCCTCGGGCAGGCGGTACTCTGCGACGACCGTCTTCTCCGAGGTCGACCCGGTGCACCCGGCGACGTGCTCGCGCCCCGCCGCCCGCGCCACGTCCACACCCCGGCGGATGGAGTCGATCCAGGCCGAGCACGAGTACGGCACGACGATGCCCGTCGTGCCGAGGACGGACAGACCGCCGATGATGCCGAGCCGCGGGTTCCACGTGGAGCGGGCGATCTCCTCGCCGTCGTCCACCGACACGGTGATCTCGACGTCCCCGCCGCCCCCGTACCGGGCGGCGACCTCGGCGACATGATCACGCATCATCCGGCGCGGGACGGGATTGACGGCGGGCTCACCCACCGGCAGCGGCAGGCCGGCCCGGGTGACGGTGCCGACCCCGGGGCCGGCCCTGAACACCACCCCCGAACCGGCGGGCAGCGCCCGGACCGTGGCGCGCACCAGCGCCCCGTGCGTGACGTCCGGATCGTCCCCCGCGTCCTTGACCACCCCCGCCATGGCGTAGGCGCCGGTCAGCTCCTCCACCGCCAGCGCGAACGACGGCGTCTGCCCCTTGGGCAGGGTGACGGTCACCGGGTCGGGGAACTCGCCGGTCAGCAGCGCGGTGTACGCGGCGGTCGTGGCCGCCGTCGCACAGGCACCCGTGGTCCAGCCGGGCCGCAGCCCGCTGTGCTCCAGCTGCCCGCGCCGCCCGCCCTTGACGGCCGCCGCCGGTGCGCCGCCCTTCGCCGGCGGCACGTCCAGGCCGTCCGTGCCCGCGGTGCTCCCGCCGCTCGCCCTGCCCACGTCGTCCTCCTCACTGCTCACTGCTACTCATGAACGGACCGGATCCCATGCACGTCCTGATCCTCGGCGGCACCACGGAGGCCCGCCGGCTCGCGGAACTGCTCCACGGCACGCCCGAAGTGAGAGCGACCAGCTCCCTCGCCGGGCGGGTCGCCGGACCCCGGCTGCCGCCGGGGGAGGTCCGCGTGGGCGGCTTCGGCGGGACGGAGGGACTGACGGCGTGGCTGCGCGAGCACGCGGTCGGCGCGCTCATCGACGCCACCCACCCCTTCGCCGGGACGATCAGTTTCCACGCGGCCCGGGCCGCGGCCACCGCCCATGTTCCCCTGCTCGCCCTGCGCCGCCCCGGCTGGGTCCCCGTCCCCGGCGACCGGTGGCACGAGGCGGCCTCGCTGGAGGAGGCGGCCCGGCTGCTGCCGGGGCTCGGGCGGCGGGTGTTCCTCACCACCGGCCGGACCGGCCTGGCCGCCTTCGCCGGACTGGACGGCCTGTGGTTCCTCGTACGGTCCGTCGACGCGCCCGAGCCGCCGCACCCGGCGGCCATGGAGGTGCTGCTCGACCGGGGCCCCTTCGGCCTGGACGGGGAACGCGAACTGCTGCGCCGCCACCGGATCGACGTCGTCGTCACCAAGGACAGCGGGGGAGCGGCCACCGCGCCCAAGCTGACGGCGGCCCGGGAGGCCGGACTGCCGGTGGTCATGGTCCGGCGTCCGCCCGTCCCCGAGGGCGTCCCGGCCGTGGCCACCCCGCAGGAGGCGGCCCACTGGCTCGCCGGGCGGCTCCCCGGCCGGCCCGGGCCCGGGTCCACCGCCTGAACCCGCCCCCTCCGCCACGGACGCGGGGCGCGGGGCCGTGGCCGGGATCCCGTCCCGCCCACGGCGTGCGCCGCCCGGCCCCGCGCCCCGTTCACGCCTCCGGGTACCGGCGCGGTGTCCAGACGATCTCCTGGCCGTCGCCGCGCCGGACCACCTGGGTCTGGGACGAGCCGACCAGCAGGATCGTGCGCATGTCGACCTCGGCCGGGTCCAGGGCGGCGAGCCGCACGATCCGTACCCGCTCGCCGGGACCGCCGACGTCCCGTGCCACCACCACGGGCGTGTCCGGGGCCCGGTGCTCCAGCAGCACGTCCCGGGCCTTGGCCACCTGCCAGGTGCGGCTGCGCGAGCCCGGGTTGTACAGGGCCAGCACCAGATCCGCCGAGGCCGCCGCGCGCAGCCGGGCGGCGATGACCTCCCAGGGCTTGAGCCGGTCGGAGAGGGAGAGCGTGGCATAGTCGTGGCCGAGGGGGGCGCCGGCCCGGGCGGCGGCGGCGTTGGCGGCGGTCACGCCCGGCAGCACCCGCACCGCCACATCGGCGTACGCGGGCTGCGAAGCGGCCTCCAGGACGGCCGTGGCCATCGCGAAGACGCCGGGGTCGCCGCCGGACACGACGGCCACCCGGCGTCCGCGCCGGGCCAGTTGCAGGGCGAACTCCGCGCGCTCGGCCTCCACCCGGTTGTCCGAACCGTGCCGGAGCTGACCGGGGCGCACGGGCACCCGGTCCAGGTAGGTGGTGTAGCCGACCAGGTCGTCGGCCGCGGCCAGCGCGCCCCGCGTCTCGGGGGTCAGCCACTGCGGACCGGCCGGACCCGTGCCGACCACGACGACCTCGCCCCGCTCCCGCGCCGGGCGTTCAGCGCCGACGCGGCTGGGCAGCACGGCCACCGAGAAGTACGGCACCGACCCGGCGTCCACGTCCGCCAGCGCGCCGACCCGCTCCCCGGGCATCGTGGCCCGCTCGACGTACCGGGCCTCCGCCAGCCGGCCCGAGGCCTCCAGGGCGTCGCGCACCTTGGGGAACGTACGGCCCAGCTTCATGACGACCGCGGAGTCCGTCGCCGCCAGCCGCGCCGTCAGCTCCTCCTCGGGCAGCGTGCCGGGAAGGACGGTCAGCACCTCCTCGCCCTCGACGAGCGGGGCGCCCAGGCGGGCCGCGGCGGCCGACACGGACGTGACCCCGGGGATCACCTCCGTCTCGTAGCGGTCGGCGAGCCGCTTGTGCAGGTGCATGTAGGAGCCGTAGAAGAGCGGGTCGCCCTCGGCGAGGACCGCGACGCTGCGGCCGGCGTCGAGATGCGCGGCCAGCCGCGCCGACGCCTGCTCGTAGAACTCCTCCAGAGCACCCCGGTACCCGCCGGGGTGGTCGGTGGTCTCCGTGGTGACCGGGTAGACCAGCGCCTCCTCGACGTGGTCGGCGCGGATGTGCCGGGCCGCGATCGAGCGGGCGATGGACCGCCCGTGGCGTGCGCTGTGGTACGCGATCACGTCCGCCCCGGCGATGACCTCCACCGCCCGGAGGGTCATCAGGGACGGGTCACCGGGGCCGAGCCCCACCCCGTACAGCCGCCCGCTCATTCCGCCTCACTCGCGATCGCGTTGAGCGCGGCGGCGGCCAGGGCGCTGCCGCCCCGCCGTCCGCGCACCACCAGGTGCTCCAGTCCCGACGGGTGAGCGGCCAGCGCGTCCTTGGACTCGGCGGCCCCCACGAACCCGACGGGCACACCGATGACGGCGGCGGGCCGGCCCGCGCCCTCCTCGATCATCTCGAGGAGACGGAACAGGGCGGTGGGCGCGTTGCCGACGGCGACCACGGAACCCTCCAGCCGGTCCCGCCACAGCTCCATGGCGGCGGCGCTGCGCGTGGTGCCCAGCTTCGCCGCCAGGCCGGGGACGGCGGGGTCGGAGAGGGTGCACAGCACCTCGTTGCCGGCGGGCAGCCGCTTGCGGGTGACACCGCTGGCCACCATCTGCACGTCGCACAGGATGGGCGCCCCGCCCCGCAGGGCCTCGCGCGCACGGGCCACCACGGCGGGCGTGTACACGAGGTCGCGGACGAGGTCGACCATCCCGCAGGCGTGGATCATCCGGACCGTCACCTGGCTGACGTCGGCGGGCAGACCCGCGAGGTCCGCCTCCGCGCGGATGGTGGCGAAGGACTGGCGGTAGATCGCCGCGCCGTCCTTCTCGTAGTCGTAGGGCGTCACGGTGTTCTTCTCGCTGCTCTCGGGGGTCGTACGGATCATGAGGTGAACGCCGCCAGGGCGGCGGCGAGTCGGGAGGGGTCCTCCAGGAGGACGCTGCGAGTGTGCGCCGACGGTGACGGCGACAGCGAGGGTGACGCGGCCGGCAGCCGGGAGACCTTGGTCACGGGGGAGACTTTGGTCACTTGGTAGCCGCCGCCCTCGGCCGCGACCAGGTCGAGGTGCTCACCGGCGGGCCGTCCGCAGCGGCGTGCGCAGCCGGACCAGTACAGCGGCAGGCCCCGCGGGTCCAGTTCGCCGAGGGCGGCGGTCGCATCGGCCCGCACGTCCGCGTGCGACTTGGCGCACCCGGGCCGGCCGATGCAGGCGCCCACCCGCGGCCAGGCCGAACCGGGGCCGGTGACGAGCCCGGTGGCGGCGAGCGCGTCTAGTGCCGCCTGCGGCGCGGCGTCCCCGGCCACGGGCACGACGACTCCGCGCCACGGAGTCAGACGCAGTTCGCCGCCCGTGCGCGCCGCGGTCCGCGTCAACTCCCGCCACTGGAGCGCCGTCAGCCGCCCGAGCGGAGCGTGCACCGACAGGGCGCCGCCCGCCCGGCCGGTGCCGCCGGCACCGCCCACGGCGCCGGGCGCCGGGCCCGCGCAGCGCGTGGTCTCGCGCGGCTGCGGCGCACAGGTCAGCCCCTCGGCGGCCAGCCGGCCGGCGACCAGGCGCAGCAGCTCGCCGGCGGGCAGCGGTACGTCGCTCACCCGCCAGGCCCGCGTGCCCTGCTCCCGCGCCGCCGCCACCACCGTCTCGGCGGCCGCCACCATCGCCCGGGGCACGTCCCCGGCGGACAGGCCCAGCGCCTCGCCCGCCCCGGCGAGAGTGAGCTGCGCGCCCTCGCCGGGGAGGGCCCGCACCGTCACGTCGGCGCCGAGCGAGGCCACGTCGCCGCGGCCGTCGTCGAGGGCGAACAGGAACCGCCCCGACAGCGCCCGCGCGGGCTCACTGGCGCACAGCAGCGCGTCGAGGCCGGACAGCCACGGGCGCACGTCCCGCAGGCCGTCCGTGTCCAGACCGGACAGCGGGGAGGCGACGACGTTGCGCACCCGCTCGTGGCCGCGCGAGGGGAGCAGGCCCGCCCCGTCCAGCAGTTCGGCCAGGGCCGGACCGTCCGCCTCGCGCAGGCCGCGCAGTTGCACGTTGCCGCGCGAGGTCAGATGGAGGTCGCCGTCGCCCAGGCGGCCCGCCGCCGCGGCCAGCGCCTCGGCCTGCCGCACGCTCAGCACACCGCCGGGGATCCGCACACGGGCCACCGCGCCGTCGTCCGCCGCGTGCAGCCGCAGCGTTCCCGGACACGCGTCGTCACGGTCGCGCCCGGCCGGTGCGGGCCGGGACGGCGGGGGGAGGGCAGCCGAGGACATGGCGGCGAGCATACCTACCATCACATCGCACACATGTCCTGCCCTGCTGCGACGGCCCCTACTATGCTTCTCGGCGGATCATCCGGTCCGTCATCGCCACGACGGCGACAGGGGAGGAAGCCCGGTGCGACTCCGGCGCGGTCCCGCCACTGTGAGCCCGGTTCCCGAAGGAACCGGGTGAGTCAGGAACTCCCTTTCTCCGGCTCCCGGCCCGCCCGGCAGCGGAGACCCCCATTCCGACACCACCCGGGGCGTGGACACCCCGAGGAAGGCAGGACGCCGCATGTCGCACGCAGCCGGAGAACAGCCGCCGTCCCCCCGCATCCTGCTCCTGTCGACCTCCGACACCGACCTGCTCAGCGCGCGGGCCGCGGGCGGTCCCGTCCCGTACCGCTTCGCGAACCCCGCCCGCCTGGCGCTGGCCGACCTGCCCGCCCTCATGGCCGACGCCGACCTCTTCGTCGTACGCCTGCTCGGCGGCGTCCGCGCCTGGCAGGACGGTCTGGACCTGCTGCTCGCCGACGGCCGCCCGGTCGTCGTCCTCACCGGCGAACAGGCGCCCGACGCCCAGCTGATGGCGGCCTCCAACGTCCCCGTCGGCATCGCCGCGGAGGCTCACGCCTACCTCGCCCACGGCGGCCCCGCCAACCTGGAGCACCTGGCCCGCTTCCTCTCCGACACGGTCCTGCTCACCGGGCACGGGTTCGACGCGCCCGCCCCCGCCCCGAGCTGGGGACCGCTGCCCCGGGAGAGCACCCCGCCCGCGGACGGCCCGACCGTCGCCGTGCTCTACTACCGCGCCCACCACATGAGCGGCAACACCGCGTTCGTGCACGCGCTGTGCGACGCCGTCGAAGAGGCGGGCGGGCGGCCCCTGCCCCTGTACGTCGCCTCCCTGCGCGCCCCCGAACCGGAACTGATCGAGGAACTGCGCGCCGCCGACGCCGTCGTCACGACCGTGCTGGCCGCCGGCGGCACCAGGCCCGCCGCCGCGTCGGCGGGCGGCGACGACGAGTCCTGGGACGCGGGCGCGCTCGCCGCCCTGGACGTACCGGTCCTGCAGGCCCTGTGCCTGACCGGCGCGCGTTCCGCCTGGGAGGAGAACGACGAGGGCGTCTCCCCGCTGGACGCGGCCGGCCAGATCGCCGTCCCCGAGTTCGACGGCCGGCTGATCACCGTCCCCTTCTCCTTCAAGGAGATCGACGCCGACGGCCTGCCCTCCTACGTCGCCGACCCCGAGCGCGCCGCCCGCGTCGCAGGGATCGCCGTACGCCACGCCCGGCTGCGTCACATCCCGCCCGCCGACAAGCGCCTCGCCCTGGTCCTGTCCGCCTACCCCACCAAGCACTCCCGCATCGGCAACGCGGTCGGCCTGGACACCCCCGCCAGCGCGGTGGCCCTCCTGCGCCGCCTGCGCGCGGACGGCTACGACCTCGGGGACGGCGACGTCCCCGGCCTGGCCTCCGGCGACGGCGACGAACTGATCCGCGCGCTCATCGAGGCCGGCGGTCACGACCAGGACTGGCTCACCGAGGAACAACTGGCCCGCAACCCGGTGCGCATCCCGGCCGCCGACTACCGACGCTGGTACGCCGGCCTCCCCGGGGAGCTGCGCACCGCCGTGGAGGAGCACTGGGGCCCGGCACCCGGCGAGATGTTCGTCGACCGCAGCCGCAACCCGGAGGGCGACATCGTCCTCGCGGCCCTGCGCTTCGGGAACGTGCTCATCCTCATCCAGCCGCCGCGCGGCTTCGGCGAGAACCCCGTCGCCATCTACCACGACCCGGACCTGCCGCCCTCCCACCACTACCTCGCCGCCTACCGCTGGATCGCCGCCGGCCGCCACGAGGGCGGCTTCGGCGCCGACGCGATGATCCACCTCGGCAAGCACGGCAACCTGGAGTGGCTGCCCGGCAAGAACGCCGGACTGTCGGCGTCCTGCGGACCCGACGCGGCCCTCGGCGACCTGCCGCTCATCTACCCCTTCCTGGTCAACGACCCCGGCGAGGGCACCCAGGCCAAGCGCCGCGCCCACGCCACCCTCGTCGACCACCTGGTCCCGCCGATGGCCCGCGCCGACTCCTACGGCGACATCGCCCGCCTGGAACAACTCCTCGACGAACACGCCCAGATCGCCGCCATGGACCCCGCCAAGCTCCCGGCGATCCGCGCCCAGATCTGGACCCTCATCCAGGCCGCCCGGCTCGACCACGACCTGGGCCTGGAGGACCGCCCGGACGACGACGGTTTCGACGACTTCCTGCTGCACGTCGACGGCTGGCTCTGCGAGGTCAAGGACGCCCAGATCCGCGACGGCCTGCACGTGCTGGGCGCGGCCCCGCAGGGCGCCCAGCGGGTCGACCTCGTCCTCGCCGTGCTGCGCGCCCGGCAGATCTGGGGCGGCACCACCAGCCTGCCCGGACTGCGCGAGGCCCTGGGCCTGGACGAGTCCGCCCCCACCCGCACGGACGCGGACGCGGCGGAGGAACAGGCCCGCGCCCTGGTCCAGGCGATGGAGGACGCCGGCTGGGACCCCGCCGCCGTCCCCGCCTCCCACGGCGAACAGGTCAGGGCCGTCCTGGAGTTCGCCGCCCGCGAGGTCGTGCCCCGCCTCGCCGGGACCACCGCCGAGATCGACCACGTCCTGCACGCGCTGGCCGGCGGCTCCGTCCCGGCGGGCCCCTCCGGGTCCCCGCTGCGCGGCCTGGTCAACGTCCTGCCGACCGGCCGCAACTTCTACTCCGTCGACCCGAGGGCCATCCCCTCCCGCCTCGCCTGGGAGACCGGCCAGGCCCTCGCCGACTCCCTCCTGGAGCGCTACCGCACCGACAACGGCGAGTGGCCCGCCTCGGTCGGCCTGTCCCTGTGGGGCACCAGCGCCATGCGCACCGCGGGCGACGACGTGGCCGAGGCGCTGGCCCTGCTGGGCGTCCGGCCGGTCTGGGACGACGCCTCCCGCCGCGTCACCGGCCTGGAACCCGTCCCCGCCGAGGAACTGGGCCGTCCCCGCATCGACGTCACCCTGCGCATCTCGGGCTTCTTCCGCGACGCCTTCCCGCACACCGTCGCCCTCCTCGACGACGCCGTACGGCTGGCCGCGAGCCTGGACGAACCGGACGGGACGAACCACGTCCGGGCGCACGTCCAGGCCGACCTGGCGGCCCACGGCGACGAACGCCGCGCCACCACCCGCATCTTCGGCTCCCGGCCCGGCACCTACGGAGCCGGCCTGCTCCAGCTCATCGACTCGCGCGACTGGCGCACGGACGCCGACCTGGCCGAGGTCTACACGGTCTGGGGCGGCTACGCCTACGGCCGCGGCCTGGAGGGCCGTCCGGCCCGCGAGGAGATGGAGACGGCCTACCGGCGCATCACGGTGGCGGCGAAGAACACCGACACCCGTGAGCACGACATCGCCGACTCCGACGACTACTTCCAGTACCACGGCGGCATGGTCGCCGCCGTCCGCGCCCTGCGCGGCACCGCCCCCGCGGCGTACATCGGCGACTCCACCCGCCCCGAGACGGTCCGCACCCGCACCCTGACCGAGGAGACCTCCCGCGTCTTCCGGGCCCGCGTCGTCAACCCCAAGTGGATCGAGGCGATGCGCCGCCACGGCTACAAGGGCGCCTTCGAACTCGCCGCCACGGTGGACTACCTGTTCGGCTACGACGCCACGACCGGCGTGATCGCCGACTGGATGTACGACCGGCTCACCGAGGCCTACGTCCTGGACCCGGTCAACCGCGAGTTCCTGAGCGAGGCCAACCCCTGGGCGCTGCACGGCATCGCCGAACGGCTGCTGGAGGCCGAGTCCCGGGGGATGTGGGCGAAGCCCGACCCGGCCGTGCTGGAGCAGCTGCGGCAGGTGTACCTGGAGACGGAGGGAAACCTGGAGGGCGAGGACTGACCCGGCCCGCGGCCGCGGCGGGGCGGCCCGACGGCGGTGCGCCCGCCGCGCCCCACCGCGCCGTGCCGGCGACGGGGCTCCTCCGGGGGGTGCCTCTATGTCTTTCGTCAAGCGAGACGTGGGGTTCTGGGTTCGTAGAAGGTGCCGTCGCGGAGCATGGCGAACAGGACGCTGATGCGGTGGCGGGCGAGGCGGAGGAGGGCTTGGGTGTG
>NZ_JBEYJA010000046.1:42315-65992 GCF_040703815.1 Streptomyces sp. NPDC006743 | reverse complement strand
AACGCTCGACTGGGAAACCCCAGCCGAGCGCCTGCATAAACTGCTCACAGCCTGATCAACACGACCACGTGTTGCAACGACCGCTAGAAACCGCCCACACGAGAAGGCCCCTTCCCGGCTCGTGGCCGGTTCACCGCCCGGCGGTCAGCGCACCGGAGTGAAGTCCCGGGCCCCGATGAAGTCGGGGCGCCGGACCGGTGCCGCGAACGGCTCCACCGCCGTGTTCTCCACGCTGTTGAACACGATGAAGACGTTGCTGCGCGGGTACGGCGTGATGTTGTCGCCCGACCCGTGCATGCAGTTGCAGTCGAACCAGGTCGCCGACCCGGCCCTGCCGGTGAACAGCTTGATGCCGTGCTCGCTCGCGAGCGCGGTCAGCGCCTCGTCCGACGGCGTGCCCGCGTCCTGCATCTGCAGCGACTTCTTGTAGTTGTCCTTCGGCGTCGCCCCCGCGCAGCCCAGGAACGTCCGGTGCGAGCCGGGCATGATCATGAGCCCGCCGTTGGTGTCGAGGTTCTCGGTCAGCGCGATCGAGACGGACACCGTCCGCATGTTCGGCAGGCCGTCCTCGGCGTGCCAGGTCTCGAAGTCCGAGTGCCAGTAGAAGCCGCTGGCGCCGAAGCCCGGCTTGACGTTGATCCGGGACTGGTGGACGTACACGTCCGAGCCGAGGATCTGCCGCGCCCGGCCCACCACGCGCGGGTCGCGCACCAGGTTCGCGAACACCTCGCTGATCCGGTGCACCTCGAAGACCGAGCGGATCTCCTGGGACTTGGGCTCGACGATCGAGCGCTCGTCGGCGCGGATCGCCGGGTCGGCCACGAGCCGGTCCAGCTCCTGCCGGCAGACGGCGACCTCGTCCGGGCCGATCAGCTCCTCGACGGCGAGGAACCCGTCGCGCTCGAACGACTCCAGGTCGGCTCGCGCGATCGGCCCCGGCGTGTCCGGGGAGCCCCAGACGACCGGGTCCTGGCGGGGCACGGACACCTCGGTGGCGCCGCGGGTCGGGTACAGGTCCTTCACGGTGGCGGTGGTCATGGGGTCCTCACACCTCCTCGGGCTCGGTGAGCAGCGGGTAGACGCCGTTCTCGTCGTGGTCCTCCCGTCCGGTCACGGGCGGGTTGAAGACACAGATGCAGTGGAAGTCCTCCTTGACCTTGAGCGTGTGCCGCTCGTGGCCGTCGAGGAGGTACATGGTGCCGGGCGTGATGTGGTACGTCTTCCCGGTCTCGCGGTCGGTCAGCTCGGCGTCGCCCCGGGTGCAGACGACGGCCTCGATGTGGTTCGCGTACCACATCGACGTCTCCGTGCCGGCGTAGAGGATCGTCTCGTGCACGGAGAAGCCGACCTTCTCCTTGGCGAGGACGATGCGCTTGCTCTCCCAGGTGCCGGACGCCGCCTTCACGTGCCGGTCGGTGCCTTCGATCTCCTTGAACGAACGGACGATCACGGTGGTACGTGCCTCCTTGCGGGGTTTCTCGGTGGTCAGGCCTTCCGGTGCCCCGCCCCGGGGACCGTGGGGCGGGGCACCGGAAGCCGTTCAGGCGGTCTCGCGGACCGCCCGGGCGAGGGTGCTCATGCCCTCGTCCAGTTCCTCGGGGGTGGTGGTCAGGGCCGGCAGCAGCTTGACGACCTCGCTCTCGGGACCCGAGGTCTCGATGAGCAGGCCGAGCTCGAAGGCGCGCCGGGCGACCCGTCCGGCACGGTCCTTGTCGTGGAACTCCAGTCCCCACACCAGGCCGCGGCCCCGGTACTCCTTGACGTCGGCGGGGTTCTCCTCGGCGAGGGAGACCAGCCACTGCTCGACGAGTTCGCCGCGGGCGCGGGTCTGCTTCTCCATCGCCGCGCCGTCCGTCCAGTACGCCTCCAGGGCGGCGGTGGCGGTGACGAAGGCGGGGTTGTTGCCGCGGAAGGTGCCGTTGTGCTCGCCCGGCTCCCACACGTCCAGCTCGGGCCCGAACAGGCACAGCGACATCGGCAGGCCGTAGCCGCTGATGGACTTGGAGACGGTGACGATGTCGGGGACGATCCCGGACTCCTCGAAGGAGAAGAAGGCGCCGGTGCGCCCGCAGCCCATCTGGATGTCGTCGACGATCAGCAGCATGTCCTGCCGCTCGCACAGCTCCTTGAGCGCGCGCAGCCACTCGGGCCGGGCCACGTTGATGCCGCCCTCGCCCTGCACGGTCTCCACGATCACCGCGGCGGGCTTGTTCAGGCCGGAGCCCTGGTCCTCCAGGAGCCGCTCGAACCACAGGAAGTCGGGGACCGTGCCGTCGAAGTAGTTGTCGAACGGCATGGGCGTGCCGTGCACCAGCGGGACGCCGGCGCCGGCCCGCTTGAACGCGTTGCCGGTCACCGCCAGCGAGCCCAGCGACATCCCGTGGAAGGCGTTGGTGAACGACACGATGGCCTCGCGCCCCTTCACCTTCCGCGCCAGCTTCAGCGCGGACTCCACGGCGTTGGTGCCGGTCGGGCCCGGGAACATCACCTTGTAGGGCAGGTCGCGCGGGCGCAGCACCAGGTTCTGGAAGGTCTCCAGGAAGCGGCGCTTGGCGGTGGTGGACATGTCGAGCCCGTGCGTGACGCCGTCACGCTCCAGGTAGTCGATCAACGCCCGTTTCAGCACCGGGTTGTTGTGCCCGTAGTTGAGGGAGCCGGCGCCCGCGAAGAAGTCGAGGTACTCGTGGCCGTCCTCGTCGTACATGCGGCTGCCGCGCGCCCGGTCGAAGACGGTGGGCCAGCCGCGGCAGTAGCTGCGCACCTCGGACTCCAGGGTCTCGAAGACGCTCAGGTCGGGCTGGGTGATGGTCACGACGAATCGCTCCTCGGGTGGGGGAGTGGGAGATCGGTCGGGTCGGCGGATCGGGAGGGGGGTCCGCGGGCCCGGCGGCCCGGGGCCGGCGGGGGCCCGGACGGGGGGCCCGGACGAGCGGATGGGCTCGGACGAGCGGGTGGGCTCGGACGAGCGGGGCTCGGAGGGTGAGCCGGGGCTCGTCGGGTGAGCGGTGGCTCGGGGGCGAGCGGCGCTCAGAGGGCGAGCGGGCCGATGCGGTGCAGGACCTCGGGGTCGTGCGGCCCGTCGGGGAAGTGGTCCGTCCCGAAGAGGACCTCCCGCTCGACCCGGGCGCCGTGCCGGTCGGCGAAGGAGGCGAAGAGCCGTTCGGAGGCGGTGTTGCCCGGGGTGATGGTGGTCTCCAGGGCCGTCAGTCCGCGCTCGGCGGCGACGCGGGCGGCGAGCGCGTCCAGCAGGCGGCCGGCGAGGCCGCGGCCGCGGTGGCGGGCGTCGACCGCGACCTGCCACACGAGGAGCGTGCCGGGACGGTCGGGCCGCACGTAGCCGGTGACGAAACCGACGGCCTCGCCGTCGGCGTCGCGCGCCACGGCGGACGTGGTGGCGAAGTCGCGGCACCACAGCAGATAGCTGTAGGAGGAGTTCACGTCCAGGGTCCCGGAGTCCTTGGCGAGCCTCCACAGCGCGGCGCCGTCGGCGACGGCGGGGGGCTCGATGGACACGTCGTCCGCTCTTTCCACGCGGTCGGTTCGCAGGTCTGCTTGTGCGGCAGTCATGCGAATTGAACTTACCGAGCTGAATTGAAAAATGCATCGGCCGTTGCCCTTACGTGCAACGGCCATATGTGTTATCGCGCGGGCGCGCGACCGCGCGAGGAGGATGTGATTTGTCTGCTTGGTCCTGGTATTACCTGTACAAAAGGGGCAGCTTTGTGGAGTGCATCACAATGGAGTAACTCGCCGGACACGCTCGCGACAGCCTCGGAATTACACTGTTGGAGGCCAGGAGAATCGCTGTGTTTAGGAATATGAAAACGGGGCAGAAGAGTACGGGAAACTACCCGTAGTGTATTCCAGGAATTACCTGTTTTGTATTCGAGTTCCGGTGAGCCCGTCGCTCCGTTCGCGCGCGGTGCCCGAGCGTCCGCCGCGCCGGACGTGCCCCGCCTCGCCCCCGCCCGCGCTCTGCCCGCCCCCGGGGGCGCCGGGGCCCCCGGACGCCCCCCGTGGTCACCGCCAGGCCCGGGCGGCGGCCGTACGGGCGGCCGGGAGGTCGACGTCCGCGCCGGAGGCGGCCGTCAGGGCGCGGGCCAGGGCCGTCAGGGCCGCCTCGACGGTCTCCGGGGTCGCGGCCGGCCCGTAGTGGTTGACGCGGATCATCTCCTTGGCCAGCGCGCCGCCGCCCGCGGCCAGCGGGAGGGCGGGGTCCGCCTCCAGGGCACGGGCCACCAGGTCCGAGGCCGCGACACCCGCGGGAGCGCGCAGCGTCGTCGCCACCGGCGCCGCCTCGGACGCCTTGCGCACGTACGGCTCCAGGCCCCCGCCGAGGGCCTGGACACCGGCCCGGGTCGCCGCCGCCGCGCCCCGGTGACGCGCCGTCACCGCGTCGAGGCCGGTCTCCTCGATGCGCTCCAGGCACGCCTCCAGGGCGAGCATCTCCAGCTGGGCCGGGGCGTGCAGCAGCGTGGTGCGCCCGCCGTCGATCCAGCGCTCCTTCCAGTCCAGCAGGGACAGGTAGGAGCGGCGCGGCGCCCGCGGGTTCGCCGCCATCCGGGCCCAGGCCCGCTCGCTGACGGACACCGCCGACACCCCGGCGGGGCCGCCCATCGCCTTCTGCGCCCCGATCACGCACAGGTCGACGCCCCACGCGTCCGGCAGCACCGGCTCCGCACCGATGGAGGCCACCGCGTCCAGGTAGAAGAGGGCACCCTGCTCCCGTACGGCCTCGCCGATCTCGGCGACCGGGTTGGTGTTGCCGGTCGCGGCCTCCGCGTGCACCAGCGACACGAAGTCGATCTCCGGGTGCTCGGCGAACGCCGCACGGACCTGCTCGGCGGTCACCGCCGTGTGGAACGGCACCGACAGGTCGTACACCGTCGCGCCGCAGTCACGCAGCCAGTCGCCGAAGGTCTGCCCGTAGGGCCCGGTGATCACGTTCAGGGCCGTCGTGCCCGGACCGGCCGTCGCACGGATCGCGCCCTCCAGCGGCAGCAGCGCCTCGCCCTGGGTGATCACGACGTCCTGCGCGGTGCCGAGCAGCCGCGCCACCCGGTCCTCGATCGAGGCGAAGCGGGCGGCGCTCAGCGGGGCGAGGTCCAGGAGGGGGTGGGTCACGGCAGTGCTCTCTTCTCGGTCACGAGGTCGGTGGAGTCGACGGAGTCGAGAGTAACCGGCGGCCCCGGCCCGGCTCCCACCGGTGACCGCCCTGCCCCGGCGGGGGCGGGCGAGAGGCCCTGCCGGGGCGGCGACAGGCCCTACTAGGGTGCGGTACATGAGCGATGGCGCGGTGCTGCACGTGAAGGGACGGGTCCTCGCCGGCCCCGACGACGACCAGGTCCGTGACGAACTGTGGGTGGTGGGCGGCCGGATCTCCTACGAGCGCCCGCCCGGCGCGCGGGACGTGCGGACCGTCGAGGGCTGGGTCCTGCCCGGCCTGGTCGACGCGCACTGCCACGTCGGTCTCGACGCGCACGGCCCGGTGCCCGAGGACGTCTCCGAGAAGCAGGCGCTCACCGAGCGGGAGGCGGGGGCGCTGCTGCTGCGGGACGCGGGCTCACCGTCCGACACCCGCTGGACGGACGAACGCGAGGACCTGCCGAAGATCATCCGGGCCGGCCGCCACATCGCCCGCACCCGCCGCTACATCCGCAACTACGCCCACGAGATCGAGCCCGGGGACCTGGTCCGCTACGTCGCCGGGGAGGCCCGGCGCGGCGACGGCTGGGTCAAGCTGGTCGGCGACTGGATCGACCGCGACCTCGGCGACCTCTCCGCCTGCTGGCCCCGCGAGGCGGCGGAAGCCGCCATCGCCGAGGCGCACCGGCTGGGCGCCCGGGTGACCGCGCACTGCTTCGCCGAGGACTCCCTGCGCGACCTGGTGGAGGCGGGCATCGACTGCGTCGAGCACGCCACCGGCCTCACCGAGGACCTGATCCCGCTGTTCGCCGAGCGTGGCGTCGCCATCGTGCCCACCCTGGTCAACATCGCCACGTTCCCCGGCCTCGCGGCCGGCGGCGAGGCCAGGTTCCCGCGCTGGGCGGCCCACATGCGCCGGCTCCACGAGCGCCGCTACGACACCGTCCGCGCCGCCCACGACGCCGGGATCCCGGTGTACGTCGGCACGGACGCGGGCGGCGCGCTGCCGCACGGCCTGGTGGCGGCGGAGGTCGCGGAACTGGTCACCGCGGGCATCCCGCCGCTCGAAGCCCTGTCGGCGACGGCCTGGGGCGCCCGGTCCTGGCTCGGCCGCCCCGGCCTGGAGGAGGGCGCGCCCGCCGACCTCGTGGTGTACGAGGCGGATCCGCGGGCGGACGTACGGGTGCTGGCGGATCCGCGGCGGGTGGTGCTGAACGGCCGGATCGTCGGCTGACCGGACCGGCGTGGACCGGCGCGGACCGGACGGGCGACGGGTTGACGGGAGGTGACCGACGCCCCGGCCGGCTCGTTGTGCTCCTCCTGCCGCGCGCCGGTGCGTCGAACGGGGCGTCCGCACCGGGGCAGGAGGGGGACACGAGGGTGAAGGAAGCGAACACCCGTACCGGGCAAATCGAAAACGAGGACGGAAACCCCTCGAAGGAGTGAAGTCACCCAGGATCGCTGACCGTTCACTCTCGGTGCGTAATTCTTTCCGGGTCCCAAGCATTCCTCTCTGGGGGTCCCACACCGTGAACGGCCACACCTTCCGCATGCCCGCACGCCGTCTCGTCACCGCCGCCGCGGCCACCGCCCTGGCCGCCGGCCCGGTGACACTGGCCGGAGCGGGCTCCGCCCACGCGACCACCGGCCACGGTCGCGCCGGCGCCTCCGTCCTGCGCACCGGCCTCGACGTGTCCCTGCTCGACAAGACGGTGAACCTCCCGCTCACCCTCTCCCTCAACGAGGTCCAGGCGCCGGCGAGCGCCCGGCGGACCGCGCTCAGCGCCCGCCTCGACGGCGTCGAGGGCGGCAAGCCGTTCAGCGTGCTGCGCGCGGACGTGGCCACGGCGGACGCGAAGGTCTCGGCGAGCGGCGCCGAGGGCAGCGTCGACCTCGCCCACGCCCGCCTCCACGTGCCCGGCCTGCCCCTGCTCTCCCTCATCGAGGTGGACCAGGTCACCGCCAGGGCGACCTGCCGGACGGGCAGGGCGCCGGCGGCGACGAGCAACGTCCTGGGCGGAGTGACCGTCCTCGGCAGGAAGGTGACGCTCACCGCGGGCGGCACGACCGACGTCCGGGTGCCCGGCGTCGGAGAGGTCCGCCTCGACCTGTCCCGCCACGAGACCACGTCCCGCACGGCCGCCGCGACCGCCCTCGAACTCAGGGTCTCCGTCAACCCGTTGAAGCTCAACGTGGCCGAGGTCGAGGGCACCCTCACGCTCGCTAAGGCGACCTGCGAGACCCCCGCGGCACCGGAGAAGTCACCGCAGCCCGCCACCACTCCCGCGACGGACCCGAAGCCCCAGGGCGCCTCCGCCACCGAGCCCGCCGAGCCGGCACCGTCGGCCGCGAAGCCCACGAAGGCCGCGGACGCCGGCCTCGCGGAGACCGGAGGCAGCTCCATGACCCCGTATCTCGCGGCGGGTTCGGCGGTCCTGCTGGCCGCGGGCGGGGCGACGGTGGCACTGACCCGGCGGCGGAGGGGCTGACCGGACGGCGGTGCCGGCGGCCAGGCGGCGGAGGGGCTCGCCGGTCGGCGATGGCGCTGACCGGGTGGCGGGGGCGGTGGCCGCGCCGACCCGGTGGGGCGGCCGGGGCAGGGGGACCGAGGAGGAGGCGGCCGGGCTCGGGCGGCGCCTCACGGCCCCTCCGCGGCCTCCCTCTCCTCCGTGTCCCCGGCGTCCCCCACGCCCTCCATGTCCAGCGCGGCCCCCAGCGCGTCCAGGAACCCCTCCACCACATCCCGCCCCCGTACGGCCACCCGCACCCAGTCCTCCCCGAGTCCCGGGAACGTGTCGCCGCGCCGCACCGCGTACCCCCGTTCGCGCAGCCGCCGCCGTACCCGCGCCGCTCCTTCCATCCGTACCAGGACGAACGGACCCTCGGCAGGCCCGGCGACCCGCACCCCGCGCTCGGCGAAGGCCGCCAGGCCCGCCACCAGGTGGGCCCGGTCGGCCGCGATCCGGTGGGCCGCGTGCGCCGCCTCCGCCAGCGCGCGCGGCTCCACGCACGCCGCGGCCGCCGTCAGCGCCGGCGTGGACACCGGCCACAACGGCTGGGCGCGCTCCAGCGCGGCGATGGTCTCCGGGGAGGCCAGCACGTACCCGATCCGCAGCCCCGCCAGCCCCCAGGTCTTGGTCAGGCTGCGCAGGACCACCAGGCCGGGCACGTCGGTCCGCCCGGCCAGCGCCTCCCGCTCGCCCGGCACCGCGTCCATGAACGCCTCGTCGACCACCAGCGTCCGGCCCGGCCGGGCGAGTTGGGTGAGCACCGCCGCCGGATGCAGCACCGACGTCGGGTTGGTCGGGTTGCCGACCACCACGAGGTCCGCGTCCTCGGGGACGTCCGCCGGGTCGAGCCGGAAGCCGTCCCGCGCGCGCAGCAGCACCCGGTCCACGCGGTGCCCGGCGTCGCGCAGCGCGGCCTCCGGCTCCGTGAACTGCGGGTGCACGACGACGGGCCGGCGCACCTCCAGGGCGCGTGCCAGCAGCACGAACGCCTCCGCCGCACCCGCCGTCAGCAGCACGCGGTCCACCGGCAGTCCGTGCCGTGCGGCCACCGCGGCCCGTGCGGCCCGGCCGTCCGGATAGGCGGCGAGGGAGGTGAGCGAGCCGGCGATCCGCTCCCGCAGCCAGGGGGGCGGGGTGCCGGTGCGGACGTTCACGGCGAGGTCGACCAGCGCCGAACCGTCGTCCCGTACCTCCGCGTCCCCGTGGTGCCGCAGGTCGTGCCCGCCATCCTGCCACGGCACCCCGTGGTCCTCGGTGTGCGTGCGCATGCGTGTGCCCGTCGTGGAGGGGGTGTCCGGAATGGTGTTCATGGCGGTGTCCCTGGGGGAGTTCCTGGAGGGAGTTCCTGCTGGGGGGAGGACGGCAGGGGGGCGGGGAGCCGTACGACCGCGCACGTCGCCCGCGCCGGGCCCCCGCCGGCCGGGGCGGATCTCGTCTTGGGCACGAGGAGTTCACCGCCGCCGACGAGAGCGGCGGCCTCCGCGACCGACGGGGTGCCCACGGCGGCGCGCGAGGCGTCCGACGGGTTCGGCACGGTCACGGCGGCCAGTTCCCCGGCGGAGTACGTCACCAGGGGCACCCCGAGCCGCGCGGCCGCCGCGACGACGCCGGGCTCGGCGGCCTTGGTGTCGACGGTGGCCAGCAGGGCGACGCTGCGCACGGACAGTCCCGCCTCCCGTAGTGCGCCCTCGACCACCCCCAGCACCTCCTCCGCCGCCGCTCCCGCGCAGGCGCCCACACCGACGGCGAGGGACGGCGGCCGGAGCACCACCTCCCGCTCGCCCGGCGCGACCGCCCGGCCCGTCACCCGGACGGCGCAGACCGCCTCCGTCCCTCCGGGCACGTCCGGCCGCGCGGCGAGCGTGGCCGGCGGGGCCTGCCCGGGCAGCGGCCGCGGCATCTCGGCGTCCAGGACGACCGGCTCACCCTCCGGCAGCGCCCGCGACACGGCGGCCACGTCCCCCTCCGCCGGCAGGCCGAGGCTGCCGGGCCCGAGGAGACCGGTCACCGGGCACGCCCTTGCCCGGAGGCGGACGCGGCTGCGGGCGGAGACGGGGGCAGGGGCGCCGGGGGCCGTACGCCCCACAGGAGGAACACCGGGCCGGCGGCCGCCGCTGCGGTGGCGTCCCCCGGCGGCGGGGCGAGCGGTGACGTCTGGAGCCGCACGCCGTCGCAGGCCAGTCCGGCGGCGGTGAGCGCCTCGCGGGCGGCCGGCACCCGGTCGGGGGAGGCGAGGGCGACGACGACGGTCCGCCGGGCCCGGCGCGCGCAGGCGCCGACGAGGGCGGGCAGGTCGCCGCCCGCCTCGCCCACGAACACCGCGTCCGGATCCTCGGCGAGTTTGGACAGCGCGCCGGGCGCCGCCCCGTGCACGACCGCGACGTCGACACCCTGGGCGGCGGCGTCGGCCCGCACCCGTCCGGCACCGTCCGCCGTCCGCTCGACCGCGACGGCCGCCGCGCCGAGCCGGGCGCACTCCACGGCAACCTGCCCCGACCCGGCACCGACGCCCCACACCAGGTCGCCCAGGCGCGGCCCGAGCCGGGCCAAGGCCAGGGCACGCACCTCGGGCCCGGCGCCGGCCGGGTCGCGCGGCGCGAAGACGTCGTCCGCCAGTGCCCAGCCCGCCGCCGGCACCTCGGGCCCGGCCAGCGTCCGTACGGCACCCAGCGCACGGGCCTCGTCCAGGCACAGCACCACGCTCACCGCCGTGCCCCAGTCCCGGGCGGCGGCCTCGGCGGGCGTGACCCGTTCGACGCGCTCGTGGTCCGGGTCGCCCAGCGCCGAGGCGACGACCAGCACCCGGTCCCCGGACGGCGTCCGGGCCAGGGCGGCCCCCAGCTCGGCGGGCCCGGTGCCGGGACCGGTCAGCACGGCGACCTTCGGCCGGGCCCGGCACACGTTGACGGCCGTCCGCAGCTCCCGCCCGTGCGCGCTGACCACCACGGCGTCGTCCCAGGGCAGCCCGGCACGCGCGAAGGCGGCGGCGACGGAGGAGACGCCCGGCCGCACGTCCAGCCGCGCGGAGCCGAACCGTTCCGCCAGTGCCCGCACGATCCCGAAGAACCCGGGGTCGCCCGAGGCGAGCACGACCACGCGCCGCCCCTGCCCGGCGTACCGCGCGATCTCGTCGAGGGCGGGCGGCAGGGGCCCCAGCACGATCCGCCGGGCACCTTCCGGCAGCCGGACGGCCTCCAGGTGCCGGCGTCCGCCCACGACCAGCTCCGCGCCGTCGAGCACCCCGCTCTCCGGCGGCGCCCCCGTACCCGTACCGACGACCGTGATCACGCGCTCGCCCCCTGTCCGTACGGGTCCTGGGGAGCGCCGCAAGCCCCGGAAGCCCCGGGGGCCTCGAGACGGACCCCGGGGCGGCCCGCGGGGACGGTCCTGCGGGCTCCTCGGCCTGCCTCGGGGCAGCCGTGGGGGCACGCGGGACGGGGGGCGGGGTGGCGCGCGGGGTGCGGGCGGGCGCTGACGTGCGCGCCGTGCCTGTCGCACGCGCCGTGCGCGCCCTGTGCCATATACCCGTCGTGCGCCGTGTGCGCGCCGTGCGCGGCGCACGCGACGCGCGCCAGGGGGCCGGCGGCGCCTGGACCGGCACCGACGAAGGTCACCTCAGCGGTGGGGGCATCGGCCATGGGGTCGAGTCCTCTCGTACGGAATGTCACGGTCTGTGGGGGTCGGACAGTGGCCGGATGTGCGCGATCGGGGGTTGATCGGATAGCAAGGGCACATGGCGGTCTTCGTCGCGCTCGGCGCGTTCCTGATGACGCTGGCCGGCGGCTGGACGGCACAGCGGGTCACCGACCGCCGCCATCTGGTCCTCGGACTGGCCGGCGGCCTGATGCTCGGTGTGGTCGGTCTCGACCTCCTGCCCGAGGCACTGCACGCGGTGGGCCGCGAGGTGTTCGGCGTACCGGCGGCTCTGCTGCTGTTCGTGGCGGGCTTCCTGCTGGCCCACCTGGTGGAGCGCCTGCTGGCCGCCCGGCAGGCCGCGCACGGCGGTGACGAACACGCTCACCAGCGCGCGCCCGAGGTGGGCCTCACGGCGGCGGCCGCCATGGTCGGGCACAGCGCCATGGACGGCGTGGCGATAGGCGCCGCGTTCCAGGTCGGCGGCGGCATGGGCGCCGCCGTCGCGCTCGCGGTCATCGCCCACGACTTCGCGGACGGCTTCAACACCTTCACCCTCACCAGCCTGTACGGCAACGCCCGGCGCCGGGCGATAGCGATGCTGGTGGCGGACGCCCTGGCGCCGGTGGTGGGCGCCGCCTCGACCGCGTTCATCAGCATCCCCGAATGGTTCCTCGGTGGTTATCTCGGCCTGTTCGGCGGTGTCCTGCTCTACCTCGCCGCCGCCGAGATCCTGCCCGAGGCCCACCACGAGCACCCCGCCCGCTCGACCGTGCTGTGCACGGTCGCGGGCGCCGCGTTCATCTGGCTGGTGGTGGGCCTGGCGGCCTGAGCGCAGCCGCCCCCGGGCCCGGCACGCGGACCCCCCGGCCCGCCGCCCCGCCCGCGCCCCCCACCCGCCGGATGAGCGCGGCGCCCCGCCCGCGGCCCCCGCCCGCCCCCCGAACGCGGACGCCGGGGCGGCCACGGCCACGGACACGGGCCCGCACACGGCCACGGCCAACCCGGCGGACCCGGACCCGCACACGGCCTCGGGGACGGGCGCCGGAGCGGACGCGGCTGCCGGCCTTCCGTTCACGACGCCCGGCACCTCTCCACGAACCGGCGGGCGGCGCCGGGCGCGGCGGCCCAGTGCGTGTGCACATAGCTCGCGTGCACGTTGTCCTGCACGAACCCTTCGAGCCGCCGTTCGGGTCCGCGCAGCCCCCAGGCGGGGGCGGTCCCGGCACCCGGTTCCACGACCGTCCGGTGGAACTCGTGCCCCCGCATGCGTTCCCCGGCGCCCGCCAGCACACTGTCGGTGACGGCCACGGCGTCCCGGTAGCCCAGCGTCAGCCGTCCGCTCATCCGCGCGGACGCCTCCAGCACCCCGCACATCGGCTTCCCGTCCAGCTCCCGGCACAGATAGAGCAGCCCGGCGCACTCGGCCGCGACCGGGGCACCGGCGCGCGCGAGGTCGCCGACGGCCTTGCGCAGGGGCTCGTTCGCGGACAGCTCGGCGGCGTAGACCTCCGGGAATCCGCCTCCGACGACCAGCCCGCGCGTCCCCTCGGGCAGCTCCTCGTCGCGCAGCGGATCGAACGGGACGACCTCGGCGCCTGCGGCCGTCAGCAGCTCGGCGTGCTCCGCGTAGGAGAACGTGAAGGCGGACCCGCCGGCGACGGCGACGCGCACGGGCGAGCCGTGGCCGGGGCCGGCGGCTCCCGGGGCCGGGTCGGGAACGGACGGCGCGGCCGCGACCGCCCCGGCCGCGTCCCAGGCCGCGCACGACAGCGTTCCCGCACCGCGCGCCAGCGCGACCAGTGCCTCCAGGTCGCACCCCGCCTCCACCTGCGCCCCCATCGCCGCGACCGCCTCGACCGCGGCACCGCGCCGCTCGGCGACCGGCACCAGCCCGAGGTGGCGCGAGGGGGTGTCGACCTGCGGCGCCCGGCGCAGCACTCCCAGCACCGGCACGCCCACCGACTCCAGCGCCTGGCGCAGCAGCGCCTCGTGCCGGTCCGAGGCGACCTTGTTCAGGATCACGCCCCCGACCCGTACTTCCGGGTCCCAGGAGACGAACCCGTGCACCAGCGCCGCCACCGACCGCGACTGGGACGAGGCGTCGACCACGAGCACCACGGGGGCCCGCAGCAGCTTCGCCACCTGCGCGGTGGACGCCAGCTCGCCCTGCCCCGCCGCCCCGTCGTACAGGCCCATGACCCCTTCGACGACGGCGATGTCGCACCCGCGCGCCCCGTGCAGGAACAGCGGCCCGACCAGTTCGGGACCGCACATGTACGCGTCCAGGTTGCGCCCCGCCCGCCCGGTGGCGAGCGTGTGGTACCCGGGATCGATGTAGTCCGGCCCGACCTTGTGCGGGGACACGGCGAGCCCCCGGCGCGCCAGCGCGGCCATCAGCCCCGTGGCGACCGTGGTCTTGCCGCTCCCCGAGGCGGGCGCGGCGACGACGAGCCGGGGCACGCACCCGGGAGCGGCGCCCGCCGGGGGCGCGGGTGCCGGTGCGGGCGCCGCCGGGGCCGCGGGGCCTGGGGCCGGGGTCAGCACGGCGTCACCACTCGATGCCCCTCTGGCCCTTCTGGCCCGCGTCCATCGGGTGCTTGACCTTGGACATGTCGGTGACGAGGTCGGCGAAGTCGACCAGCTTCCCCGGTGCGTTGCGCCCGGTGATCACGACGTGCTGGGTGCCCGGCCGGCCGCGCAGCACCTCCACCACCTCGTCGGTGTCGATCCAGCCCCAGTGCAGCGGGTACGCGAACTCGTCGAGCACGTACAGCCGGTACGTCTCGGCGGCCAGGTCCCGCTTGACCTGCTCCCAGCCCTCCCGTGCCTTGGCCTCGTTGTCCGTCTGGGCGTCCCGCTGGACCCACGACCAGCCCTCGCCCATCTTGTTCCAGACGACGCTGCCGCCCTCGCCCGAGTCGCCGAGCACCCGCAGCGCCCGCTCCTCGCCGACCCGCCACTTCGCCGACTTGACGAACTGGAACACCCCGATCGGCCAGCCCTGGTTCCAGGCGCGCAGCGCCAGCCCGAACGCGGCGGTCGACTTGCCCTTGCCGGCGCCCGTGTGCACGACGACCAGCGCACGGTTGCGCCGCTGGCGCGTCGTCAGTCCGTCGTCCGGTACGACACTCGGCTGTCCCTGCGGCATTACGCGGCCCTCCTCGAAGTTCCCTGCACATCCCGGACGAGCCCGGCGATGCTGTCCGCGCGCAGCCCGTCCAGTGTCACCGCCGTGGCGCCCAGTTCACCGGCGAGCCGTCCGGCGAGCCCCAGCCGCACCGGTCCCGTCTCGCAGTCCACGACCACCGAGGCCGTCCCCTCGGCGGCGAACAGCCGCGCCGCGCGCTCCGCGAGGGCGACCGGTTCCGGGCCGCCGGTGGCCCGCCCGTCGGTCACCACGACCACCAGCGCCCGCCGCGCCGGGTCCCGCAGCCGCTCCACGCGCAGCACCTCGTGCGCCCGCAGCAGCCCGGCCGCCAGCGGCGTACGACCGCCCGTGGGCAGCGACTCCAGCCGGACCGCCGCCGCCTCCACGGACGACGTCGGGGGAAGCGCGACCTCCGCGGACGTCCCCCGGAACGTCACCAGCCCCACCTTGTCCCGCCGCTGGTAGGCGTCCAGCAGCAGGGACAGCACGGCACCCTTCACGGCGCTCATCCGCTGCCGCGCCGCCATCGACCCGGACGCGTCCACCACGAACAGCACGAGGTTCCCCTCGCGCCCCTCCCGGGTCGCCTGCCGCAGATCGTCCCGCCGCACCACCAGCCCGGGACCGGAGCGTCCGCGCGCCCGCTGATGCGGGGCGGCGGCGTGCACGGTGGCCGCCAGGTGCAGCTTGGTCAGCGTGCCCCGGGGGCGTCGCGCGCCGGTGGTACGGCCGTGCTCGGTGCGCGCCCGCGAGCGCCGCCCCGCGGCCCCCTCGCCGATACCGGGCACACTGAGCACCTTGGTACGGAACGGCTCCGCGGCCCCTACGGCGGACTGTTCGCCCGCGGCGGCCCCGGCCGGCCGCGCGCCCTCACCCTTCCCGGGCGGCACGGCTGCGTCGTCCCCGGCCTGCGCGTCGTCGCCTCGCGCGCTTCCGTCGTCCCCGCCCTGCGGGGCGCCTCCGTCGTGGTCGGGGCCGGGCTGCCCGCCGCCCCCGCCGCCACCGTCCGGTCCGTCCGGCCCGGGGCCGGGATCGTCGTCGTCCTCCGGCCCGCCGCCGAACTCCTCCAGCGTCTCGTCGAGCTTGTCCTCGTCCAGGCCCGGCGCGTCGAACGGATTGCGCCGCCGCCGGTGCGGCAGCGCGAGCAGCGCCGCCTGCCGTACGTCCTCGGCGAGCACGTCGGTGCGCCCGGCCCACGCGGCCAGCGCGGTCGCCGTCCGCGCCATCACGATGTCGGCCCGCATGCCGTCCACCTCGAAGGCGGCGCAGGTCGCCGCGATCTGCCGCAGCGCCCCGTCCCCGAGCCGCACCCGCGGCAGCAGTTCCCGCGCGGCCGCGATCCGGGCCCGTACGGCGGCCTCCTCGTCGGCCCAGCGCGCGGCGAAGGCGGCCGGATCGTCGTCGTACGCCAGCCGCCTGCGCACCACCTCCACCCGCTGGTCCGGCTCCCGCGAGGCGGCCACCTCGACGGTCAGCCCGAACCGGTCGAGCAGCTGCGGGCGCAGCTCCCCCTCCTCGGGGTTCATCGTCCCCACCAGCAGGAACCGCGCGGCGTGCCGTACGGAGACGCCCTCGCGCTCGACGTAGGAGGCACCCATGGCGGCGGCGTCCAGCAGCAGGTCGACGAGGTGGTCGTGGAGCAGGTTGACCTCGTCGACGTAGAGGATGCCCCGGTGGGCGTCGGCGAGCAGGCCCGGTTCGAACGCCTTCACGCCCTCCGCCAGCGCGCGTTCGATGTCCAGCGCACCGACCAGCCGGTCCTCCGAGGCTCCGACGGGCAGTTCGACCATCCGCGCCGGCCGGGTCTCGAACGCCCCCGGCTCGTGCGGCCCGTCCGGGCAGGCGGGGTCGGGGGAGTCCGGGTCGCACGAGAAACGGCATCCGGCGACGACGTCCACCGCGGGCAGCAGCGCCGACAGCGCCCGCACCGCCGTGGACTTCGCGGTGCCCTTCTCACCGCGTACCAGCACCCCGCCGACCGCCGGGGAGACGGCGTTCAGCAGCAGCGCCAGCCGCAGGTCGTCCTGACCCACGACGGCTGTGAACGGAAACGGGGTACTCACTTCTCCTCGCCCTCCAAGTCGCCCTCGACCTCCAGATGTGCGGCGGTGTTCACGCGGGCGCCCCCGGCGGGACGAACGGCAGGCCCTGCGGCGCGCCCGACTCGATGAGCCGCCACAACGCGTCCGTGTCCGCGTGTTCTTCGATCAGGTCGCCGAGCCGGTCGAGCTGTTCCTCGCGCAGCGCGGCGAACGACGTGCCGGGCGCGGGCACGAAACGGCGGCCCGCGGCCGAGGCCACCTCGCGCAGGAAGGCCCGCCGGAAACCGTCCGACTCCAGCGAGCCGTGCCAGTGCGTGCCCCAGACGGACCCGGCCCGGCAGCCGTCCAGGAACGCCTCCCCGCCGGTGACCTCGGCGACCCCGTGGTGGATCTCGTAGCCCTCGACCCGCTCGCCCAGGGCCTCGCCCACGGGCCGGGCGAGGGTCTTGCCGGCGGCGAAGCGGACCCGTACCGGCAGCAGCCCCAGCCCGTCCACGTCCCCGCGGCGGCTCTCCACCTCGTCCTCGATGTGCTCGCCGAGCAGCTGGAAGCCGCCGCAGATCCCGAGCACCGGCCGCCCCTCGGCCGCCCTGCGCGCCAGCGCGCCGGCGAGGCCGCGCTCGCGCAGCCAGTCCAGCGCCCGCACCGTGCCCCGGGTGCCCGGCACCACCACCAGGTCGGCGTCGGCCAGTTCCTCGGGCCGGTCCACGAACCGCACGACGACGCCGGGTTCGGCGGCCAGCGCGTCCACGTCGGTGAAGTTGGACATCAGCGGCACCGCGCAGACGGCGACCCGCAGCACGTCCTCACCGACCGGCGGCGCGACGGCGGACTCCCGCACGGCGCCCCGCAGGGACACTCTCAGGCCGTCCTCCTCGTCGATGCCGAGCCCGTGCCGGAAGGGCAGCACCCCGTAGGTGCGCCGGCCCGTGAGCCCGTGCAGCATGTCGATGCCGGGTTCCAGCAGGGAGACGTCGCCCCGGAACTTGTTGACGAGGAACCCGGCGACCAGCTCCTGGTCCTCGGGGGACAGCAGGGCCACGGTGCCGAAGAAGGAGGCGAAGACACCGCCGCGGTCGATGTCGCCGACGACGACCACCGGCAGGCCCGCGCCCCGCGCGATCCCCATGTTGACGATGTCGGTGCGGCGCAGGTTGATCTCGGCCGGGCTGCCCGCCCCCTCGCAGATCACCGCGTCGTACGTGCCGCGCAGTTCGGCCAGGCAGTCCAGCACCGTACCGAGCAACTGCCGCTGGCGTCCGCCGTGGTAGCCGCGGGCGCTCATCTCGCCCACCGGCCTGCCCAGCAGCACGATCTGGCTGCTCTGCTCACCGCCCGGCTTGAGCAGCACCGGGTTCATCAGCGCGGTCGGCTCGATCCGGCAGGCCTGCGCCTGCATGGCCTGCGCCCGCCCGATCTCGGCGCCCTCACGGGTGACGAACGAGTTGAGGGACATGTTCTGCGCCTTGAACGGCGCGACCTTGACGCCCCGCCGCACCAGCCACCGGCAGATCCCGGCGGTGACGACGCTCTTCCCGGCGTCGGAGGTGGTCCCGGCGACGAGCAGACCGCCGCCGCGTCGAGCGCCGCTCATGACGTACGTCCTTTCGTCAGACGGGCGCACAGCAGCTTCGCGGCGGCGCACGTGCCGAGCGCGAGCCAGCTCACGCGCCGTGAGAGCCGTACGGCCCGGTCGATGTCTGCCACCTGGACGGCGCGCCCCCGGTCGTTGAGCACCGGCCGGTGCTCCACCCGCCCCCCGTACGACAGCGTGCCGCCCAGCCGCACCCCGAGCGCCCCCGCGAACGAGGCCTCCACCGGCCCGGCGTTGGGGCTCGGGTGCCGCCCGGCGTCGGCGCGCCAGGCCCGTACGGCCCCGCGCGGATCGCCGCCCGCCACGGTGGCCAGCAGGGCCGTCAGCCGGGCCCCCGGCCAGCCCGCCAGGTCGTCGAGCCGGGCGGACGCCCAGCCGTAGCGCCGGTAGCGGGGCGACTTGTGCCCGACCATGGCGTCGAGGGTGTTGACGGCCCGGAAGCCGGCCAGGCCCGGCACGCCCGCCAGGGCACCCCAGGCGAGCGCGCCCACCACCGCGTCGGAGGTGTTCTCGGCGACCGACTCGACGACGGCGCGGGCGATCCCGTCGGCGTCCAGGGCCTGCGGATCGCGTCCGCACAGGTGCGGCAGCCGCGCCCGGGCCGCCTCGACGTCGTCCGCCTCCAGCGCCCGCCCGATGGCGGCCGCCTCGCGGGCGAGCGAGGTGCCGCCGACCACGGCCCAGGTGGCGGCGCCGGTCAGCAGGACCGAGCCGGCGGGGGAGCGGCGGACGGCGCGGGCGGCGACGGCACCCAGCGCGGCGGCGCCACCGGCGCACACGACGGTGTGCAGCGCGCCCCACCCGCGGTGGTCCCGCCACAGCACACGCTCCACGGCGCCCGCGGCCCGCCCGAACACGGCGACCGGATGCCCGCGGCGCGGATCGCCGAGGAGCAGGTCACCGAGGAGGCCGGCGGCGGCGCCGTACGCGAAGACGCGCTCGGCACCCATGGGTTCAGCCGGCCGCGGGGTCGGTCGGGCAGTCGGTGGTGGGCCTCGGTCGGCAGCCGCGCATGGCGATAGGTCCTCACTCAGGGTGTCCGCGCCCTGGTTCGACGAGAGCGGCGGAGAGAGTTCCTGGCTCCCGGGGGTCGTCCTCCCCGGTGACAGTGGCGGGACCGCGCCGGATTCGCACCGGCTTCCTCTGCTGCCGCCGTACATGGCCCCGGAAGTCCACCACGGCCCCGGAACACCCGTCAACTTGCCGTTGACCTGCACCGCGCCGGTGTGCCGAGGCTCATATCCCCGACGCGAGGCCGCCGCAGGGGCGCCGGAGGTGAGCCGGCGCGGCAAGAAACCCCCGTGAGCGCCGCTGAAGGGCGCACGGGGGTTGATGCCGAAGCCGTGGGACGGGACCCTCGCCGGGCCAGGGTCCCGTCCCTGGACTCAGCCCAGGATCAGGGAGATTCCGTAGGCGACGGCTGCCGCACACAGCGCGAAGCACGCGTAGGCACCGGCGGTCGCGGCGAGGGCCGACTCGCCGCGGGTCGACGCGGCCTCCCGGCGGGACAGGCCCGCGATACCCAGGGTGAACAGGGCCACGAGGCCGACGGTGACCACGAGGCTGACGCCGAAGACGGAGCCGATGGCTGCCCAGTCGATCTTCATCTCGATGCTGCTTTCTCGATTGCCGGGGGATCGGGCGGCGGCGTCAGACCGCCGCGGCGGGCGGGGTCGCCGCGGCCGGGCTCGCGGCAGGTGCCGTGCCGAGCGCGGACGCCGGGGCCGGGATGGTGGCCGTGAGACCGTCGGCCACCGGGGCCGCCGGCGGCGGGGCCACGGCCGCGATGGCCTGGGTCACCACACCGGCCGGCTCCTCGGTGTCCGCCCCGGTGACGTTCGTGTGGTCGACGACCTGGCGGCGGGAGATCTTCCAGATCGCGGCGCTCGCGGCCACCAGGAACACGGCGACCAGCGCGGTGCCCCAGTCGCCGAGGCCGGTGACGGCCTCCGCGCCCGCGCCGACCACCGCGGCGGCCGGCAGCGTGAGCACCCAGGCGACGGCCATCCGGCCCGCCGTGGACCAGCGGACCGTGCCGCCCTTGCGGCCCAGACCCGCGCCCATCACCGAGCCCGAGACGACGTGGGTGGTGGACAGCGAGAAGCCCAGGTGGGAGGAGGCCAGGATGGCGGCGGCCGCGCTGGTCTGGGCGGCGAAGCCCTGCTGCGGCTGGAGGTCGGTCAGGCCCGTGCCCATGGTGCGGATGATGCGCCAGCCGCCGATGTAGGTGCCGAGCGCGATGGCGAGACCGGCGGAGAGGATGACCCAGGTGGGAGGGTTGGAGCCCGGTGCGACGGCGCCGCCGGCGATCAGGGCGAGGGTGATGATGCCCATCGTCTTCTGCGCGTCGTTGGTGCCGTGCGCCAGCGAGACCAGGCCCGCCGAGGCGATCTGCCCGACCCGGTGGCCCTTCTCGGCCGCCTTGCCGTCCGTCTTCCGGCCGATCGTGTACGACAGCCGGGTCGCGGCGACCGCGGCGACGCCCGCGACGACCGGCGCGGCGACCGCCGGGAGCATGACCTTGGTGACCAGGACGTCGCCGTGCACGGCGCCGACGCCGGCCGAGGCGATGGTGGCGCCGATCAGACCGCCCAGGAGGGCGTGGGAGGAGCTGGACGGCAGTCCGACCAGCCAGGTCAGCAGGTTCCAGAGGATCGCGCCGACCAGGGCGGCGAAGATGACCTCGGGACGGATGCCGGTCTCGTCGACGAGACCCTTGGAGATCGTGTTGGCGACCTCGACGGAGAGGAACGCGCCCACCAGGTTGAGCACGGCGGACATGGCCACCGCGACCTTGGGCTTGAGTGCGCCGGTGGAGATGGTGGTGGCCATCGCGTTGGCGGTGTCGTGGAAACCGTTCGTGAAATCGAACGCGAGTGCGGTAACGACCACAATCGCGAGGATCAGCGAGAAGCTTTCCATTTACCCAGGCAATCGTTCGAGCGTCATTGGCTCGTCGAACGTAGGTAACCCGGGTGAACGGAAGATGAACTGGGGCGGTCGCAGCGGTGTCCGATCCTGTGTCTTCCGCCTCCTGTGACGCCCGCCCTTCTCCGTCTTCGCCCCCTCGCCGGGGCCGGGCCCCTTCTCTCTTCCCGGGGCCGGTCCGGGTCCGGGATCAAGCCGGGTGCCGGGTGTCCGGCCCGGGGAGCGCGGGAGGCTGGCAGGAGCGCGGGAGGCTGGCAGGATCGCCGCATGGCCGAACAGCAGCAGGACGCGGAGCGCGCGAGCGGCGCACGGCAGGAGCCGGAGGGGCCGGAGGGGGCGGCTGGGCCGGAGGCCCGGGAGGCCCGGGAGGCGCGAGGGGTGCCGGCTGCGCAGGAGGTCCGGGAGGCCCGGGACGAGGAGTCCCGTGCGTGGCGCGAACTGGTGGCCACCGCCCGCCGTACCGTCACCGACGGACTCGTCGTCGGCACCTCCGGCAACGTGTCGGTCCGGGTCGGGGACACCGTCCTGGTCACCCCCTCGGGCGTCCCGTACGACCGGCTCACACCGCAGGACGTCACCGGCGTCGGCCTCGACGGCCGGCAGGTGCTCGGCACCCTGGTCCCCACCAGCGAGCTGCCCATGCACCTCGCGGTCTACCGCACCACCGGTGCGCGCGCGATCGTCCACACCCACGCCGTGCACGCCACGGCCGTCTCCACGCTCGTCCCCGAACTCCCGCTGATCCACTACATGGCCGGCGCCCTCGGCGGTCCGGTGCGTGTCGCCCCCTACGCGGCCTACGGCACCGAGGAACTGGCCGCGCACGTGCTGCGTGCCCTGGCCGACCGCTCCGGCTGCCTGCTCCAGAACCACGGCACCCTCACCTACGGCGCCACCCTCGACCAGGCGTACGACCGCACCGCCCAGCTGGAGTGGATGTGCCGCCTGTGGCTGACCGCCTCCTCGGTCCCGGGCCTGACCCCTTCCCTGCTCTCCCCGCAACAGCTCGCGGAGGCCGGGGAACGGCTGCGCGGCTACGGCCAGCGGCACCCGCGGACGCCGGGGGCCTGACGGCGCCCGCCCCGGCGCCGGTACGGAATCCGGCGGTCCGCAGGGGTGAAGAGCGCTGTTCCTGGAACTCGCACGAGCATGTCACCCCGACCGTTCCTTCCGCTGGCCGGTGAACCGGCACGCCATGACACTGGACCCGTGCGCACAGTCAAAGCGACGGCCGCGGCCGTCACCGCGGCCCTCGCGGCCGGCGCGGCGAGCGTCGCCGCCGGCCGGCTCGCCAGCGACGCCGCGCTCAAGCCGTCCCCGGGCCGGCCCCTGCCCACCGAGCCCCGGCTCACCGTGCACGGCACGGCCGCCGGCCAGATCACCCTCACCCGGGACCTGGCCTCGCTGCGTCCCGGCACCTACGGCCTGGCGGGGGACGGCTCCCACGCGGTCGTGGGTCCCGTCCTGCAGGGCGCCCCGCACCTGCCCGACACCGTCGTACGCCGCCTGGAACGCGTCACCCACGGCCTGCTCCACCCCCGCGACCGGGTCTGGCTCACGCCCAACCTGCACGTCGGCGACCCGCGCTCCGCCCTCGGCCTGGACCACGCCGACATCGACGTACCCGGCGAACTCGGGCCGCTGCCCGCCTGGTTCGTGCGCGGCGTCCGCGAGACCTGGGTGATCACCGTGCACGGTCTCGGCGCCACCCGCGAGCACCCCCTGAACATCATGCGGTTCCTGCACCGCAGACACTTCCCGGTGCTGGACATCACCTATCGCGGGGACCTCGGCGCCCCCCGCTCCCCGGACGGCCTGAACCACCTCGGCGAGAGCGAGTGGCGCGACCTCGACGCGGCGATCCGCTACGCCGTGGACCACGGCGCCGAGCGCGTCGTCCTGCACGGCTGGTCCACCGGCGCCACGATGGCGCTGCGCGCCGCCGTCCACTCGGAACTGCGCGACCGGATCTCCGGACTGGTCCTCGACTCGCCCGTGCTCGACTGGGAGGCGACGCTGCGCGCCCTCGCCCGGGCCCGGCACACGCCGGGACCCCTGCTGCCGCTCGCGGTGCGCGCCGCGCAGGGACGCACGGGCCTGTACGCCGACCGGGTCGCGGGCTCCGCCGGGCCGGCGCGGCTCACCGCACCGACGCTGATCTTCCACGGCCCCGGCGACGAGGTGGCCCCCTGGCGCTTCTCCCGCAGCCTGGCCGAGCACCACCCCAACCTGGTGGCCCTCCACACGGTCCGCGACGCCCCCCACGGCGCCATGTGGAACGCCGACCCCCAAGGCTACGAAGAGGCCCTGCGCCGCTTCCTGACCCCGTTGATGTGACCTACCCGGCCGATGCGCGCCCGGCCCACGGGGCCGCGTCCGCTCGACCCGCGGTGCCGGGCCGCCGTCCCGCGCCCGGCCCAGGCGCCGCGTTCGGTCGACGGGCGGTGCCCGGCCGAGGCGCCCACGTGGCGCGCCCGGCCAGGCGCCGTGCCAGGTCGACGAGCTGTGCCTGGTCGGGTGTCCGGCCCGGCCCACATGCCGTGTCCGGCCGACGTGACGTGTCCGGTCGAGGTGCCCTGCCCTGCCCGACTCGCCCCGCCCTGCCCACTCGCCCCGCCCTGCCCACTCGCCCTGCCCGGCCGACCCGCCCCGTCCGGCTGGCCGGCCCGCACCG
>NZ_JBEYJA010000046.1:0-42216 GCF_040703815.1 Streptomyces sp. NPDC006743 | reverse complement strand
GCCAGGAACCGGCGGTCCTCGCCAGGAACCGGCGGTCCTCGCCAGGAACCGGCGGTCCTCGCCAGGAACCGGCGGTCCTCGCCAGGAACCGGCGGTCCTCGCCAGGAACCGGCGGCCGTCGACCGCAGTCGATCCCGACGCCGCCGAGCCCGCCCCGCGCCCCTCCCGCGGCGTGGGCCCGCCGGTTCCGTTTGTGGTCGCGCGGGGCGCCTGTTTCCGGCCGGTCGGCGCCCTCCCAGGCGGCCTGCCTCGGCCTTCTCCCGCGCCCCCGTGGCATTCCGTTTGGGTTTTCGGACCGTCAACCGGAAGACTGCACCCGTGACGTCCCGTATCCCGCGCGACTCCAGGCTTCGACTCGTCCGCCCACGACCCCTGGCCGCCGCCCCCCGAGCCGTGAACCAGCGGCGCTCGCAGCGCCCCGCCCCGCGCCCCCCGGAGGGCACCCCGGCACCCGCGGAACTGGCCAGAATGGCACGCTCCGGCCTGGCCGGGGCGGCCCGCGTCGCCCGCTGGGCCGACGCCGCCCTCGGGCCGGGCCGGACCGGGGCGACCGCCGACGGCAAGGCCACCCTCTCCGCGGCCAGCGCCCGGCGGGCGGCGGACGAGCTGGGCCTGACCACCGCTCAGGTCCGCGCCGAGTGGGACACCGCCCGCCTCGCAGGACTCATCGAGGTGCACGGTGACAGCGCCCGCCCCGGCTGGCGGCTGCGCGCCTGGGACCGCGACGACAGCGCGGTGCTGCGCGGCTGGGTCGCCCTGTTCGACGCCTGGTCGCTCGCCTGTCCGGAGCCCGACGGCCAGGAGGCCGCCGCGGTGGCCGAGGTCGTCTCGGCCATGCCGCAGGTGCTCTCCTTCCTCCAGCTCTCCGCCGGCCCCGTCCCCGTCGAACAGCTCCTCGACCTCCTCGGGCAGCGCGTCACCGAACTGCGCACCGAACGCTGCGAGGTGCCCTACGACCCGCAGCTCGAACCCGCCGGACCCCCGGCCCACGCCACGGGCCCGGGCGCCGCGGGGACCGAGGACGTCCCCCGGGCCTCGCCGGCCGCCCTCGCCCCGCTTCTCGACTGGGCGCTGCGCGCCCTCGCGTCCGTCGGCGCGCTCACCTACGGCGACGGACAGGCCACCCTCACCCCGCTCGGGAGCTGGGCGGTCTGGGTCAAGCTGGAGCAGATCTGCGTCGCCGCGCAGAGCCCGGCGGGCAACATCGAGCAGGCGGCCGAGGACATGCTGCGCGGCTGCGCCCAGCTGCGCCCCAACGCCGCCCGCGCCGAGTACCGGGCCTGGCTCGCCGCGCGTCCCGTGGGCAGCGCGATCACCGAGCTGCTGGGCGCGGCCCGCGGCGAGGACGCCCTGCTGCGCGGCCTCGCCTTCGAGGCGCTGCGGGTGGTCGGCGCCCCCGCCGAACCCGAGGTGCGGGCCGTGCTCGACGAGCCCGCGCTGCGCCCGTACGCCCTGCTGTGGCTGGCCGAGCACGACGGTGTCGACCCGGAGGACGCGCACGAGGTCCTCACCCGCGAGGAGGCCACGTGGCTGTGGGTGGACACCGCCGCCGCCGTCGCCGATCACGGTGAGTCCCCGATGCTCGTACGGCACCTGGAGTCGGCGCTGCAGCCCACCGTCCCCGCCCTGCTCGACGAGGTGCGGGCCGTCGGTCACCCCCGCACCGTGCAGGTGCTGGTCGCGCTCGCCGCCGCACACCCCGACCCCGCCCTGGCCAAGGCCGTCCGCAGAGCCGCCTTCCAGGTGCACAGGGGCGGCAGCTAACCCCTCGGCCCACCGCGGCACCGGCGGCCGGAGCCCCGCCCGCCGGTCCTCGGCACCCCGCCGGTCCTCGGCTCCCCGGGGGTCCCTGGCCCCGGGCACCCTGGCCCCCGGCGTCCTCAGCCCTGGGCCTTCGCCCCCCGAGTCCCCCCGGGGCCCGCGGCCTCTCCTGCCCGCCCCCGGGCCCCTGGGCCCTGGCCCCTCGTCCCCGGGTCCCGCCCCCGGGGCGTTCGGCCACCGGCACTTCGGCCTCCCCTGCCCCGGCCCCTGCGCCCCGACCGACCCTGAGCCCCGCCCTCACGGGGCCTCAAGCCGTCCCTGGCCCCCGGCCAGGGACCTTCAGCCCTCCATGCGCGGGGCGTACGTGCCGAAACTCCAGATGTTGCCCTCGGTGTCCCGGGCCATGTAGTCCCGGGAGCCGTAGTCCTGGTCCGTCGGGGGCATCAGGATCTCCGCGCCGTGGTCCACCGCCCGCTGGTGGTGGCCGTCCACGTCGTCCACCACCACGTAGACCCCCACCGGCCCGGCGCCGCGCATCGCCTCGTCGAAGCGGCCGCCGTGCCCCTTGGAGCCCAGCATCACCGCGCCGTTGCCCTGCACCAGCTCGGCGTGCCGGATCAGGCCGTCCTCGCCCTCGTACACGGACAGCTCGGTGAAACCGAAGGCCTCGGTGAGCTGCCGCAGGGCCGCCTTCGCGTCCGCGTACAGCAGCGTCGGGTAGATGCTGGGGCGTCCGCCGGCCGGGTACGCCATGCCGATCACTCCTTCGTGAGCGTCCTCGCCCGGGGAACCCGGTCCGCCGCCCAGTCTGGCAGCGGCCGACGGCAACGCCCCGGCATGAGCGCCGCGCCCCTCGCAAACACCCGGGAAAACCGCTTGCGCGCCCCCGTTAGACTGTTCCGCATGGCCTTTCTCCTCGCGCATTAGACGGCGGGAACGTCCTCAGCCGCCCAACCCGCCAACGACCCGCCCTGGAGTCTGTCCGTGATCTCCGCTTCCGGCATCGAGCTGCGCGCCGGTGCCCGCATCCTCATCGAGAACGCCACCTTCCGTGTCGCCAAGGGCGACCGCATCGGCCTCGTCGGCCGCAACGGCGCGGGCAAGACGACCCTCACCAAGTGCCTCGCCGGCGAGGGTGTCCCGGCCGGCGGCACCATCACCCGTTCCGGTGAGGTCGGCTATCTCCCGCAGGACCCCCGCACCGGCGACCTCGACGTGCTGGCCCGCGACCGGATCCTCTCCGCGCGCGGCCTGGACGTCCTGATCCGCAAGATGCGCGAGAACGAGCAGCGCATCGCCACCGGCAAGGGCTCCACCCGCGACAAGGCGATGAAGCAGTACGAGCGCCAGGAGACGGAGTTCCTCACCAAGGGCGGGTACGCCGCGGAGGCCGAGGCCGCCACCATCGCCGCCGCGCTCAACCTGCCCGACCGGGTGCTCGGGCAGCCCCTGCACACCCTCTCCGGCGGTCAGCGCCGCCGTATCGAGCTGGCCCGGATCCTGTTCTCCGACGCGGACACCCTGCTCCTCGACGAGCCGACCAACCACCTCGACGCGGACTCGATCATCTGGCTGCGTGACTACCTGAAGACCTACCGCGGCGGCTTCATCGTGATCTCCCACGACGTCGACCTGGTCGAGACGGTCGTCAACAAGGTGTTCTACCTGGACGCCAACCGCTCCCAGATCGACATCTACAACATGGGCTGGAAGCTCTACCAGCAGCAGCGCGAGGCCGACGAGAAGCGCCGCAAGCGGGAGCGCGCCAACGCCGAGAAGAAGGCCGCCGCCCTGCACTCGCAGGCCGACAAGATGCGCGCCAAGGCCACCAAGACCGTCGCCGCGCAGAACATGGCGCGCCGCGCGGACAAGCTGCTCTCCGGCCTGGAGGCGGTCCGCCAGTCCGACAAGGTCGCCAAGCTGCGCTTCCCCGAGCCCTCGCCCTGCGGCAAGACCCCGCTGATGGCCGAGGGCCTGTCCAAGTCGTACGGCTCGCTGGAGATCTTCACCGACGTCGACCTGGCCATCGACAAGGGCTCCCGGGTCGTCATCCTCGGCCTCAACGGCGCGGGCAAGACCACCCTGCTGCGCCTGCTCGGCGGCGTGGAGAAGCCCGACACCGGGCAGGTCGTCCCCGGCCACGGCCTCAAGCTCGGCTACTACGCGCAGGAGCACGAGACCCTGGACCCGGAGCGCACCGTCCTGGAGAACATGCGTTCGGCCGCGCCCGACATGGACCTCGTCGAGGTCCGCAAGGTGCTCGGCTCCTTCCTGTTCTCCGGCGACGACGTCGACAAGCCGGCCGGGGTCCTCTCCGGCGGTGAGAAGACCCGCCTGGCGCTGGCCACCCTGGTCGTGTCCTCGGCCAACGTCCTGCTGCTCGACGAGCCGACCAACAACCTCGACCCGGCCAGCCGCGAGGAGATCCTCGGCGCGCTGCGCACCTACAAGGGCGCCGTCGTCCTCGTCACCCACGACGAGGGCGCGGTCGAGGCGCTGCAGCCGGAGCGCATCATCCTGCTGCCCGACGGTGTCGAGGACCTGTGGGGCGCGGGCTACGCGGACCTCGTCGCCCTCGCCTGATCCCGCCGGCCGCCCCCGCTCCGCCCCCGGCTCCGGCCCTGGCCGGGGGGCTGATCAACGGCGTCTGGATCATTCGGCCCATCGGTGATCCGTCATCTGCGTGAGATCTCCTCGTACCGGGGTGTGTCGTCCACGTATTTTCCGGCCGAGCCCTTATGTGCCAAGGGCTCGGCCGTCGTGCGTCTCTGACCTGGCACTTCGCGGAACAACCCGTTCGGCGGTACGGACGGCGACGTGCGGAATTCGAGATTCCGCATGTGGGGACGCACTCCTGTCGTCACAAGCCTGTCTCACGGACCTTGCCGAATGGGTGGCCATGAGGCCCCGGAGGGGTGATCATGAGGGGACCAGAGCGCACTTCCCATGAGGAGGCACGGGTGGCCGAGACTCTGAAGAAGGGCAGCCGGGTGACCGGCGCCGCGCGCGACAAGCTCGCGGCAGACCTGAAGAAGAAGTACGACGCCGGTGCGAGCATTCGGGCGTTGGCCGAGGAGACCGGCCGCTCGTATGGCTTCGTGCACCGGATGCTCAGCGAGTCGGGCGTCACGCTCCGTGGGCGTGGCGGGGCGACGCGGGGCAAGAAGACCGCGTCCGCCTGACCGACCGCGGGCGGTCCATCGGGCTTCGACGGTGGCCACCCGGTCGGTCGACCGGCCGGCTGGGTGGTTACTGTGCAGTCACTTACGGATTCCCGTACGTCCTCGTACAGCGGTACGACCGTACGGTGTCCAGGCTGACCGCACCCACCGGAGGCGCTCCATGGCTTCGCCCGACACCGAGCACGACCTGGAACCAGTACGCGAACCAGTACTCGACACAGTTCTCGACAAGGACGGCGTACGGCTCACCGTGGACGACGCGGTCGCCACGGTGACGCTGACCAACCCGGCCAAGCGCAACGCGCAGAGCCCCGCCCTGTGGCGCGCGCTCGCCGAGGCCGGCCGGTTGCTGCCGGGCTCCGTCCGCGTCGTGCTGCTGCGTGCCGAGGGGAAGTCCTTCTCCGCCGGGCTGGACCGGCAGGCGTTCACGCCCGAAGGCTTCGACGGCGAACCCTCGTTCCTCGACCTCGCGCGCGGCGACGACGCCGCACTGGACGCGGCCATCGCCGAGTACCAGGAGGCGTTCACCTGGTGGCGGCGCAGCGACGTCGTGTCCGTGGCCGTGGTCCAGGGCCACGCCATCGGCGCCGGTTTCCAGCTGGCGCTCGCCTGTGACCTACGCGTCGTCGCCGACGACGTGCAGTTCGCCATGCGTGAGACCAGCCTCGGACTGGTCCCGGACCTCACCGGCACCCATCCGCTGGTGGGCCTGGTCGGCTACGCCCGCGCGCTGGAGATCTGTGTGACGGGCCGCTTCGTCACCGCCGAGGAGGCGGTCGCCTCCGGCCTGGCCAACCTCGCCGTGCCCCGCGACCAGCTGGACGCCGCCGCGGCCGACCTGGCCTCGGCGGTCCTCGCCGCGCCCCGCAGCGCGGTCATCGAGACCAAGGCCCTGCTCCAGGGCGCCCGGGAGCGCTCGTACGAGGAGCAGCGCGCCGCCGAGCGGCAGGCGCAGGCCCGCCGGCTGCGCGACCTGGCCGGCCTCGGCGAGTAGCCGCCCGGCGCCCCTGCCTCTCGCGTCCGCCGACGGAAGTCGCGCTCCGCCGCCCGCCGTGGTCCCTGGGGACGACGGCGGGCAGGCGTGGTCCTCCGGGACGCCGGCAGGCGGCCGGAGCGGCGCGCCGGGGGCGGACGGCGGCGGGCGGCCGGGGGCGAGACCCCCCGCCTCAGCAGCGTTCTCCGTGCTCAGAAACCGTGCCGGAACCCGCCGTCCACGGGGAGCATGACGCCGGTGAGGTAGGACGCGGCGGGGGAGAGCAGGAACGCCGCGGTGCGCCCGAACTCCTCCGGCGTGCCGTACCTGCGCAGCGGGATGCGCGACTCGTTCGCGGTCCTTGTCGCCGCCGGGTCCGCCGACAGACCGTCCAGCTCGCGCACCCGGTCCGTGTCGATGCGGGCGGGCAGCAGGCCGACGACCCGGATGCCGCGCGGCCCCAGCTCGTCCGCGAGGGACTTGGCGAACCCGGCGAGACCGGGCCGCAGACCGTTGGAGATGGTCAGCCCGGCGATCGGCTCGTGCACCGAACCGGACAGCACGAAGCCGATGACACCGCCCTCCTCCAGCTCCGCCGCCGCTGCCCGGGCCAGCCGCACCGCGCCCAGGAACACCGACTCGAACGCCGCCTGCCACTGCTCGTCCGTGTTGTCCGCGACGAACCCGGGGGGCGGACCGCCGACGCTGACGAGCACGCCGTGGAAGCCGCCGAAACGCTCGCGCGCGGCGGCGATCAGGCGCGCCGCGGCCTGCGGGTCCGCGTTGTCCACGGCCACCCCGACGGCGTTCGGGCCCAGCTCGGCCGCCGCGTCCGCCGTCCGCTGCTCGTCCCGTCCGGTGACGACCACCTTCGCCCCGTCCGCGACCAGTTCGCGGGCGGTGGCATGGCCCAGCCCGCGGGTGGCTCCGGTGACGACGTACACCCGGTCCTTCAGTCCAAGATCCATGGCCCTATCCTGCCCGGTCGCCCGCGGGCAGGGCGAGGGCGGTGTCCACCGGGCCGCTGTGGCCGAACGCCCGCGGGAAGTCGCCGAGCCGGCGGCCGGGTACGCCGGCACCGGCCGGCCGGTACTCCTCCGCCGGCAGCTCCACGTCGTGCGTGAGGGCGGCCAGCTTCCGGCCCGCCTGGGCCCGGCCGGTCAGGCGCAGCGCATCGGCGGCCCCGAACGAGCACACCGGGAAGGCGCCCTCACCGCCGGGAAGTCCGTCGACACGAGCAGCAGGGCGGCGTCCAGCTCCCGGGACCCGCACGACCGTGTGCGGGGGTGCCCCGGTCACACGGCGGCGGGCGCCCGCTACACCGCGGCGGGCTCCGACTCCTCGCGGGCGGCTTCCTCCGGGGCGCCGGTGCGGTCCCGCAGCTCGCGGCGGGCCAGGATCAGCCAGCCGACGGGGACGCAGGCGGCGAACAGCCACCACTGGACCGCGTACGGCAGGTTGATGTCGTCGACGCCGATCCAGCTCGTGTCCTCCTTGGGCGAGGGGATCAGCTCGGGGCTGCCGCCCTTCGGAGCGGGCGAGGTCAGCTCGATGTAGCCGTTGAGCACCGCCTCGGCCGTGCTGTCGCCCGAGTCCCGCAGGAGCGCACCGACCTGCTCGCTGTTGATCAGCATGATCTGGCGGTCCGGCAGGCCCTTGACGTTCTTGATGCCGCTGGCGGCCGTCGTCTGGTCCTGCATCAGCCGGCCGGTGATCGTGACGTCGCCCGCCGCCGGCGCGGGGATCTTCGGGAAGGCCGACTGCGAGGCGGGTGACGCGACCCAGCCCCGGTTGACGAGGAGGACCTTGCCGTTGTCCAGCACGAAGGGGGTCAGGACGTGGTAGCCGACCCGGTCGTCCGCGTTGGTGCGCCGGCGCACCACGAGTTCGTGCGCGGTGTCGAAGTGCCCCTTGGCGGTGACCCGGCGGTAGATGTCGTCGTGCGCGACCGACCCGCCGACCGAGGTCAGCGACTCGACGGGCACGGGCGGTGCCGCCAGCGAAGCGGTGATCACCTGGTTCAGCGCCTGCCGGTGGTCGTGGCGGTGCAACTGCCAGAAGCCCAGCCAGACCATCGTCGGGATCAGCGCGATCGCGAAGAGGGTGAGGATCACCCACTGGCGGGTCAACAGGAAGCGGTACACCCCACGACGGTACATCCCGGGCCGTGGGGCGTTTTCGGCAGGGGTGTCCTCAGACACTGTCGATGATGCCGACCCTCCCTTCCGCGCGGGCGCAGTGACCGCCGCAGTACCAGTGGCCGTCGACCTCCACGCCCTGGCCGATGATCTGCACGCGGCAGTGCTCGCAGATCGGTGCCATGCGGTGGATCGCGCAGGAGAAGCAGTCGAAGACGTGCACCGCGCCCTGGGCGTGCACCTCGAAGGTCATACCGTAGTCATTTCCGCATACTTCACATCTCGCCATGCGCCACAGGGTGAGCCGTGGCCGCCGCGCGGGCGAGCGGGCGGCGGGCGAGTCGCCCGTCAATCACCCGTACGCCCCCTCGCGCGCGGCACGCCCCTGGGCGGGCGGTACGCGCCTGGGCGGGGGGAGCACTCCTGGGTGGGGGTGCGCTCCTGTGCGGGCGGCGCGGCCCGGGGGGACGGTCCCGCCCGGGCGCAGGCGATACGTGCCTGGGCGGGCGGTACGCCTCTTCGTCCTGGTCCGCCGCGCGCCCCGTGTTCCCGGCGTGGCTCGGCCCGCCGCGCGCCCTGCGGGCGCCCCGCGCTCCCGTGGCCGCGCGCCCTCCACGGGTCCGGTGGGCGCGGTGCGCTCCCGCGGCGGCGCGCCGCCGCTCAGTCGCCGTCCGCGGGCTCCACGTCCCTCAGAAGCTGTCCGAACGCCGCCTCGTCCACCACCGGCGTGCCGTACTGGCGGGCCTTGGCCGCCTTGGACGTCCCCGAGTCCGGGTCGTTGGTGACGAGCAGACTGGTCAGCCGGGACAGGCTGGTGGCGACGTGCAGGCCGGCCTCGGTCGCCCGGTCCTCCAGCAGTTCGCGCTCGACGGAGGTGTCACCCGAGAAGGCGACCCGCATGCCCTGTTTGAGTCGTTTGCCCGCTTCATAGCGCCCGGGGTTGGGATAAGGGCAGGCGGGCCTTTTGCGGGAGGGGCGCCAACTGCCCGCCCGGTAACCGCCGTAGCCGCCGCCCGACTGCTGCCGGGGCACCGGCCGGTCCGACCACTCCGTCAGCGGACGGCACTCCAGCAGCGGCAGCCGGACGCCGCCCGCCGCCGCGGCCCGCAGGCTCGGCCGGAACGCCTCCGCCAGGACCCGCGCGTCGTCCAGCGCGTGGTGCGCCCGCTGCTGCACCACGCCGAAGTGCGCCGCCAGCGACTCCAGCTTGTGGTTGGGCAGCGGCAGGCCCAGCTCCTTGGAGAGCGCGATGGTGCACAGCCGCTGCCGCACCGGCGCCTCGCTCTTCGCGCGCGCGTACTCGCGGGCGATCATCTGCCAGTCGAAGACCGCGTTGTGCGCCACGAGCACCCGGCCGTCCAGCCGGGCCGCGAACTCGTCGGCGACGTCCGCGAACAGCGGCGCGCCTTCCAGCACCTCGCTGGTCAGTCCGTGGATCCAGACCGGCCCCGGGTCCCGCTCCGGGTTGACCAGTGTGTACCAGTGGTCCTCGACCTCGCCGCGCGCGTCCAGCCGGTAGACCGCCGCGGAGATGATGCGGTCGTCCCGGGCCAGGCCGGTGGTCTCCACGTCAACGACCGCGTATCCCTGCGGATACGCGGTCGGCCACGGTGTGGGGGAGGGCCCTGCGAGGGTGCGGTCTTCCAGCATGGTCACTGAGGATACGGGCCGTGACTGACAGCCCGGCCCCGCAGGTGTCCTCCGCCGCCCCCCCCGGTCGTCCCCGCCCGCCGTTCGTGAGCCGGTGAGCCCGTGTCCGCCGCCGGGGGCGCCGCCCCCGCGCGCTCGGGTGCAAGCCGGCGCGCGTGGACGGGAGTTCGCGCCGGTTGCGGTAGGGAGCGCGTACGGGGGCCGGCGGCTCGATGCGCGTAGGAGCGGCAGGGTGAGAAGCGCCTCCGGGCATGGCGGAGCAGGAGCGGCAGCCGGGAACCCGCGGCCGGCCGGGGTGGCTTCACCCGCACGGGCGCGGGGGGCGTGGCAGCCCCCGGGGCCGCAGCCGTGCGATCCTCCCTGCTGTGACCGAACCCACGCACGACGAGGCACACGGCGGGGCCCTCGGCTCCCGCCTCAACTGGCTGCGGGCCGCCGTCCTCGGGGCGAACGACGGGATCGTCTCCACCGCAGGCCTCGTCGTCGGTGTGGCGGGCGCGACGGACTCCCGCGCCGCGCTGCTCACCGCCGGGCTGGCCGGTCTGCTGGCCGGGTCGATGTCGATGGCCGCGGGGGAGTACGTGTCGGTGTCCACCCAGCGGGACTCGGAGCGGGCGGCGCTGGCGCTGGAGAGGCGCGAGTTGCACGAGCAGCCGGAGGCCGAGCTGCGCGAGCTGACCGAACTGCTCCAGGAGCGCGGGCTCTCGCGCGAGGTGGCCCGGGAGGCGGCCGAACAGCTCACCGCGCGGGACGCGCTGCGGGCCCACGCGCGCGTGGAGCTGGGCATCGACCCCGACGAGCTGACCAATCCCTGGCACGCGGCCTGGGCCAGCTTCCTGGCCTTCACGGCGGGCGCGTTGCTGCCGCTGCTGGCGATCGTGCTGCCGCCCGCCCACTGGCGGCTGGCGGTCACCGTGCTGTCCGTGCTGGCCGCCCTCGCCCTCACGGGCTTCAGCAGCGCGCGGCTCGGGGCGGCGCGGCCCGGCCCGGCCGTGCTCCGCACCGTGGCCGGCGGGGCGCTGGCCATGGCGGTGACCTACGCGGCGGGCGCCCTGCTGGGCGAGGTGGGGGCGTGACGCCCGCCCCGCCCCCCGCTCTCCGCGCGCGGGAGCGCGTGCGGGGAGCGGGGCGGCCGTCGACGCGGTGAGCCGCCCGCCCGAGCAGGTGCCGGGCCGACGAGCCCGCTCACGCGTCCGCTCAGGCGGCCGGCTCACACTCGAGCGGGCGCGCCCCCTGACAAGCCCGCTCGGCACCCGCTCAGGCACTGGCTCACACCCGAGCAGGCGGCCCCTCGCGAGCCCGCTCGACATCCGGGCAGGCGCCCCCTGTCGAGCCTGCTCGACACGTGCTCAGGCGCCGGCTCACACCCGGGCAGGCGCCCGCTCGCGAGCCCCCTCGGCACCCGCTCAAGCGCCCCTGCCGAGCCCGCTCGGCGTCCGCTCAAGCGCCCGCCCACGCGCCCGCTCAGGACCAACGCGCCTCGTCCGTCCCCCAGGGCCCCGGCGGCCGGGCCCAGTCGGTGGGGCCACCGGTGAAGGCGACGGGTGACCCCGCGCGGCGCAGTCTTCCGATCCGGCTGTCCGTCTCGTCGAGCCAGGGCCCGGGACCCTCGTAGGGCGCACCCGGCTCGCTCCGCACGCCGTCGGCGCGCGGCCCGGCGGAGCCCGTCAGCCATCCCGCCGTGCGGGCCAGGGCCAGCCGTACGAGCCTGCTGCCGCCCTCGTGGGACTGCTCGGTCAGCGCCCGCAGCACGGCCGCCGCCAGCAGGTAGCCCGTGCCGTGGTCCAGGGCCTGCGCGGGCAGCGCGCCCGGCTGCCCGTCCGTCCCCTCGGCCACCGCGATGCCGGTGGCGACCTGGACGAGGCTGTCGAAGCCGCGCCGCCCGCCCCACGGCCCGTACCCGCCCCACGCCGACACCTGCGCCACTACCAGACCGGGCCGCCGCTCGGCCAGCGCCTCGGGGGAGAGTCCGAACCGGTCCAGCGTCCCGGGCCGGTACCCGGTGACGACCACGTCCGCATCGGCGAGCAGGCTCTCCAGGACCGCCCGGCCGGTGGTGAGGTCCAGCGCGGCCGACCGCTTCCCGAAGTCCGTGTCCGCGTGCTGGTCGGCGAGTTCGGGCAGGTGCGGCGGATCCAGCCGCAGGACGTCCGCGCCGAGCAGCGCGAGGGTGCGGGTGGCGACGGGGCCGGCCAGGACCCGCGTCAGGTCCAGCACCCGCAGCCCGGCGGCCGGCAGCGTCACCGGGCCGTCGAGGGGGGCGAGCACGCGCGCGCGTGCCGTGTCGAGCCGGATGCGCTCGACCAGCGGCCGGGCGGCCACCTCGGCCGCCTGCGGGTGCGCCGCCCACTCCTCGGGGGTGCGCAGCGCCACGGCCAGCCCGCCGGCGGCGTACACCGTCTCCTCGACGTCGAGGGCGGACCGCCCGGCGAGCGCGGCCTCCACCGCGGCCACCGCTGCCGCCGTGCCGTCCTCGCCCTCGACCGCCCCGGGCGGCAGACCGAGGGCGGTGAGCAGCCGCGCGCGGTGGTGCGGGTAGTTGGCGTGCGTGCGCACCCAGCCGTCGGCCGTCCGCCAGAACCGTGACAGCGGCGCGAAGGAGACCGGCGCGCGCCCGTCGACGAGCAGGTGCCGTTCACTGGCGAACGCGGCCGCCACGGCCCCGTCGTCGACGCGTACGGCGGGCACCTCGGCCGGTCCGGTCCGGCGCGCCGCCAGTTCGGCGGCGGCCAGCGAGCACGCGCCCACGCACGCGCGTGCCAGGTCGCGCACGGGAAGGCGCGCGGTGAGCGCGCCTTCCCGTTCCACGAGGGTGATGCGTTCCACGAGGCCGGGGTCGCCGCCCAGCGCGGACCATGCGAACGGGATGTCAGTCATGACCGCACTATGCAGCAAGGGCCGCGTCCCCCGGCAGACCGGGCTACCTGGTCACCGCGGCCAGCGCGTCCGCCGTGCCCCAGCCGTAGAAGCCGTTGCGGTTCTTCGTGCCCTGGCACACCGCGTCGGCCTTGCCGTCCCCGTCGATGTCGTAGGGGTCGGTGCACGGCGTGGCGGAGGCCTCCGCGTACAGCAGCGCCTTCACCAGCGCGGCGGGGGCGTGCGGGTGCGTGGACTTGATGAGGGCGGCGACACCGGCGACGTGCGGGCTCGCCATGGACGTACCGGCCATGTAGCCCCACTTGCCGCCCGGCAGCGGACCGAGGATCAGTCCGCTCTGGGCGGGCGCGTCCGGCTTCTGGTACGCCGTCGAGTCGCCGCCCGGCGCGGCGATGTCGATGACGCCGAGTCCGTAGTTGGAGAACGACGACTTGATGCCCTTGGCGCCGGTCGCCGCGACGGTGACCACGCCCGGCAACTGGGTGGGGATGTCGTAGCACTTGCGCGGGTCGATCACCCGGTCGCCCGGAGTGGTGTCGTTCGGGGAGGACGGGTCCGTGATCGTACGGGCCGCCAGGTCGTAGTTCTCGTTGCCGGCCGCCGCGACGTTGACGGTGCCCTTGCGCTCGGCGTACTGCGAGGCCCGCCGGACGGCGTCCACGAGCGCCTTCTGGTCCGGGTCGTCGGTGCAGTTGAAGTACCACGGGTCGGTGTAGTAGCTGTTGTTGGTCACGTCGACGCCGTGGTCGGCCGCCCACACGAACCCGCACACCACGGCCTCGGCGTAGAAGAAGCCGTCCGGGTTGCCGACCTTGATGCCGGAGACCTTCACGCCCGGTGCCACACCGGTGATGCCGACGCCGTTCTTGGCGCCCGCGATCTCGCCGGCCACGTGCGTGCCGTGCGGGCTCTCGGAGGCGCTCGGCCGCCAGGCGCCGTCCGTGGTGTCCGGCTTGCCGGAGACGCAGTTGACGGAGGCCCGGCGGTCGAAGTTCGGGGCGATGTCGGGGTGGGTGTCGTCCACGCCGGTGTCGATGACGCCGACCGTGACGTCCGGGCTGCCGAGTGTCTTGAGGTGTGCCTTGTCCGCCTTGATGGCGGGCAGGTCCCACTGCAGGGGCTCCAGCGGGTCCTGCCCGGCGGCGGCCCTGGTGCCCGCGCCGGCCACCTGGGCGGCGGTGAGCGGCTGCGGGGTGCCGACGTCGGTGGTCGACTGGGCGGGCAGCGGCGCCGTGCGCGTGGCGCCGGCGGAGTCGACGCCGTGGACCTTGCGGATGGTGGTGGCGAAGCCGGGGTCGGCGGAGTGGACGACGATGACGCCGATGCGGTCGTACGAGGTCACGATGGTGCCGCCGGCCTTGCCGATCGCCTGCTTCACCTGCGCCGATATCCCGTGCCCGGGGCGGACGTTGACGACGTAGCTGAGCGGGGTGGCGTCCGCCCGTGCGGTGTGGGCGGCGGGCGCGGCCGGGGCCGCCGACGCTGTCGCGCCGGGCAGGAACGCCACGGCGGTGGCCATGGCCATTCCGAGCGGGAGGGCGAGGACGCGGCGAGCGCGCGGCTGGGACGCTGTCATGTGTCTGTGTCTCCAGAGTCTTTCGCGGTGGCATGGGTCAGCGGTTCGCGAGTGGTGCTCGGACGGAGGATGTGGCAGGAGCCGCACGCGCGTGGACGAAGGCGCGGACGGGCGGCGGGCCCTGTGCGCGGCCCCCTCGCCGTCGCCGTCAGGGCCGCCGGCCGGGGCACGCCCCGCGCACGCGCGCGCTGGTGTGACGGCCGGGTTCGGCGTTGACGGCGTGCGCGGCGGCGGACGGGCCCGCGGTACGGACCGCGCGGCCGGTGCCGGGCGCCGCGGGAACCGTCCCCGCGCCGCCGCGGGACGCGCCGGCCGGCGGCGGCGCGAGGGGGACGTGCGGCGCGGTCCGGTGTCCGGAACGCAGACGAGCCATGGGGTCTCCACATCATCCGGGTGCGGCACCGCCCGAGCCACGGGTACGGCTCGGGCAGGTACATGACGGGTGGTGCAGGGCGAAGCTATCCCGCCGTCTCACCGGCCAGCAATGACTTGGCAATGACTTGTCCAGGCCACTTGCCGAAAGAACTCATAGGACTTGAACCGGTCCTCGCGTGGCGCCGTGGACCTTGGACAGGGAGCCCGAGCACCATCGAGCCCCCTGTCGCATCCGCATCCGCATCCGTATCCGCTCACCGAGATCCGCACCCGAGGAGACAGACGTGGCCACCGAGACACCGCCACCCTCGAAGACCCAGTCCCCCCTCCCGTCCGCCCAGGAGTACTCCACGGTGGCCCAGAGCGCCGAGTTCGGTGAACTGCGTCGCTCCTACCGCTCGTTCGCCTTCCCGCTGACCCTCGCCTTCATCGCCTGGTACCTGCTCTACGTCCTGCTGTCCAACTACGCGGGCGGCTTCATGGGCACCAGACTCTTCGGCAACATCAACGTCGCCCTGGCCCTCGGCCTCGCCCAGTTCCTCACCACGTTCCTCATCGCCTGGTGGTACGCGCGGCACGCCGCCACGAAGCTCGACCCCAAGGCCGAGGCCATCAAGTCCCGGATGGAGGGCGGAGCATGACCCCCGCGACCCACCCCGCCGCGCACACCCTGCTCGCCGCGGGCGGCGCCGCGAGCGAGCACCGGACGCTGATCATCACGCTCTTCTCGGTCTTCGTCGCCGCGACCCTCGTCATCACCGTCTGGGCGGGCCGGCAGACCAAGGACGCCGCCGACTTCTACGCGGGCGGACGGCAGTTCACCGGATTCCAGAACGGCCTCGCCGTCTCCGGTGACTACATGTCCGCCGCGTCCTTCCTCGGCATCGCCGGCGCCATCGCCCTGTTCGGCTACGACGGCTTCCTGTACTCCATCGGCTTCCTGGTCGCCTGGCTGGTCGCCCTGCTCCTGGTCGCCGAACCGCTGCGCAACTCCGGCCGCTACACCATGGGCGACGTCCTGGCGTACCGCATGCGCCAGCGCCCGGTGCGCACCGCCGCCGGCGCCTCCACGATCGTCGTGTCGATCTTCTACCTGCTGGCCCAGATGGCGGGCGCGGGCGTCCTCGTCTCGCTGCTGCTCGGCATCACCAGCGACGGCGGCAAGATCGGCATCGTCGCGCTGGTCGGCGTACTGATGATCGTCTACGTCACCATCGGCGGCATGAAGGGCACCACCTGGGTGCAGATGGTCAAGGCCGTGCTGCTGATGGTGGGCGCGATCCTGCTGACCTTCCTGGTGCTGCTGAAGTTCGACTTCAACGTCTCCGACCTGCTCGGCCGCGCCGCCGACAACAGCGGCAAGGGCGCCGCCTTCCTGGAGCCCGGCCTGAAGTACGGCGCGACCGGGACCACCAAGCTGGACTTCCTCTCGCTCGGCGTCGCCCTGGTGCTCGGCACCGCGGGACTGCCGCACATCCTGATCCGCTTCTACACGGTCCCGACCGCCAAGGCCGCCCGCAAGTCCGTGATCTGGGCGATCGGCCTGATCGGCGTCTTCTACCTGATGACGCTCGCGCTCGGCTTCGGCGCCGCCGCGCTCATCAAGCCGGGCGAGATCATCGCCTCGAACAAGGCGGGCAACACGGCCGCGCCACTGCTCGCCCTGCACCTGGGCGGAGTGGACTCCAACTGGGGCGCCGTCCTGCTGGCCTCCATCTCCGCGGTCGCCTTCGCCACCATCCTCGCCGTCGTCGCGGGCCTCACCCTCGCCTCGTCGTCCTCCTTCGCCCACGACATCTACGCCAACGTGATCAAGAAGGGCCGGGCCACCGAGAAGCAGGAGATCAAGGCGGCCCGCTGGGCGACCGTCGGCATCGGCGCGGTCTCCATCGTCCTGGGCGCCCTCGCCCGCGACCTGAACGTCGCCGGACTGGTGGCGCTCGCCTTCGCCGTGGCCGCCTCCGCGAACCTGCCCACGATCCTCTACAGCCTGTTCTGGAAGCGGTTCACCACCACGGGCGCCCTGTGGTCGATCTACGGCGGCCTGGTCACCGCCGTCGGTCTGGTGCTGTTCTCGCCCGTGGTGTCGGGCAAGCCCACGTCGATGTTCCCGGACGCCGACTTCCACTGGTTCCCGCTGGAGAACCCCGGCCTCATCTCCATCCCGGTCGGCTTCCTGCTGGGCGTCGTGGGCACCCTGCTGTCCAAGGAGGCACCGGACCGGGCCAAGTACGCGGAACTGGAGGTGCGGTCCCTGACCGGCACCGGAGCGCACTGAACGGCACCGCAGCCCGCCGACCCGCGGCGCACCCGCCCCCGCGCGCACCGGCGCACCGGGGACGCGCGTGCCGGGCGGCGGCCGTCCCGTGGGGATCGTAGAGACCTACGACACGGCCGCCGCCCACGTCGTGGGATCGGGACCGGTGTCGCTGTCGGTTCCGTCACGTAGGCTCGCAGGAGAAGGAACACGAGGCCGAGGACGAGTGTTCCGCTGTCAGGCGAAGAGGGAGGGGGCCCACGTGCTCATCGACACCTACGGCCGGGTGGCCACCGACCTGCGGGTCTCACTGACCGACCGGTGCAATCTGCGCTGCACCTACTGCATGCCCGAGGAGGGCCTGCAGTGGCTCGCCAAGCCCGATCTGCTCACCGACGACGAGATCGTCCGGCTGATCGGCATCGCGGTCACCTCCCTGGGCATCGAGGAGGTCCGCTTCACCGGCGGGGAACCTTTGCTGCGCCCCGGCCTGACCGGCATCGTGGAGCGCGTCGCGGCCCTCGACCCGCGCCCCCGGATGTCCCTCACCACCAACGGCATCGGGCTCAGGCGCACGGCGGCGGCCCTGAAGGCGGCCGGCCTCGACCGGGTCAACGTCTCCCTGGACACCCTGCGCCCCGACGTCTTCAAGGCGCTCACCCGCCGGGACCGCCACAAGGACGTCCTGGACGGACTCCTGGCCGCCCGCGACGCCGGACTGACCCCGGTGAAGGTGAACACCGTCCTGATGCCCGGGCTGAACGCGGACGAGGCCCCCGACCTGCTCGGCTGGGCCGTGGAGCACGACTACGAACTGCGCTTCATCGAGCAGATGCCGCTGGACGCCCAGCACGGCTGGAAGCGCGAGGGCATGGTCACCGCGGGGGACATCCTCGCCTCGCTGCGCACCCGCTTCACGCTGACCCCCGAGGGCGCCGACGAGCGGGGCTCGGCCCCCGCCGAGCGGTGGATCGTCGACGGCGGCCCGCACCGCGTCGGCGTCATCGCCTCCGTCACCCGCCCGTTCTGCGCCGCCTGCGACCGCACCCGCCTCACCGCCGACGGCCAGATCCGCACCTGCCTGTTCGCCACCGAGGAGACCGACCTGCGGACGGCCCTGCGCTCGGGCGCACCCGACGAGGAGATCGCCCGCCTGTGGCGGCTGGCGATGTGGGGCAAGAAGGCCGGTGCGGGCCTGGACGACCCGTCGTTCGTCCAGCCCGACCGCCCGATGTCCGCGATCGGCGGCTGACGGCGGCCGGACGCGCGCCGGGCGTCCGGCGCGCCGGGGCTCAGGCTCCTTCGGACGCCTGCCACTCGGTCAGCAGGACGACGTCCTTGAGGAAGCCGCGCACCCCGAGGAACTGCGACAGGTGCTCCCGGTGCTCGTCGCACGCCAGCCACGTCTTGCGCCGCTCGGGCGTGTGGAGCTTCGGGTTGTTCCAGGCCAGTACCCACACGGCGGCCGCACGGCAGCCCTTCGCGGAGCAGATCGGGGCGGTCTCGTCACTCACAGTTCGTCTCACAGCCACTGCACACAAGGCGACGCCGAGCAGCCACGGGGGGAGCTGCCCGGCGTCGGTCCGTCGCTCCGACGGGGGATGCGGAGCGCGTACGAAGTATGTCACGGGTGACCCGCCGCCCGGGACCGGAACAACATGATTGATCTGAGCATTTCTTGAGGTTCGCCCGCGGTGCCCGGCGCCCGCGCACCGGGCGGTCGGGCGGACACCGCCGGTCACACCCCGTCGCGTCGCTCCCGCGCGGCGCCCGCCGTACCCGCCGCCCGGTCGCCCGCCGCGTCCTCGGCGGCGGATCGCGCGAAGCCGTTCCCGGAGCCGCCGGTGCCCGCGTCCTCGCGGCCCCCCGCCCCCTCGCCCGGGCCGTCACCGCCGGCGTCGTCCGTCGTCCGCGGCGCCGTGATCATCGGTTTCGTGGGCACGGTGACGAAGGTCGACGGCAGCTTCGGCGCGTTCTCCCGGCCGGCGTTGGCGATCACCACGGCGATGTAAGGCAGCGCCGCGCCGAGCACCAGGGCCACGATCGCCACGTACCGCTCGACGTTCCACAGCGTCACCGCGAGGAGCACCGCCACCGTACGGATCGCCATGGAGATGACATAACGGCGCTGGCGGCCCCGGACGTCCTCCTGGAGGCCCGTGCGGGCACCGGTGATCCGGAACACCTCGACGCCGCCACCGCCATGCTGCTTCCGCATCACACTTCCACCATCCGCCCGCATCGGACACCGGCCCGTCTCCGGCTCCCGGCCGAGGACACCGGCCCGGCCCGCACTCGCTCACCCTCCACGGTACGCCGCGCCCACCCCGCCCACGAGACCGGGTCGCCCCCCACTGCCTGCGTGTCTGCCTGCGCGAACGGCGCACGCACCCCCCGGGCGGGCGCCGCGCGCACGCGCTCTGCGCCGGGCGTCCGCGGCGGCGCCCGACATGCGCCGCAGGGTCGGCCCCCCGACACTGGCGGTAATGCTCACGTCGAGCCGGACGAGGAGGCAGCCATGGGCTGGTTGTGGGCGATCATCGTGGGTTTCATTCTCGGCCTGATCGCCAAGGCGGTCATTCCCGGCAAACAGCACAGCCCGCTCTGGCTGACCACCATCTTCGGCATGCTCGGCGCCATCGCGGGCAACGCCGTGGCCCGGGCGGTCGGTGTGGAGTCCACGCGCGGCATCGACTGGAGCCGGCACATCTTCCAGCTCGTCGCCGCGATCATCATCGTCGCCGTCGGTGACATGGCGTACATGGCGATGTGGGGCAACCAGCACCGGCGACGCGAACGGGCGTGACCCCGGCGGCACCGGCCGCCGCGACGGCCCGGACCACGGTGAGGGAACGGCACGGACCACGACGAGCGACCGGCACGGACCACGGCGAGGGGCGGCCCCGGGACCAGCGTCCCGTGACCGCCTCTCGGGTCACCGCGTCCGGTCAGCCGGCCGTGACCTCCACCGCCGCCAGGTTCTTCTTGCCCCGGCGCAGCACCAGCCACCGTCCGTGCAGCAGGTCCTCCCGGGCGGGCACGGCGTCCTCGGCGGTGATCTTGACGTTGTTCACGTAGGCACCGCCCTCCTTCACCGTGCGGCGCGCGGCCGACTTGCTGGGCACCAGGCCGACCTCGGCGAACAGGTCGACGACCTGGCCCAGCTCCGCGACCCGGACGTGCGGCACCTCGGCCAGCGCCGCGGCCAGCGTCCGCTCGTCCAGCTCCGCCAGCTCGCCCTGCCCGAACAGCGCGCGGGAGGCGGCGATCACGGCGGCGGTCTGGTCGGCGCCGTGCACCAGCGTCGTCAGCTCCTCCGCCAGTGCGCGCTGCGCGGCCCGCGCCTGCGGACGCTGCCGCGTCTGCTCCTCCAGCTCCTCCAGCTCCTCGCGGGAGCGGAAGGACAGGATGCGCAGGTACGTGGAGATGTCCCGGTCGTCCACGTTCAGCCAGAACTGGTAGAACGCGTACGGCGTCGTCATCTCCGGGTCGAGCCAGACGGCGCCGCCCTCGGTCTTGCCGAACTTGGTGCCGTCCGCCTTGGTCATCAGCGGCGTCGCCAGCGCGTGCACGCTCGCGTCCGGCTCCAGCCGGTGGATCAGGTCCAGCCCGGCGGTGAGGTTGCCCCACTGGTCGCTGCCGCCCTGCTGGAGCGTGCAGCCGTGGCGCCGGTAGAGCTGGAGGAAGTCCATGCCCTGCAGGATCTGGTAGCTGAACTCCGTGTAGCTGATGCCCTGGTCGGACTCCAGGCGGCGGGCCACGGAGTCCTTCGTCAGCATCTTGTTGACGCGGAAGTGCTTGCCGATGTCCCGCAGGAACTCGATCGCCGACAGGTTCTGCGTCCAGTCCAGGTTGTTCACCATGACCGCGGCGTTCTCGCCCTCGAAGGACAGGAACGGCTCGATCTGCCGGCGCAGCTTCTCCACCCAGCCGGCCACCGTCTCCGGCGCGTTCAGCGTGCGCTCGGCCGTCGGGCGGGGGTCGCCGATCAGGCCCGTGGCGCCGCCGACCAGCGCCAACGGCCGGTGGCCGGCCTGCTGGAGCCGGCGCACGGTGAGGACCTGCACCAGGTGCCCCACGTGCAAGGAGGGCGCGGTCGGGTCGAAGCCGCAATAGAACGTGACGGGACCGTCCGCGAGCGCCTTGCGCAAAGCGTCCTCGTCGGTGGACAGGGCGAACAGCCCACGCCACTTCAGCTCGTCGACGATGTCCGTCACGGTTCTCGTGTCTCCTAGGTGATGCGGGGATGGTGCTCAGGGGCCTCGGGCAGTCGGGTGACGGCCGACTACGAGGTTATACGCCCTGACTGACAGAGCTCATGTTGAAATCCGGGACGCGCAGCGCGGGCATCGCGGCCCGCGTGAACCAGTCGTTCCACTCCCGCGGCAGCGTCCGCTCGGTGCGCCCGGCCTCCGTCGCCCGGCCCAGCAGGTCCACCGGCGACTCGTTGAACCGGAAGTTGTTGACCTCGCCCGTCACCTCGCCGTTCTCGACCAGGTACACCCCGTCCCGGGTCAGGCCCGTCAGCAGCAGCGTCGCCGGATCCACCTCACGGATGTACCACAGGCAGGTCAGCAGCAGCCCGCGCTCCGTCCCGGCGACCATCTCCTCCAGTGAGCGCTCCCCGCCGCCGTCCAGGATCAGGTTCCCGGCCGAGGGGGCCACGGGCAGCCCGGTCAGGGCCGCGCTGTGCCGGGTGGTCAGCAGGTGCGCCAGGCGCCCGCCGCCGATCCACTCGGTGGCCCGCACCGGCAGCCCGTTGTCGAACACCGACTGGTCGCCGCCGGAGGAGTGCGCGACGACGAACGGCGCGCACTGCAGGCCCGGCTCCTGCGGGTCGCTGCGCAGCGTCAGCGGCAGCTCGCTGAGCCGGTCGCCGACCCGCGTGCCGCCGCCCGGCCGGGAGAACACGGTCCGCCCCTCGGCCGCGTCCCGGCCCGAGGAGGACCAGAGCTGGTAGATGAGCAGGTCCGCGACCGCGGTCGGCGGCAGCAGCGTCTCGTAGCGTCCGGCGGGCAGCTCCACCCGCCGCCCGGCCCAGCCCAGGCGTACGGCCAGCTCCGCGTCCAGTGCCGTCGGGTCGACGTCCTTGAAGTCCCGCGTGGCCCGGCCCGCCCAGGCCGAGCGGGTGCGGTCCGGGCTCTTGGCGTTCAGCTCCAGGGTGCCGCTGGGCTGGTCGTGGCGCAGGCGCAGCCCGGTCGACGTGCCCACGTAGGTGGACACCAGCTCATGGCTGGCGAAGCCGTACAGCTCCCGGCCGCCGGCCCGCGCGCGGGCGAACGACTCGCCGAGGGCGGGCGCGAAGTCCGCGAACACCGCGGAGGAGGTCTCGGCGGGCGCGTCGGTGAAGTCCGGGGACGCGGGCACGCCCGTGACCAGCGGCTGCGCGTCCTCGGCGGGACCGGCCGACCGCGCGGCGGCCTCGGCGGCCCGCACCAGCGGCTCCAGCTCGTCCGCGCCCACCGCCGACCTGGACACCACCCCCGAGGCGGTGCCCTCCTGGCCGTCGACGGTCGCGACGACGGTGAGCGTGCGGCCGCGCGTGACGCCGTTGGTGGTCAGGGCGTTGCCCGCCCAGCGCAGGTTCGCGGTCGAGGCCTCGTCCGCGATGACGACGCATCCGTCGGCCCGGGACAGGGCGAGGGCGCGCTCGACGACCTCGTGCGGCTTGCTCGTACGCGGGCTCATCGGCCGGCCTCCTGGGTGGTGTTCAAGATGTTGACGCCCTTGAAGAGGGCCGAGGGGCAGCCGTGGGAGACGGCCGCGATCTGGCCCGGCTGGGCCTTGCCGCAGTTGAAGGCGCCGCCGAGGACGTACGTCTGCGGGCCGCCCACGGCCGCCATGGAACCCCAGAAGTCGGTCGTGGTCGCCTGGTAGGCGACGTCCCGCAGCTGCCCGGCCAGCCGCCCGTTCTCGATCCGGAAGAACCGTTGCCCGGTAAATTGAAAGTTGTACCTTTGCATGTCGATCGACCATGACCGGTCCCCGACCACGTAGATGCCCCGTTCGACACCGCCGATCAGGTCCTCCGTCGACATCCCCGCCGGGTCCGGCAGCAGCGACACGTTCGCCATGCGCTGCACCGGGACGTGCCCGGGGGAGTCGGCGTAGGCGCACCCGTTGGACCGCTCGAACCCGGTCAGCCGCGCGATCCTGCGGTCCAGCTGGTAGCCCACCAGCGTCCCGTCCTTCACCAGGTCCCAGGACTGCGCCTGGACGCCCTCGTCGTCGTAGCCGACGGTCGCCAGGCCGTGCTCGGCGGTGCGGTCGCCGGTGACGTTCATCAGCTCCGAGCCGTACCGCAGCTTGCCGAGCCGGTCGAAGGTGGCGAAGGACGTACCGGCGTAGGCGGCCTCGTAGCCGAGCGCCCGGTCCAGTTCGGTGGCGTGCCCGATGGACTCGTGGATGGTCAGCCACAGGTTGGACGGGTCGACGACCAGGTCGTAGACGCCCGCCTCGACGCTCGGCGCGCGCATCTTCTCCGCGAGCAGCGCGGGGATCCGCTCCAGTTCGCCGTCCCAGTCCCAGCCGGTCCCGGTCAGGTACTCCCAGCCGCGCCCCACGGGCGGCGCGAGCGTCCGCATCGAGTCGAACTCCCCGCTGGAGCCGTCCACCGACACGGCCGTCAGCTGCGGGTGCAGCCGGACCCGCTGCTGCGTGGTCACGGTGCCCGCGGTGTCGGCGTAGAACTTGTTCTCGTGCACGGTCAGCAGCGAGGCGTCCACGTGGTCCACGCCGTCGGCCGCCAGCAGCCGCGCGCTGAAGTCGGCGAGCAGCGCCGACTTCTCCTCGCCGGGCACCGCGAAGGGGTCGATCTCGTACGACGACACCCAGGTCTTCTCGGCGTGCACGGGCTCGTCGGCCAGCTCCACCCTCTCCTCGGACCCGGCCGCGGCGATCACCCGCGCGGACAGCTTCGCCATCGCCACCGCCTGCGAGGCGACCCGGGCGGCGGCGTCCATGGTCAGGTCCACCCCGGACGCGAACCCCCACGTTCCGCCGTGCACGACCCGCACCGCGTACCCCAGGTCGGTGGTGTCCGAGGAACCGGCCGGCCGCGCGTCCCGCAGCCGCCAGGACGCGCTGCGCACCCGCTCGAACCGGAAGTCGGCGTGCTCGGCGCCGAGCGCCCGCGCGCGGGCGAGGGCGGCGTCGGCCAGGGCGCGCAGCGGAAGGGCCGTGAAGGCCTCGTCGATCGTATGTGGCACGGGGGTCTCCCTGCTCTCGTGGCCTGTCGGACCGATCATGTCGTGCGGGCGGCGGCGCGGACCACACGTTTGCGGCCCGGACCCGCCTTTTTCTGTAGGGACTCGACAGAGCCGCCCCGCCGCCACTGTCGGTGCCCGATTGTCCGCGGTGGCGGCCGGACCGATAGGTTTTCGGTGAAGCCGCCTGCCCCCGTCTGTCGTCGAGGCTCCGGGCGCGCGTTCGGAACGATTGAGTCCGCTATGAAAGGGTGATCCGTTGAGCCGCTCGGTTCTCGTCACCGGAGGCAACCGGGGCATCGGCCTCGCCATCGCCCGCGCGTTCGCCGAGGCCGGCGACAAGGTCGCGATCACGTACCGGTCGGGGGAGCCGCCGGAGGGCTTCCTCGCCGTCCGCTGCGACATCACCGACCCCGAGCAGGTGGAGCAGGCCTACAAGGAGATCGAGGCCCAGCACGGCACGGTCGAGGTCCTGGTCGCCAACGCCGGCGTCACCAGGGACCAGCTCCTGATGCGCATGTCCGAGGAGGACTTCGCCTCGGTCATCGACACCAACCTCACGGGCACCTTCCGTGTCGTCAAGCGGGCCAACCGCGGCATGCTGCGCGCCAAGAAGGGCCGCGTGGTCCTGATCTCGTCGGTCGTCGGACTGCTCGGGTCCGCGGGGCAGGCGAACTACGCCGCCTCCAAGGCCGGACTGGTCGGCTTCGCGCGCTCCCTCGCCCGTGAGCTGGGCTCGCGCAACATCACCTTCAACGTCGTCGCCCCCGGTTTCGTCGACACCGACATGACGCGGGCACTCAACGACGAGCAGCGCGAGAACATCCTGACGCAGGTGCCGCTCGGCCGGTACGCGCAGCCGGAGGAGATCGCCGCCGCGGTGCGCTTCCTCGCCTCCGACGACGCCTCGTACATCACTGGAGCCGTCATTCCCGTTGACGGCGGACTGGGAATGGGTCACTGATCACCATGAGCGGAATCCTCGAGGGCAAGCGCGTCCTGATCACCGGTGTGCTGACGGAGGCGTCCATCGCCTTCCACGCCGCCAAGCTGGCCCAGGAGCAGGGCGCCGAGGTCATCCTGACCGCGTTCCCGCGGCCCACGCTGACCGAGCGCATCGCCCGGAAGCTGCCGAAGCCCGCCAAGGTCATCGAGCTGGACGTCACCAACGACGAGCACCTCGCCCGGCTCGCGGACCTCGTGGGCGAGGAACTGGGCGGCCTCGACGGCGTCGTGCACTCCATCGGTTTCGCCCCGCAGGACGCGCTCGGCGGCAACTTCCTCAACACGCCGTTCGAGTCCGTGGCCACCGCCATGCACGTCTCGGCGTTCTCCCTGAAGTCGCTGACCATGGCCTGCCTGCCGCTGATGCAGAACGGCGGCTCGGTCGTCGGCCTCACCTTCGACGCGCAGTACGCCTGGCCGCAGTACGACTGGATGGGCCCGGCCAAGGCCGCCCTGGAGGCCACCAGCCGCTACATGGCGCGCGACCTGGGCAAGCAGAACATCCGCTGCAACCTCGTCTCCGCGGGCCCGCTCGGCTCCATGGCCGCCAAGTCCATCCCGGGCTTCAGCGACCTGGCCTCCGTGTGGGACAGCCGCTCCCCGCTGGAGTGGGACCTCAAGGACCCCGAGCCGGCCGGCCGCGGCATCGTCGCGCTGCTGAGCGACTGGTTCCCCAAGACCACCGGCGAGATCATCCACGTGGACGGCGGTCTGCACGCCATCGGCGCGTGAGCACCGCCGCCGCCACGGCATGAGCCCGCGGGGCCCGCATCCTCCGGGGTGCGGGCCCCGCGGGCTTCACCCGGCCCGTGCCCCGGAACCCGGCCGGCCGGGGCGCCCGGTGGCGCCATCCGGTCCGCGGGCTCCGGGGCGCACGGCACCACCGCGCCGTACCGCCCGGAGTCGTACGCGGACGTCTCCCACGCGCGCGGACCCGGCACGCCCTGGCCGGTTACGGACCTGCCTCCAGGCGCACGCGTGCGCGCGGAGCGGCGCCGCGGCGCCCGAGCCGTCCGGTGCCGTGCGCCCCAGCGGCGTCCCGGGCTCGGCTCACGCCCGCCCGGGTGTACCGAGCCGGGCCTGACTGCACTGGAACGGATAGCTCGCCGCCTCCGCGGCGGCGGCCTCCGCGTCGCCCACCCGGATCGCGTCGACCAGCCGGGTGTGGTCCATGTGCGCCCGGTCGGTCAGCTCCGCGCCCACGTCCGCGCGCAGCCAGTCCCGCATGACCTCGCCCAGGTCCGCGTACATCGCCGTCATGACGTCGTTGTGCGAGGCGGCCACCACCGCCAGGTGGAAGGTGGCGTCCGCCGTGACGAACGCCTCCGCGTCCCCGCTCTCCCAGGCCTCCTCCCGCCGCACGAGCAGCGCGTCGAGCTGCTTGAGGTCCTTCTCGCCGCGCCGCGTCGCCGCCAGCTTCGCCGCGGCCGACTCCAGCGTGGAACGCAGCTCGGCGACGTGCCGCGGATCCGCGTCGGCGAACCGGCGCTGCATCACACCCGCCAGCTCACTGGTGGCCACCACGTACGTGCCGGACCCCTGGCGGATGTCCAGCAGACCGTTGTGGGCGAGCGCGCGGACCGCCTCGCGGACGGTGTTGCGGGCGACGCCGAGCTGCTCCACCAGCTCGGGCTCGGTCGGGATGCGGGAGCCGACCGGCCACTCGCCCGAGGAGATCTGGCTCCGCAGCGCGGCGATGACCTGCTCGGACAGGGCCGAGCGGCGCTGATGACTCAAAGGCATGGCACACCTTCGCGAGCGGGACCGGGGAGCGGGATCCCGGGCCCTGGACGGACTGGACACTCAATCATCCCATCATTCTATGATGGGCCTCATGGCACGCGAGGAAACAACCCGGACGACGACGTCACCGACCGAGCACCAGACCCCGGCCGCGACCGCCGCCCCCCGGGCCCCCGGGGCGGACCCCGCACCCGGGAAACCCGCCACGCGCGCGTGGGCGACCCGCCTGGTGGTCATCGGCATCGTGCTGTCCGCGCTGAACCTGCGGCCCGCCATCACCAGCCTCGGCGCCCTCCTCGAAGAGGTCCGCGACGGACTCGGGATGAGCGGCAGCGTGGCCGGAGTGCTCACCTCCGTGCCCCCGCTCTGCTTCGCCGTCTTCGGCGTCATGGCACCGCGGCTCGCCCGCCGCTTCGGCCCCGCCGCCGTGGTCTGCGCGGGCATGGCCGCCATCGGTGCCGGACTGCTCGTGCGGCCCTACGCCGGCGGCACCGCCGGGTTCCTGGCCGCCAGCGCGCTCGCCCTCATGGGCATCGCCGTCAGCAACGTCCTGATGCCGGTCATCGTCAAGCGCTGGTTCCCCGACCGGGTCGGTTCCATGACCGGCCTGTACTCGATGGCGCTCGCCCTCGGCACCTCGTCCGCCGCCGCCGCGACCGTGCCGCTGACCAACGCCCTGGGCGGCGACTGGCAGCCCGGCCTGGCCGTGTGGGCGGTGCTCGCCCTGGCCGCCGTCCTGCCGTGGCTGCCGCTGGTCCGCGACCGGGGTGCGGCACCCGCCGCCCCCGGCGCCGCACGGCAGGCACCGGCCCGCGGGACGTCCGCCGGCGGGGAGGCGCCGGCCCTGCGGATCACCCGCAGCCGTACCGCCTGGGCGCTCGCCGTCTTCTTCGGACTCCAGGCCACCGCCGCCTACATCACCATGGGCTGGATGGCGCAGATCTTCCGCGACGCGGGAGTCTCCGCCGGCACCGCCGGACTGCTGCTCGCCGTCACCATGGTGATGGGCGTACCGCTGGCCTTCGTCATCCCGCGCCTGGCCACCCGGCTGCCCCACCAGGGTCCCATCGTCCTCGCGCTCGGTGTCTGCGGCCTCGCCGGGTACGCCGGCCTGTACCTGGCACCGGCCGGCGGGGCCTGGGCCTGGGCGGTACTGCTCGGCGTCTCGAACTGCGCCTTCCCGCTCGCCCTGACCATGGTCGGCATGCGGGCCCGGACCGGCGCGGGCGTGGCCCAGCTGTCGGCCTTCGCCCAGAGCACCGGCTACCTGATCTCCATCCCGGGGCCGCTGCTGGTCGGCGTCCTGAACCAGAGCAGCGGCGGCTGGGGCCTGCCCATCGCGCTCATGTGCGCGCTCATGGTCCCGCAGATGGTGGTGGGCTGGGTGGCCGGCCGCGACCGCACCGTGGAGGAGGAGGCGGCGCGCTGAGACGCCCCCGGCGCCCGCGCGCGGGGAGCGGGTGCGAAACTGGGGCCATGCAGCCTGTGCTCGACCCCAACCCGAAGAACAGCCAGAAGAAGATGCTGCTGATCTTCGGCTCCTTCTTCGCCATCTTCCTGATCATCGCCATCGTCGCGACCGTGGTCTCGCCCTGACCCGCCCCTCGCCGGCCCCCGCCACCCCGCCTGCCCCGCGCGCCTCCGTACGGGCCGCGGGGTAGGGCTGTCCCCCCGTCCCCTAGGGGGTACAGGTCAGGGTCGAGTGGGTGGATCACCGGATAGGCCCCGGCCCGCCGGTTCCGTACCTTCGAGATGTGGCCGCGGACAGGCGGCCCGTGAAGATCTCGCAGACCAGCGGAGGCGAGCATGCCGGTCCGTACGCACCCCCGGACCCGCCCGGCGACCACGGGCGGCGTGGACATCCGGTTGCCGTGGTGGGCCCTGGCCCTGCCGGCGCTCGCCTTCGTCGCCCTGCTCGCCCTGATACTCAACCCGTCGGACGCCCACGCGGCCACCGGCGACCCCGCGATCACCCAGCTCCTGCAGCGCGCCCAGGAACTGCTCGGCCGCTGAGCCGGCGGCCCTGCCCGCGGCCGCCGGTCCCGCTCCGTGCCGGACCCGCCACGCATGGGGCACGCCTGTCAACTCCCTGCGCCCCATGGCCTGTTTCATGCGAAGCTGGATTCCATGAGCGTCGCAGAACCCCGCAGGATTGTCCTCTTCCGGCATGCGAAAGCCGACTGGCCACAGGTGACCGATCACGAGCGGCCGCTGGCCGAGCGGGGCCGCAAGGACGCGGCGGTGGCCGGCCGCAAGTTCGCCGACGCCGGTGCCGTGTTCGACCTGGCCCTGTGCTCGACCGCCGTGCGCACCCGTGAGACCTGGAAGCTCGCCGTCCACGAGCTGCCGGAGCGGCCGAAAACCGTCTACGAGGAGCGGATCTACGACGCCTCGCCGGGTGAACTGATCGCCGTGCTCAACGAGACGCCCGACGACGTGCGCAACGCCGTCCTGATCGGCCACAACCCGGGCATCCAGGGACTGACCGAGGTGCTGTCCGGCGCGGCCGAGGGCGACGCCCGCGAGCGGCTGAGCCGCCGCGGCTTCCCGGCCGCGGCGTTCGCCGTCCTCTCCTTCGACGGCTCCTGGAAGACCCTGGAGCCGGGCGTGGCCACGCTGGTCGACTACTGGGCCCCCTCGGAGTGAGCGACCGCCTCCGGGCCCGGGCTCAGGCCCGGGCCGGGGCGCGGCGGCCGGGGGCTGGAGCAAGCCCTCGGCGCGGCCCCGGCGGGCGCGCGCAGCCCCGCATCGCACGGCGGAGGTGCGGCAGGCCGTCGGCGGGCGGCCGGGGTGCTCAGACCCTCCGCGTACGGGGCGCGCAGGCACTCGGCGGACGGCGGAGTGCTCAGGCCGTCGGCAGACACGGGCGCAGGTGCGCCGGCCGCCGACGCCCGGCGCAGGTGTCACACGGCGTAGGCGTGCAGCTCCTCAGCGCTCCTCGTGGGCGTCCGCCGCCTCGACCTCTTCGCGGGTGACACCGAGCAGGTAGAGGACGGTGTCGAGGAAGGGCACGTTCACCGCCGTGTGCGCGGCTTCGCGGACCACCGGCTTGGCGTTGAAGGCGACGCCGAGACCCGCCGCGTTCAGCATGTCCAGATCGTTCGCACCGTCGCCGATCGCCACGGTCTGCGCCAGCGGAACGCCCGCCTCGGCGGCGAACCTGCGCAGCAGCCGTGCCTTGCCGGCCCGGTCGACGATCTCGCCCGTGACCCGGCCCGTCAGCTTCCCGTCGACTATCTCCAGCGTGTTGGCCTGCGCGAAGTCCAGTCCGAGCCGGTCCTTCAGATCGTCCGTGACCTGGGTGAACCCACCCGAGACCACACCGACCTGGTAACCGAGCCGCTTCAGCGTACGGATCAGGGTCCGCGCGCCCGGCGTGAGCCGCACCTCGCTGCGCACCTTGTCCACCACCGAGGCGTCCAGCCCCGCCAGGAGCGCCACCCGGGCGTGCAGCGACTGCTCGAAGTCCAGCTCCCCGCGCATCGCGGCCGCCGTCACCTCGGCGACCTTGTCCTCGCACCCCGCGTGCGCGGCGAACAGCTCGATCACCTCGTCCTGGATGAGCGTCGAGTCCACGTCCATGACGACCAGGCGCTGCGCCCGGCGGTGCAGTCCCGCCGCGACGACCGCCACGTCGACCCCGAGGGCCGCCGCGTCCGTCGCCAGCGCGGTGCGCAGCGGTTCGGTCTCCACCCCGGACACGGCGAACTCCACGGCCGTGACCGGGTACTTGGCGAGCCGGAAGATCCGGTCGATGTTCCCGCCGGCCTTGGTGATCCGCGCCGCGATCTGGGCGGTGGCCTCGGCGGTGAGCGGATGGCCGAGCACGGTGACCAGGGAGCGTCCGAGGCCGCGCGGCCGGTTGTCGCCCCGGCCCGAGATGATCTCCGCCTGCATCCTCATCGACTCGGCCCAGCTGTGCACCGTGGCGCGCAGGTCGCCCTCCAGACCGGGGGACGGCTGGGTGACGAGCGCGCACAGCACCATCCGGCCACGGGTGACGACCTGCTCGATGTCGACCACGTCGACGGAGTAGGCCGCGAGGGTGTCGAAGAGACCGGCCGTGATGCCCGGCCTGTCCTTCCCGAAGATCTTGACGAGAAGGGTGAGGTCGTCGGAACTCTGCGAAGCGCTCATGGTGATTCCACCGTATCCGGCACCCAGTGCCTCGCGCCCCCCAGGTCCGCCTGGCGGACAGCGAACAGCCGGTGACGTCCAGGTGGCCGACGGGCACCTGGACGGCCCGTCCCGGCCGGGCTCCGCCGCCTCCGGCCGTCCCCCCGGCCGCGCCCGGCGCCGCTGGCGCGATCTCGACGGCGGGGCGCGCCTCGACGTCCCTCCCGGTCGGCCCCGCAGGCGGCGCGGAACGCGGTGACCGCGCCCACGGCACCGCGTGCCGCCGCCGTGAGGGCCCGCCGTGTGTCCTCCTCGGGCCGGAATACCACTCTCCGGCCGGGTTTCGACCCCCTGCGCACCGTCCGCCGGGGGTGCGCGTTACGCACTCATGACAAGGCCCGGCTTTCGGTCAGAGGCCGGAGCCTGGAATAGTTCCCCACGATGTTCGACATCCCTAGACTCCCCGCACTACGGGGGCAATTCGGGGGACAACTCAGTGGGGCTTGGAGTGCCGGAACTCGTACTGGAAACCAATGGACGGACCTGGACGCTCGATCCGTCCAGGGCCTACACCCTCGGCCGTGATCCGCAGGGTGACATCGCATTCGACGACGCCAGGGTCTCCTGGCGCCACGCCACGGTCAGCCACAACGGCCGCAGTTGGGTGATCGAGGACCACGGCAGCACCAACGGCACGTTCCTGCGGGGGCAGCGGATCCAGCAGGTGGAGATCGGCCCGGGCTCGGCCGTTCACCTCGGCAACGCCACCGACGGCCCGTGCCTGAACCTCGCGGCCGCCGCCGCGGCCGTCGCGACACCGCAGGCCCAGCCGCAGCACCAGCCCTACGCCGCCCAGGGCGCGGGGGCCGGCTGGGGCGATCAGCGGGCGCCGCAGCCCGCCGTGCCGGGCGACCCGCAGGCTGGCCTGCACCAGCAGCCGCAGGCCCAGCAGGCGCCCTCCGTCCCGCAGCAGCAGGGCCCCGGTGGTGGCGCGGGGGCGCCGCCGGCGCACGGCGACCGCAGCCCGACCACGTTCCACCAGTTCTCCCTGGGCCGCGTGATGCGCATCGGCCGCGCCCTGGAGAACGACCTGGTCGTCTCCGACCTCCAGGTCTCCCGCAACCACGCCGAGTTCCACTCCATGCCCGACGGCCGCATGGAGATCCGCGACCTGGGCTCGCACAACGGCACCTACGTCAACGGCCAGCCGATCACCAAGGGCGGCTCGGCCACGCTCGGTCCCGCCGACATCGTCGGCGTCGGCCACTCGACGTTCCGGATCGTCGGCGACCGCCTGGAGGAGTTCGTCGACACCGGTGAGGTGTCCTTCTCCGCCCGGCACCTGACCGTCACGGTCGACGGCGGCAAGCAGATCCTCAAGGACGTCTCCTTCGGCGTCCCGGAGAAGTCGCTGATCGCGGTCATCGGCCCGTCCGGTTCCGGCAAGTCCACCCTGCTCAAGGCGCTCACCGGCTACCGCCCGGCCGACCAGGGCGAGGTCCTCTACGACAACCGGAACCTGTACAAGCAGTTCGCCGAGCTGCGTCAGCGCATCGGTCTGGTCCCGCAGGACGACATCCTGCACAAGGAGCTGACCGTCAAGAAGGCCCTGAAGTACGCGGCCAAGCTGCGCTTCCCCTCCGACACCACGGGCGCCGAGCGCGACGCCCGCATCGACGAGGTGCTGCGCGAGCTGAAGCTCGACATCCACAAGGACAAGAAGGTCACCTCGCTCTCCGGGGGCCAGCGCAAGCGCGTCTCGGTCGCCCTGGAGCTGCTCACCAAGCCGTCGCTGATCTTCCTGGACGAGCCGACCTCCGGCCTCGACCCGGGCATGGACCGCGATGTGATGACGCTGCTGCGCGGCCTGGCCGACGACGGCCGCACCGTCCTGGTGGTCACCCACTCGGTGGCCGAGCTGGGGATCTGCGACAAGCTCCTGGTGATGGCGCCGGGCGGCAGCGTCGCCTACTTCGGCCCGCCCGAGGAGGCGCTGAACTTCTTCGGCTACGCCAGCTGGGCCGACGTCTTCTCCGCCTTCGAGAACTACCGCGACTACGACTGGGCGGGCCGCTGGAAGGGCTCGCAGCACTACCAGCTGTACGCCGCGGACATCGACGCGGTCGCCCCGCAGGCGGTGAGCATGCCGCCGCCGCAGGCCATCAAGCCGCCCAAGCCGCAGGGCTGGGGCTCGCAGCTGCTGACCCTGATCCGGCGGTACGTGTCCGTCATCGCCTCCGACAGGGGTTTCCTCGCGCTGACGGTGATCCTCCCGGCGGTGCTCGGCGCGGTCAGCCTGCTCATCGACCACGACAAGGGTCTGCTGGTCAACCCGGTCAACTCCAGGACCCACCTGCCGACCCCGAACGGCACGGCGACCACCGTCCTGCTGATCCTGGCGGTCGGCGCCTGCTTCGCGGGCGCGGCGAACTCCGTCCGCGAGCTGATCAAGGAACGGGTGATCTACGAGCGGGAGCGCGCCACCGGTCTGTCCCGGTCGGCGTACCTGATGTCCAAGGTCGTGGTGCTCGGTGTGATCACCGTGCTGCAGGGCCTGCTGGTGGGCCTGATCGGCTTCTCCAGCCGCGAGATCCCCGGCGAGGGCCTGATCCTCGGCAACGCGACGCTGTTCGAGCTGTGCCTGCCGATCATGGCGCTGGGCTTCACCTCGATGATGTTCGGCCTGGTGATCTCCTCGCTGGTGAAGACCGCCGAGAAGACCATGCCGCTGCTGGTGATGTTCGCGATCATCCAGGTCGTCTTCACCGGATGCCTGTTCACGCTGCACGGCACGCTCGGCGTCAACGAGTTCTCGTACCTGATGCCGTCTCGCTGGGCGGTGGCCGGGGCCGGCGCCACGCTGGACTTCAACAACATCGCCCCCAACAAGGACGACCCGACCAGCACCGACCCGCTGTGGGACCACACGGTCTCGGCCTGGAGCCTCGACATGGCCGCGCTGATCGCCCTCGGCGTCGTCTGCGGCTTCCTGGTGGCGCGCTTCCTGCGCCGGCACGAACCCGAGGTCATGCGCAAGTGACGCGCACCGCGCGCCGCGTGACGCCGGCCGTGCCACGTGGGCGGGGGAAACGGACCGCGCGGCGAGCGGCCGGAGAGCGGCGAAGGGCGGCACCCCACACCGGGTGCCGCCCTTCCGCGTCCGCCGTCAGAGGTCCGCGCCGACCCCCGGGGGTCAGTACGCGCTGTTGACGTTGTCGATCGAGCCGTAGCGGTGGGCCGCGTAGTTGGCCGCGGCGGTGATGTTGGCGACCGGGTCGTAGATGTTCGCCGAGGTGCCGGGCACGTGGTACGCGTTGAAGGTCGGCTGGATGACCTGCAGCAGGCCCTTGGAGGGGATGCCGTTGCGGGCGTTGATGTCCCAGCCGTTCATGGCCATCGGGTTGCCCGAGGACTCCCGCATGATGTTGCGGTGCAGGCCGCTGTAGGAGCCGGGGATGTTGTGCTGCCTCATGATCGCCAGCGACTGCCGGATCCAGCCGTCGAGGTTGTTGCCGTAGCTGGTGGCGGCGGCGACCGTCTGCATGTGCGGGCGCGCGGCGGAGCGCGAGGCGGCCTTGCCGGCCTGACGGGCGGCCTCGGCCTTGTGCCGGGCGGCGGCTTCCGCCCTGTGCGCGGCGGCGGCCTGGGCCTTGTGCTTGGCCGCGGCCTGCTTCTTGGCCTCGATGGCCTGGATCTTGACGCTGCCGCCGGCGAGCTGGTCGGTGACGTCGGCCTTGACGTCCTTGACCGGCTGCGAGCCGAACTGCACCGGGGCCGCGACGGCGTCGGCGGACGTCGTGGTGTGGGCACCGCCGGGGGCGGCGGTGAAGGCGAGGGCGGCGGCGCCGAGGGTGGCGGCACCGGCGACGGCGGCCTTGTGGGTGCGGGTCAGGGCACGACTATGGCGGAGCAGACGGAAGTTTGCGGGCATGGCGAAATGGACCTCTTCGAGTAGCGCGGAGGTCGCTCTCCGGACTGCGGGAGGGGGTCCTTCCCACACGAACGCCGTGGGCGGAAACCCGCGGCGTTGAGCGACGAGAGCAATTCTTAGCGGCCGCAAAATCCGAGGGCAAAGGTGTGACGTACGAAGCCACGTAGTGGATCAGGAACCGACAAAACGGGACAGACAGGGATGTCTGTCCCGTTCACCAGGGGAGTGGTCTCTCCTATGCCCCTTCGTACGTGATGTGCGCCCTATGCGCGTCCTCACATCGGCGGAGCGGCTTCCTCACGTTTGGTTGCCATCGCAACGCACTGTGTGAGGGCTCTCCTCCGGAAGGAGGAGGTACGCGTCGCCGCCCTCCTGCCCAAGGGGGTGCCCGCCCTGCGCCTCCTCATGACCGCGGGGGACCGCCGCCCGCCCGGCGCCGCCCCCTTCCTCTGCCGCCCCGCCCCGAGCCGGCCGGGACCGTCGTCCTTCCCCTTCCCCTGGCCCCGCCGGGACCCGCCCCCAGACCTACGACCCGCGGCCCGGACCTAGGACCCGCGGCCCAGGAAGGGCCTCCACAGGTCCGATCCCGCTGTCGCACCCCGCCGGTACCGTGAGCGACATGAGTCAAGGCCCCCGGTCCGGCCTCGCCGCGGTGAGTTCCGCGCTGCTGGCCATGAGCAGGCACCTGGAGGTGCGCGACGTCCTCAAGACGATCGTCGCCTCCGCCCGTGAGCTGCTCGACGCGCAGTACGCCGCGCTCGGCGTCCCCGACGACCACGGCGGCTTCGCCCAGTTCGTGGTCGACGGTGTCAGCGAGGAACAGTGGCGCGCCATCGGCCCGCTCCCGCGCCAGCACGGCATCCTCGCCGCGATGCTCCACGAGGCGCGCGCCGAGCGCCTGGCCGACGTGCGCAAGGACCCCCGCTTCGAGGGCTGGCCGGCCGCCCACCCGGAGATGTCCGACTTCCTCGGGCTGCCCGTCCGGGACGGCGACGAGGTCATCGGGGCCCTGTTCCTGGCCAACAAACGCTGCCCCGGACCGGAGGGCGGCTGCGGCTTCACCGAGGAGGACGAGGAACTGCTCGCCATCCTCGCCCAGCACGCCGCCATCGCCCTGACCAACGCCCGCCTCTACGAGCGCAGCCGCGAACTGACCATCGCCGAGGAACGCTCCCGCCTCGCCCACGAACTGCACGACGCGGTCAGCCAGAAACTGTTCTCGCTGCGCCTGACCGCCCAGGCCGCCGCCGCCCTGGTCGACCGCGACCCGGTCCGCGCCAAGGACGAGCTGCAGCAGGTGGCCCTGCTCGCCGCGGAGGCCGCCGACGAACTGCGGGCCGCCGTCGTCGAGCTGCGCCCGGCGGCCCTCGACGAGGACGGACTGGTCGCCACCCTGCGTACCCAGGTCCAGGTCCTGGACCGCGCCCACAGCGCGCGCGTCACCTTCACCGCCCGCGGCTTCCGCGCGCTGCCCGCCGCCCAGGAGGAGGCCATGCTGCGCGTCGCCCAGGAGGCCCTGCACAACGCGCTGCGGCACTCCGGAGCCGGACACGTCGACGTCACCCTCGACCGCCGCGGCAACGGCGCCGTCCTGCGCGTCACGGACGACGGCAGGGGCTTCGACCCGAGGACGGTGCGCCGCGCGGGCCGCCACCTCGGGCTGGTCTCCATGCGGGACCGGGCCGACGGCGCCGGCGGCACGCTGACCGTGGAATCGGCGCCCGGCAAGGGCACCACGATCGAGATGGAGGCCCCCGGTGGCTGACGCAATCAAGGTGCTGGTCGTCGACGACCACCAAGTGGTCCGCCGGGGCCTGCGCACCTTCCTGGAGGTGCAGGACGACATCGAGGTCGTCGGCGAGGCGGCGGACGGCGCCGAGGGCGTCGACCGGGCCGAGGAACTGAGACCCGACGTGGTCCTCATGGACGTCAAGATGCCCGTGATGGACGGCGTCGAGGCGCTGCGCCGGCTGCGCGAACTCGGCAACCCCGCGCGCGTGCTCATCGTCACCAGCTTCACCGAGCAGCGCACGGTGGTCCCGGCCCTGCGCGCGGGTGCCGCCGGGTACGTCTACAAGGACGTGGACCCCGACGCGCTCGCCGGTGCCATCCGCTCGGTGCACGCCGGCCACATCCTGCTCCAGCCGGAGGTCGCCGGTGCCCTGCTGTCGCAGGAGGAGACCCACTCCGGCCAGGGCCGCGGGACCTCCCTCACCGACCGGGAGCGGGAGGTGCTGGGCCTGATAGCGGACGGCCGCTCCAACCGGGAGATCGCCCGCGCCCTCGTCCTGTCCGAGAAGACCGTCAAGACCCACGTGTCGAACATCCTGATGAAGCTCGACCTGGCGGACCGCACCCAGGCCGCGCTGTGGGCCGTACGCCATGGCGTGACCGGCTGAAACGCCCTCTCGGCGCACCCCTGAGCCACCCCGCCCGGCAATACGGAGCGTTCCCTTCCGGACTGAGATTCATACCGTCGTGGGAATGTCCCCCGGATGGCGCAACCTCCGCGGCCCCCGGCCGTTCTCCAGTGCGTGCCGCGGCGACTGCCGTGGCGATCACCAGGAGGACTCAAGCGTGAAGAACCTGAAGAAGGCAGCGGCTGTGACGATGGTGGCCGGCGGGCTCGTGGCCGCCGGTGCCGGAATGGCCTCCGCCCATGACGGCGCCGCGGCCGCCGGTGCGGCCAAGGCCTCCCCGGGCGTCGTCTCGGGCAACGTCATCCAGGCCCCGATCCACATCCCGGTCAACGCCGTCGGCAACAGCGTCAACGTCATCGGCGTGCTGAACCCGGCCTTCGGCAACCTCGGCCTCAACCACTGAGACCGGCGCGTCACCACTGATGCCCACGGCCTCCCGGGTCCGCCCCGGGAGGCCGGTCGGTGTTCCGGGCGCTCTGTGGCAGGGCCGGAGAGGCAGAAAAGGGCGGAGTGGCCGGCGAATGCCCCACAGACCGGCGCGGTCAGCCCGTCCGGCGTTCGAGGACGAGAGCGCCCACCCCCGCCGTGAGGCCCGGGAGGAGCACGGCACAGCCCCCGAGCCCGCACCCGCGCGGGAACAGACCGCCGCCGCCCCTCACCGCACCCCCTTCTCCCGCTCCTCCACCACGGAGTTGTACGCAGCCACCTGCGCCCGCCGGGTCGTCCGCTCCACCGGCCGCAGCGCGGCCCCCCGCGCGGCCATCTCGGACGCGCTCACCGCGCCCCCGTGCCCGTTCCCGTACGCCAGCGAGACCAGCAGCCCCACCCGCTGCGCCAGCTCGAGCACCCGCACCGCCCGCGGCGGATACCCCGGCGCCAGCACCTCCCTGCCGCGCTCGGCCCGCGCCCGGTACGCGTCGATCGCCGCCTCCGCCACCGGCCCCGACGCGGCCACGTCCAGCCGCGACAGCACCTCCGTCGCCTCCCGCAGCGCCTCGGCCAGCTCCCGCTCGGCCTCGCCCAGCGACGGCACGTCCGCGGGAGGCGCCTCCCGTACCGGCAGCACGTGCCACACCACCTCGGCGTGCACATCACCCGCGGGCCCGGCCTCGTGCACCTCCGGCACCAGCCCGAACGCGGCCCCGTGACAGATGACCGCCTCCCCGGCGTCCAGCGCCCGCGCGTTGAACTCCGGCGGACCGCTCAGCCCCAGCGGATGCCCCGGCGCCGGCAGCGCCACCCGCAGGGCACCCGCCCCCAGGGAGCGCAGCCGCCCCAGCGCGAGTGTGAGCCCGACCGGCCCCGCCTCGCCGGGCAGCCCCGCCACCCGGTGGACGGCGTCCTCGCCCACCACGGCGAGCACGGCGTCGTCCGGAGAGACAAGTCCGGCAAGAAGGGCATTTCCCCAAGCTGCGAGGCGTCCAGAACGCGGTTCCGAGAGCATGCGTCCACCATAAGGACCGGACCGATGGAACAGCCCGCCCGGCCGGTGGCGTAGATTCGGTGGGGGCTGCGCCCACCGGCGCGGCGGACCGAGCCACAGGCGTACGCCAGCCGAGACCGGCGGCACACTGCAAGGGGAGACAACGCGCTCATGAGCGATGTTCTGGAGCTTCAGGACGTATCCGTGGTCCGCGAGGGCCGGGCTCTGGTGGACCAGGTCTCCTGGTCGGTCAAGGAGGGCGAGCGCTGGGTCATCCTCGGCCCGAACGGCGCCGGCAAGACCACCCTCCTCAACGTCGCCTCCAGCTACCTCTACCCCAGCAAGGGCACCGCCACCATCCTCGGCGAGACCCTCGGCAGGCCCGGCACCGACGTCTTCGAACTGCGCCCCCGCATCGGCATGGCGGGCATCGCCATGGCCGAGAAGCTCCCCAAGCGCCAGACCGTCCTGCAGACCGTGCTGACCGCCGCGTACGGCATGACCGCCGGCTGGCAGGAGGAGTACGAGGACGTCGACGAGCAGCGCGCCCGCGCCTTCCTCGACCGCCTCGGCATGACCGAGTACCTCGACCGCCGCTTCGGCACCCTCTCCGAGGGCGAGCGCAAGCGCACCCTCATCGCCCGTGCCCTCATGACCGACCCCGAACTGCTGCTCCTGGACGAGCCCGCCGCCGGCCTCGACCTCGGCGGCCGCGAGGACCTCGTCCGCCGCCTCGGCCGGCTCGCCCGCGACCCGATCGCCCCCTCCATGATCATGGTCACCCACCATGTCGAGGAGATCGCGCCCGGCTTCACCCACGTCCTGATGATCAACCAGGGCAAGGTGCTCGCCGCGGGACCCCTGGAGCTGGAGCTGACCTCCCGCAACCTCTCCCGCTGCTTCGGACTCCCGCTCGTCGTCGAGCAGGTCGGCGACCGCTGGACCGCCCAGGGCCTCCCGCTGACCTGACCCCCGCCCGCACCAACCCCCGACTCGAGCCCCGGAGTTCGCGCCCCCGCCCCCCAACCACCGCCGCCCCGGCCCCGGTTGCCGCCCATTCGCCGGGCCCCCGCCCTGAGCCGCCCCCCGTGCGCCCTGTCCGCCACCCGACCCGCGGACCTACCATGACCATGTGAACGACATCGACGCATGGGTGTGGTGGCTCGTCGGCGCGGCCGCGCTCGGAATCCCGCTCGTGACGACCGCGATGCCGGAGTTCGGCATGCTCGCGGTCGGCGCCGTCGCCGCCGCGGTCACCGCCGGCCTCGGCCTGGGAACCGTCGTCCAGGTCATCGTCTTCCTCGCCGTCTCCGTCGCCCTCATCGCCGTCGTACGCCCCATCGCGGCCCGGCACAGCAGGCAGAGCCCGCGCCTGGCCACCGGCATCGAGGCGCTGAAAGGCCGGCAAGCCGTCGTCCTCGAACGCGTCGACGGCTCCGGCGGCCGCATCAAGCTCGCCGGGGAGATCTGGTCCGCCCGGGCGCTGGACACCGACCGCGTCTACGAGGCGGGTGCCGAAGTCGACGTGGTCGACATCGAAGGAGCCACCGCCGTCGTCATGTGACCTGCACCGAACACCCCACGAGGCGGACGACGGTCTGTCAGACTCGACCAGCAAGATCTTCAACAGCCGCAAGAGCCCAATAAGATCTTCCGAAAGCGCCGAGGCGGAGAAGGGGACAGGGAGCCGTCGATGGAACCGGTCATCATCGTCCTGATCATTCTGGTGGTGTTGGTCTTCATCGCCCTGATCAAGACCATCCAGGTCATCCCGCAGGCCAGCGCGGCCATCGTGGAGCGCTTCGGCCGCTACACGCGCACGCTCAACGCGGGCCTCAACATCGTCGTTCCGTTCATCGACACCATCCGCAACCGCATCGACCTGCGCGAACAGGTCGTGCCGTTCCCCCCGCAGCCGGTGATCACCCAGGACAACCTGGTCGTCAACATCGACACCGTCATCTACTACCAGGTGACCGACGCCCGGGCCGCCACCTACGAGGTCGCCAGTTACATCCAGGCCATCGAGCAGCTCACCGTCACCACCCTGCGCAACATCATCGGCGGCATGGACCTGGAGCGCACCCTCACCTCCCGCGAGGAGATCAACGCGGCCCTGCGCGGCGTCCTCGACGAGGCCACCGGCAAGTGGGGCATCCGCGTCAACCGCGTGGAACTGAAGGCCATCGAGCCGCCCACCTCCATCCAGGACTCGATGGAGAAGCAGATGCGCGCCGACCGTGACAAGCGCGCCGCCATCCTCCAGGCCGAAGGTGTCCGCCAGTCCGAGATCCTGCGCGCCGAGGGCGAGAAGCAGTCCCAGATCCTGCGCGCCGAGGGCGAGGCCAAGGCCGCCGCGCTGCGCGCCGAGGGCGAGGCCCAGGCCGTCCGCACGGTCTTCGAGGCCATCCACGCCGGCGACCCGGACCAGAAGCTGCTCTCCTACCAGTACCTCCAGATGCTCCCCAAGATCGCCGAAGGCGACGCCAACAAGCTCTGGATCGTCCCCAGCGAGATCGGCGACGCCCTCAAGGGCCTGTCCGGCGCCATGGGCAACTTCGGCCCCCTGGGCGGCAATTCGGGCGGCGGCAACGGCGGAGGCAACACCGTGCCCGCCCAGAACGACGGCAGGAACAGCCCCTCGGAACGCCGCGAGAAGCCCTTCATCGACTGACCGGGGCACCAGGGGAGCGACGTTCCCCGCACCCACCCCGGGCGCGGGGGACCGGACGGCCGGCCACGGCCACCTCACGCGGCCGGCGCACGGCGACACTCCCGCCGCGAGACGTCAGGCGGCCTCCCGGCCCAACCACTCGGGCAGCGCCGCGAGTTCGTCCGCGCCCAGCGCGAAGAGCATCGCGTCCGCCGGTGTCGGCTCGAACGGCGCCCGCAGCAACGGCATCCCCGCCTCCTCCGGAGTCCGGTCGGCCTTGCGGTGGTTGTCCTCCGCGCACGACGCCACCGTGTTCAGCCAGGTGTCCTGCCCGCCGTGCGAGCGCGGCACCACGTGGTCCACGGTCGTCGCCCGCCGCCCGCAGTACGCGCACCGGTGCCGGTCCCGCACCAGCACACCCCGCCTCGACCACGGCGCTTGTCTTCGGAACGGCACCCGCACGTACCGGCACAGCCGGATCACCCGGGGCGCCGGGATGTCCACCTCGGCTCCCCGCATGCGCAGTTCGGGGTGGGCCTGCTCCACGACGGCCTTGTCCTGCAGCACCAGCACGACGGCTCGGTTCAGCGTCACCGTCGACAGCGGCTCGAAGCTCGCGTTCAGCACCAGCGTGTCCCGCATCCGGCCCACCTCCCGTGTGCACCTGCCCACCCCCCGGCGGGCCCGGACCAACTCTGGACGGGCACGCCGGGATGGACAACGCAATAAAAATGCCCGCCTCCGATCACTTCCAAGACCAGAGGCGGGCAAACGTTCGGTGAACGTGGAAACGCGCGGCGGGCGTCTCAGAGCTGCGAACAAAAGGGGCGCCCGGGTCGCGACGCCCGGCACGCACGCTCGCGGCGTTGCCGAAAGGCCCTGGTAGCTCCGCTACAAGGACCTTCCGGCGCCTTGCGATCGCACGCACCGG
>NZ_JBEYJA010000045.1:0-69438 GCF_040703815.1 Streptomyces sp. NPDC006743 | reverse complement strand
CGCTTCCCTTCGGTCTTGCGTTTCCGACTCTATCAGATCTTTCCGATCCGATTTCCTCGGTGCTTTCCAGGTTCCCGCTCCGCTTTCGCTTCGCGCTTCCCTTTCCGGCGGTTCCGACTTTATCAGAAGTTCTCAGCCGGTCTGACCGGACTTCGCTTTCCGATTCATCGGGGGCTTCTTCGGAATCGATATCGACTCCGGAAGCGATAGATGTTCACCGTCACCCATCTGGACGTGACATCCAGCTCCAGGCAACTGTTCGAATCTACCTCCCCACCCGCTCCGTGTCAACGGCTCCGGTGGGGCGAAGAGGAGACTAGCAGCTCAGCGGGCCGAAACGCACATCAGGCGGCCGTCGGCACGCTGGCGCTTCGCTCGGCCGGCGCCACGTCGCCCGTGCCGCCGGCGCGCACCGCACGGCCGCCCAGGACGTAGACGTACGTGAGAAAGGCCAGTTCGGCGGCGATTCCGATGGCGATACGGGCCCAGGTGGGAAGGCCGGAAGGGGTGACGAAGCCTTCGATGGCGCCGGAGACGAACAGGACGAGGGCCAGCCCGATGGCCATGCCCACGGCTGCCCGCCCCTCTTCCGCCAGGGCGGCGCGGCGCGTGCGCGGGCCGGGGTCGATGAGGGTCCAGCCGAGGCGCAGTCCCGTACCGGCGGCCACGAAGACCGCCGTCAGTTCGAGCAGGCCGTGCGGCAGGACCAGGCCGAGGAACGTGTCGAGCCGGCCAGCCGAGGACATCAGCCCGATGCCGACACCCAGGTTGAGCATGTTCTCGAAGAGGATCCAGAGGACGGGCAGCCCCAGGAAGACGCCCAGGACCAGGCACATGGCGGCGGCCTGGGCGTTGTTCGTCCACACCTGGGCGGCGAAGGCGGTCGCGGGGTGATCCGAGTAGTAGGTCTCGTACTCGCCACCGGGGCGGGTGAGCTGCCGTAGCTCACTGGGAGCCGCGATGGTCGCCTGGACCGCCGGGTGGGTGCCGATCCACCAGCCGAGGAGTGCGGCGACGACGGTGGAGAGCAGTGCCGTGGGCACCCACCAGTGACGCGCTCGGTAGACCGCCGCCGGGAAGCTCTCCAGCAGGAAGCGGGTGACGTCGCGCCACGAGGCCCGGCGGGTGCCGGTCACGGTCCCGCGCGCGCGGGCGACGAGCTGGCTGAGGCGGCCGGTGAGCAGCGGGTCGGGGGCGCTGGACCGGATCAGCGAGAGGTGGGTGGCCGCACGCTGGTAGAGGACGATCAGTTCGTCGGCCTCCGCACCGGTGAGGCGGCGTCGGCGGCCCAGCAGGACTTCCAGGCGGTCCCACTCGGCTCGGTGGGCGGAGACGAAGACGTCCAGGTCCATCGTGTCTGCCTGCTCCTCGGCTGGTCGGGCGGCTGTCCGTCGGACGTGTCAGCTTGTCCTACTGCGACGGGGCGGCCCTCAGCTTGGCAGACTGGCGGTCTCCGGGGGCAGGCCAGGGAAGGGTGGCGGGGCGTGAGTGAGCTGGTGACGGGTGAGGCGGTGGCGCTGGAGCTGCGTCCGGCGAGGCTGCCCAGCAGGGCGCTTGCCGTGCTGCTCGACCTCGTCGTGACCCTGACCGCCTATGTCGTGGTGAGCGTGGGACTGCTGGCCGCCACGGCCTCACTGGACGAGGCGGCCGGGGTCGCGGTGTCGATCGCCGCCTTCGTGCTCGTGCTGGTGGGCGGGCCGATCGCGGTCGAGACGCTCAGTCACGGGCGCTCCCTCGGAAAGCTCGCGTGTGGTCTGCGCGTCGTCCGGGACGACGGCGGGCCGATCCGGTTCCGGCATGCGCTGGTGCGGGGCGCGATCGGCGTGGTGGAGATCCTGATGACGTTCGGTGTCGTCGCCTGCATCGCTTCGCTGGTGTCGGCGCGGGGGCGGCGGCTGGGCGACGTGTTCGCGGGGACGCTCGTCGTACGGGAGCGGATTCCGGCCGGTCAGGCCGCCTTCGTACCGCCTCCGCCGCCGTGGCTGGCCGGACGGTTCTCGGCGCTGGACCTGTCGGCGGTGCCGGACGGGCTGTGGCTGGCGGTGCGCCAGTTCCTGACGCGGATGCAGCAGATGGATCCGGAGATCGCCTGGGGCATGGGGCAGCGCCTCGCCGGAGACCTCTCCGCCCGCACGGGGACTCCCGCGCCCGACGGGGTTCCGCCTGCGATGTATCTGGCGGCGGTGTTGCAGGAGCGGCAGGTCCGGGAGGCCCGGCGGGCCTTCGCCGCGCCTCCCGGTGACTCGTCCGCGGGCCTTCCGCCGGCCGCCCCCGCGTGGGACGGCTTCCCGGCGGACGGCTTCCCGGCGGACGGCTTCCCCGTGGGCGACTCCTCCCCGGCCGGCTTCCCTCCGGCAGTTTTGCCTTCGGCGCCGCAGCCGCAGGCACCGGTCGCGCCACAGGCACCGGTCGCACCGCCGTCGGGGGCCGGCCCGCGTCGGGACGCGGGCGCGGGTGAGCCGCCCGCCACGGGGTTCGTGCCTCCCGCGTGACCGGTCAGGGGGCGAAGACGGACGGGGGTGTCTGGAGGTCCTCCAGCTCGATGCCGGGAGCGGCCAGGACCACGTCGCCGGCCAGGTGCACGGTGTGCCGTTCTCCCGTGTCCAGGGCCGTGACCTGGTATTCGTCCACGGTCAGAGGGCCGTTGTCAGTGGCGTGTGCTTCTCTGTCCACCAGGGCCCAGGACTGGTCCACGGTGCGGGGGGCGAGGACCGGATCCGTGAAGGCGACGAGGCGTACGCGGGTGGCGGAGGCCGAGGGGGTGAGACGCAGGAGACGAGCGGTGGCGACGAGGAACGCGGGGGACGTCCCGGTGAAGGCGTGGGCGCGCACATTGCCTTCGGTGGCGTCGGTTCCGGTGGGGTCGGTGCGCACCCAGGTGACGCCGTCGAGGGCGGCGCCGCGCACCTGCCAGCCGCCCGCGTGGAGTTCGAGGCGGATCGGGCGGCCTAGTTCGTCGAGTGCGAGGTCGACCGAGCCGCGGTGATCGCCCGAGGGGGTGGTGACCTGGGAGACGTAGCGCCAGCCCGAAGGGCCCGGGGCGCACTGGAAGTGTTCTTCCGCGAGGGGGGTGTGATCGTGCGGATCGTGGAGCGAATAGCGGCCGCGGGGCATGGGGGTCCTGGGGCTTGACGGGCCGGGCCGGGCCGGTCGGCGGGCGGTCAACGGGGCAGGCCCCCGGCACGGGGGTGCGGGGGCCTGCCTCGGAGGGCCGGGGAACCGGTGGACCGGGCGAGCCGGGTGCGGCTCGCGGATCGGTCCTGGGGTCCGGTCCGTGGGGGTCGGTCAGTAGCGGTAGTGGTCCGCCTTGTACGGGCCGTCGACCTCGACACCGATGTACGCCGCCTGCTCCGGGCGCAGCCGGGTCAGCTTGACGCCGAGCGCGTCCAGGTGGAGGCGGGCGACCTTCTCGTCGAGGTGCTTGGGCAGCACGTAGACGCCGGTCGGGTACTCGTCGGGCTTGGTGAACAGCTCGATCTGGGCCAGGGTCTGGTCGGCGAAGGAGTTGGACATCACGAACGACGGGTGACCGGTGGCGTTGCCCAGGTTGAGCAGGCGGCCCTCGGACAGCACGATGATGACCTTGCCGTCCGGGAAGGTCCAGGTGTGGACCTGCGGCTTGACCTCGTCCTTGACGATGCCCGGGATCTTCGCCAGACCGGCCATGTCGATCTCGTTGTCGAAGTGGCCGATGTTGCCGACGATCGCCTGGTGCTTCATCTTCGCCATGTCGGAGGCGAGGATGATGTCCTTGTTGCCGGTGGTGGTGACGAAGATGTCGGCGGTCTCGACGACCTCGTCCAGGGTGGTCACCTGGTAGCCGTCCATCGCCGCCTGCAGGGCGCAGATCGGGTCGATCTCGGTGATGATCACGCGGGCGCCCTGGCCGCGCAGCGACTCCGCGCAGCCCTTGCCCACGTCGCCGTAGCCGCAGACGACGGCGGTCTTGCCGCCGATCAGGACGTCGGTGGCGCGGTTGATGCCGTCGACGAGGGAGTGCCGGCAGCCGTACTTGTTGTCGAACTTCGATTTCGTCACGGCGTCGTTGACGTTGATCGCCGGGAAGAGGAGGGTGCCCTCGCGCTGCATCTCGTACAGCCGGTGCACACCGGTGGTGGTCTCCTCCGTCACGCCGCGGATCTCGGAGGACAGCTGGGTCCACTTCTGGGGGTTCTCGCCCAGGGTGCGGGTCAGCAGCTGGAGGATGACGCGGTGCTCGTCGGACTCGGCGGTGTCGACCGAGGGGACCTTGCCGTCCTTCTCGTACTCGACGCCCTTGTGGACCAGGAGGGTGGCGTCACCGCCGTCGTCCAGGATCATGTTCGGGCCGCCGGTGGCGGCGTCGGGCCAGGTCAGCGCCTGCTCCGTGCACCACCAGTACTCCTCCAGGCTCTCGCCCTTCCAGGCGAAGACCGGAACGCCCTGGGGGTTCTCCGGGGTGCCGTGCGGGCCGACCGCGATGGCGGCGGCGGCGTGGTCCTGGGTGGAGAAGATGTTGCACGACGCCCAGCGGACGCGGGCGCCCAGCGCCACCAGGGTCTCGATCAGCACGGCCGTCTGCACGGTCATGTGCAGGGAGCCGGTGATACGGGCGCCCTTCAGGGGCTGCGTCTCGGCGTACTCCTTGCGGATCGCCATCAGGCCGGGCATCTCGTGCTCGGCGAGGGTGATCTCCTTGCGGCCGAACTCGGCCAGGGACAGGTCGGCGACCTTGAAGTCCTGTCGGCTGTCGACAGTCGTCATTACGGGCTGCTCCTCGGGATCGGGTCGAGGTGGGTACGGCTGACCTGCGCGGCGGCGGACACAGGAGTGCCCGAGGAGGACACAGGCATGCCCGCGTGCGCGCAGCGCAGTCCGTCGGAGGCCCTCTCTCCCTCGGCCGGCCCGTCCTCGGGCCGCCCGACCGCCATCAGCAGCGACGTCTGGCTCCGTCCCAAGCTACACCGCGGATGCGGGCGGCCCCAGTCCGCCTCCGCACGGACCGGGCCGTTCGTGGGGTCAGTGTCCGCCGCCGGTGTGGGGGTTCGGGCCGCCCGGGGTGGCCTCCGGGTCCGGGCCCTTGGCGGCCTCGGCCTCGCTGTAGATGTCGGGTTCGAGGTAGATGACGCGGGCGATGGGGACGGCGGTGCGGATGCGGGCCTCGGCGGCGTCGATGGCGGCGGCGACCTCCGTGGCGGTGTCGTCGTGCCGCACGGCGATCTTGGCGGCGACGAGCAGTTCCTCGGGGCCGAGGTGGAGGGTGCGCATGTGGATGATCCCGGTGACGGTGGCGCCGTCGACGGTGGCGGACTTGATCGCCTCGACGACGTCGGCGCCGGCGGACTCACCCAGCAGCAGGGACTTGGTCTCGGCGGCCAGCACGAGGGCGATCAGGACGAGCAGCACACCGATGCAGACGGTGCCGATGCCGTCCCAGACGCCGTTGCCGGTGAGCAGGGAGAGTCCGACACCGCCGAGGGCGAGGACGAGACCGATCAGGGCGCCGAAGTCCTCCAGGAGGACGACGGGCAGCTCGGGTGCCTTGGCGCGGCGGATGAACTGCGCCCAGGAGAGCGTGCCGCGCAGTTCGCTGGACTCCTTGACGGCGGTGCGGAAGGAGAAGCCCTCGGCGCAGATCGCGAAGGCGAGGACGGCCACCGGCCAGTACCAGTTCTCCAGCTCGTGCGGGTGGCTGATCTTCTCGTAGCCCTCGTAGATGGCGAACATGCCGCCGATGGAGAACAGCACGATGGAGACGAGGAAGGCGTAGATGTAGCGCTCGCGGCCGTAGCCGAAGGGGTGCTGTTCGGTCGCCTCGCGCTGGGCCTTCTTGCCGCCGATCAGCAGCAGGAACTGGTTGCCCGAGTCGGCGACCGAGTGCACGCCCTCGGCGAGCATCGACGAGGAGCCGCTGAAGGCGAAGGCCACGAACTTCGATACCGCGATCGCGAGGTTGGCGCCGAGTGCCGCCACGATCGCCCTGGTGCCGCCTGACGCGCTCATGTTGTCCGGGGTGTCCCTTCGCCTTCGTATCGCCTTCGTACGCGTTCGCGCACAGAGCGTGTGCGCGAGCGCGGGGGTGCCGCACGGGGCAGTGCGTACCCGCGCACGCGTCCGTTGTGCCGTACGCGTCCGCCCCGGGCCCGGGCCTTTGCCCGCCCTTTGCCGGTGGGCCATTGTTGCAGCCCCGTCCGGCAGGGGGGCGGGCGGTCAGGTGGCGCGGGTCACACGACGACGGTGGCCCGGAAGACGGTGCCCGCCCCGAGGACCTCGGTCTTCTCGCCGGCCGGGACGAACACGGACTGCCCGGGGGTGAGTTCCTGCTCGCCGGCCCGGACGGATCCTGCGGTGCAGAGCAGGATCTGCGGGGTGCGCAGGGTGAGGTCGTGGGCCGGGGCGCCCTCGGGCAGGACGTACCGGGAGAGCCGGAACTCGTCGATGGGGGTCTCGTAGACCTCTTCGCCGTCCGGCGCGGCCTCGGGGCGCAGCACACCGGCGTCACGCGCCTCGAAGCGGACGACGCGCAGGAGTTCGGGGACGTCGACGTGCTTGGGGGTCAGGCCGCAGCGCAGGACGTTGTCGGAGTTGGCCATGATCTCCACGCCCAGCCCGCTGAGGTAGGCGTGCGGGATGCCGGCGCCGAGGAAGAGGGCCTCGCCGGGCTGGAGGCGGACGTGGTTGAGGAGCATCGCGGCCAGGACGCCCGGGTCGCCGGGGTAGTGGTGGGCGATGCCCGCGTACGGGGCGTGGTCGCCGCCGAGGCGGGCGCAGGCGGCCGCGGCCTCGCCGACCGTGTGGGCCATCTCCTCGGGGCCGGCGGTGAGGAGCGCGGTGAGCACCTCGCGCAGGGCCGCTTCCTCGGGGCGGGCGCGCAGCAGGTCGACGTAGGGCTCGAGGGAGTCCACGCCGAGGGCGGCGAGCAGGTCCGCGGCCTCGTCGGGGGCGCGGAAGCCGCACAGGCCGTCGAACTCGGTGAGCGCGCAGATCAGTTCCGGCTTGTGGTTGGCGTCCTTGTAGTTGCGGTGCGGGGCGTCGACGGGGACGCCGCGGCGCTCCTCGTCGGCGTAGCCCTCCTTGGCCTGGCTCAGGTCGGGGTGGACCTGGAGGGACAGGGGTGCCCCGGCGGCGAGGATCTTGAGCAGGAAGGGCAGGCGGGGGCCGAACTTCGCGACGGCCTCGGCGCCCAGTTCGCGCTCCGGGTCGGTGTCGATGACCTCGGCGAGGGTGCCGCGTGCGGTGCGCGAGGGCGCGCCCGGGTGGGCGCCCATCCACATCTCCGCCTGCGGTTCGCCGCTCGGTTCTACGCCGAGGAGGTGCGGGATGGCGGTGGTGGAACCCCAGGCGTAGGGGCGGATGGTGTTGTCCAGGCGGTCCATGCGCTTCTCTCTGCAGTTCTGGTCAGGGCACCGCACCCCGTCGTACGGCGATCCGGGCGTCCAGGTCGGTTCGGGTCGTGTGGGAGGCCGGGCGGGCCGCGCCGGGGGGCTCGGTTGCGTCGTCCCGGCCCGGCTCGTCCGGTGTCAGGCCCTGGAGGCGAGCGCCAGGTAGACGGCGGCGAAGTCCGTGACGGCGATGAGTTCCGCGAGGCTCTCGATCTCGCCGCCGGGCTCCGGTTCCAGCTCGCTGATCGGCGTGTCGTGGCTGAGGGCCAGTTCACGGGCTGCGGGGGCGGCGGTGAGGCCGCCGAGCGGGCGGTCGCGCAGGAGCACCACGCGCGCGTGCAGGGCGGGCGGCTCGTCGACGCGGTCGCGGAAGAAGTCGTCGGGGTCGGCGCTGGCGGCCAGCGGACCGGCGAGCAGGGCGTTGTGCGCGGCGAGTGCCTCGGGGAGTTCGGCGACGGCGGCGGGAATGCCGGACAGCTCGGCGAGTCCGGCGGCGAACCGGCGTCCCGCGGGGCCGGCGGCGGCTCCCTCGGTCCAGATCACCGGCAGGGAGTCGGCGAGTTCCGCGGCGAGGGTCTTGGCCGGGTTGCTGTACGTGACGATGGCGGGCCCGCAGCGCTCGGCGATCTGGTCGAGCCGGTCGGCGGCTGCCTCCAGGGCGTCGGGCGGGGCGGTGAGCAGGCCGACGCGGTCCAGGAGCGCGAGCAGCGGGGTCAGCAGCGCCCACAGCACGCCGGGGGCGGATCCGGCGAGGGGCTCGTCGTGGTCGTAGGGGGCTGTCGCCATGGGGACGAACAGGCCGTGGGCGCCCGCGACGGACTCGGCGAGGGGGGTGCCGGCCGGGGCCACGGCGACGACGGTGCAGCCGCGGCGGTAGGCCTGTTCGGCGAGCAGGGCGAGGCTCGGTTCGGTGCCGTCGGGGGTGGCGATGAGCAGCAGGTCGACGGAGCCGGCCCAGCCGGGCAGTTCCCAGCGCAGGGCGCCGGACGCGGAGGCGACGCCGGTCGGGGCCAGCCGGGTGACGGGGCTGCCCGCGCCGGCGAGCGTGCCGAGGAGGTCGGCGGCGTGGGTGGCGGCGGCGCCGGGACCCGCGATCAGCACGGCGCGGGGGCGGCCGTCGGGTTTCAGGCCGCCCACGCCCGCCTCGGCGGCGTGCCGGGCGGCGGTGCGGACGCGGGCGCCGGCCTCGGCCGCGCCGCGGAGCAGTCCGCGGTGGTCGGCGGCGGCGAGGGCTTCCGGGGCGTCGAGCAGCGATTCGTCGAGCATGGGCGGCAGCCTCCGATCGGGTGCCGAACGCCGGGCCTCGGGGCGTCGGAACGTCGGGTGGTCGGGACGGCGGGCGTCTGGACTGCGGGCGTGGGGTCTGCGGGCGTGGGGTCTGCGGGGGCGGTGGTGGCTGGGGGTGCGGGCCGGGGCCCGGCGGTGGCCGGCGGGCGGGCCGCCGCACGGTGGGACGTTCGGCCTCCCGTCGCCGGGTCTTCGGTGGCTGGGCTCGCGTACCCGGGGTTCGGGTACCTGGGCATCAAGTACCCGGACTTCGGGTGTCGGAGCTTCGCGGGCCTGCCCGGCGTGCCGGGTGCTGCCCCGGACGGACTCCGCGCCGCCGGGCGGCGGGCCGGCCGGGTGCGTCAGGCGGGGCGGCGGGCCTCGTCGACGAGCAGGACGGGGATGCCGTCGCGGACCGGGTAGGCCAGGCCGCAGTCCTGACCGGTGCAGATCAGCTCGGTGTCCTGCTCCTCGAGGGGAGCGTGGCAGGCCGGGCAGGCGAGGATCTCCAGGAGGCCGGCTTCGAGCGGCATGGGGGTTCCCTTCGGGACGCGGGGTGCGTGTGTGGTGGTACGGACCGATGGGGCTGTCCGGACCGTCTGTGGTTGTAGGACGTGCCTGGTCAGCGTACCGCCGGTCGGGGCCCCGGCGGCGGGCCGGTCAGGGCCTGTCCGAGCCCTCGGCGGAGCGCTCCCCGGGCCGGCTCCGGCGCGACCGGACGGGTCCTCAGCCGCGGATGATCGCCAGGACCTCGTCGCGCACCTTGGCCATCGTCGCCGGCTCGCGCGCCTCCGCGTTGAGCCGCAGCAGCGGTTCGGTGTTGGAGGGGCGCACGTTGAACCACCAGTCGGCGGCGGAGACCGTGAGGCCGTCGAGTTCGTCGAGGGTGACGTCGTCGCGGCCGGCGTAGGCGGTCCTGAGCGCGGTGAGGCGGGCGGCCTGGTCGGCGACCGTGGAGTTGATCTCGCCGGAGCCGGTGTAGCGGTCGTACTGGGCGACCAGGGCCGACAGGGGGCCGTCCTGGCCGCCGAGCGCCGCGAGGACGTGCAGGGCGGCCAGCATGCCCGTGTCGGCGTTCCAGAAGTCCTTGAAGTAGTAGTGCGCGGAGTGCTCGCCGCCGAAGATCGCGCCGGTCCTCGCCATCTCGGCCTTGATGAAGGAGTGGCCGACGCGGGTGCGCACCGGCGTGCCGCCGTTCTCCCGCACCACCTCGGGGACGGACCAGGAGGTGATGAGGTTGTGGATGATCACGCCGTGGCCGCCGTGCCGGGCCAGTTCGCGGGCGGCGACCAGGGCGGTGATCGCGGACGGGGAGACCGGCTCGCCCTGTTCGTCGACCACGAAGCAGCGGTCGGCGTCACCGTCGAAGGCGAGGCCGAGGTCGGCGCCCTCCGCGCGGACCCGCTCGCGCAGGTCGACGAGGTTGGCCGGGTCGAGCGGGTTGGCCTCGTGGTTGGGGAAGGTGCCGTCCAGTTCGAAGTACATCGGGACGAGGTCGACGGGCAGGCCGGTCAGGACCGTGGGCACGGTGTGGCCGCCCATGCCGTTGCCCGCGTCGACGACGACCTTCAGGGGGCGGATGGAGGTCACGTCCACGAGCGAGCGCAGGTGCGCCGCGTAGTCCTCCAGCGTGTCGCGCGGCGTGACGGTTCCCGTGCGCGCGGCCGGTTCGGGGGCGCCCGACGCCCGCCAGCGCTCTGCCAGTTCGCGGATCTCGGCCAGTCCCGTGTCCTGGCCGACGGGGGCGGCGCCCGCACGGCACATCTTGATCCCGTTGTACCGGGCCGGGTTGTGCGAGGCCGTGAACATCGCGCCGGGCAGGTGGAGTGCGCCGGAGGCGTAGTACAGCTGGTCCGTGGAGCAGAGGCCGATCTCGGTGACGTCGACGCCGCGCCGTGCCGCTCCGCGTGCGAAGGCGCGGGCCAGGCCGGGTGACGAGGGCCGCATGTCGTGCCCGGTCACGAGGGCGTCCGCCCCGGTCACCTCGGCGAACGCCGCGCCGAACAGCTCGGCGAGCGACTCGTCCCACTGGTCCGGGACCACCCCGCGCACGTCGTACGCCTTGACGATCTGCGACAGATCAGCAGCCACGGCCAACCCTTCTGAAGTCCCAATCGGTCCCCACAAACTACCCGTCCCGGGCAGCGCGGCCGACGCACGAGCGGGACGGGGGACGCGCGCCGCCCGGGGCGGCACACGGCGCCGGGGCGCGGAGCGCGCGAGGACACAGGGGGACGGCGGGGGGTGCCGGACCCGACTCGGGCCGTGGCGAACGGTTTTGTCAGTTGTCCGGTGAACGCAGGACACGCAGATGGCCGCGGCGCGCGACCTCCATCGGGTCGGCCCCGCGGGCGCCACCGCCGCCGGCCTCGGCCGCGCGCTCCTGCGGGCGGGCCGCCTCGCGCACGGCGTTGGCGAGCGCCTCCAGGTCGTCGCCGCTGGGCCGGGCGGGGGCCGAACCGTCGAGGAGCCGGACGACCTCCCAGCCGCGTGGGGCGGTGAGGCGCTCGGAGTGCTCGGCGCACAGGTCGTAGCAGTGCGGCTCGGCATAGGTGGCGAGCGGGCCGAGGACGGCGGTCGAGTCGGCGTAGACGTACGTCAGCGTCGCTACGGCGGGACGGCCGCAAGCGGTGCGCGAACAGCGACGTACAGGGCTCACGACGTTGGACGGTACCGCACTCTTGAGCGGGCCGCGACGACTCTCCACCAGGTCACTCCCCCGTGTCGTGCTGTGAATCACCCCACACATCCCTTCGAGCACACCTTACTGACCTGCGCAGACAGCGTTCGCCGGGATCTGGAACACCCCTTACTCCGGTCACGATTGGGTACAAAAACCGTCAATTGCCTTGAGATCGGCGGTCTCGGAGAGATACGGAATCGAGTCCGAGCTTGGCCGGAACCGGCATCAAGTGACCGGTCCCCGCGGGGGCGGCACGGCGGCGGGCACGGCGTCCGCAACGAGGCGCGCGAGGGGGCCGGGGACTACCCTTCACCAGTGATGGACAACCGTGTACCGCCCCGTGCCGCAGGCCCCGGGCCCCGCCGACGTGATCGCCACGGCCGGGGCATGCGCGGCCCGATCGCACCGCCGCAGGTGCCGCTCGCCGCGAGCCGCGCCGAGGTGTTCGCGGACCTGGTGCAGGACTCCGTGGACCGTCTGGAGCGGCGGTGGCCGCAGCTGGCCGACGTCGACTTCGTCGTGCTGGAGGTGCCGCGGCCGGCCGGGTCCGGGCAGACCTGGAGCGACGAGCCGGTGCCGCTCGGCGACACGGTGCCCGCGGAGGAGGGGCGGCGGGCGCGGGTCGTGGTCTACCGGCGGCCGGTGGAGATCCGCAGCAAGGGCCGCGACGAGCGGGCCGCGCTGGTGCACGAGATCGTGGTCGAGCAGGTGGCCGAACTGCTGGGCCTGACACCGGAGACGGTGGATCCCCGTTACGGGGAGGACTGAGCGGCCTGGGCGGCCTGGGCGGCTTCCTGGTGGGCCTCCGCCCGGCCCGGAGCGGGACCCGGCCCCTGCGCCGCTCCCGCCGCGGTCGGCGGTCACTTCTCCTGGAGCACCGAGATGTCCTCGTCGGCGTGCGGGACCGACACCGTCCCCCGGTCGTCCGGGAGGGTCTGGATCGTGAAGCCGGGGGTGTCCTCCACCGACGCGGTGAGCATACGGGCGCCGTAGACCGGGCCGCCGGACAGGCACTCCACCGTGAGGGCGTAACCGCCCTTCAGGCCGGACGGGAGGGGCGGGGCGATGTCCTGGGTGGTGCCCGCCTTGACCGTGTACGTCCGCGACGCCTGCGTGCCGCCCTCGGTACCCGCCGACGCGGTGACCTTGACCTGCGCGGTGGCGGTGGGGGCGGTCAGCGACAGGGTCGAGCCCTTCGCGCTGTTGTCGGCGGACGTCGCCCGTGCCCCGACCGGGGCGGCCGCCGGGATGAACGCCGTCTCCCGCTTGCTTCCCTTGCCCCTGGTCACCCGCAGCGCGGCGACCACCGGCACGGGTGACGAGGCCTGGGTGAGCACCAGCGAGCCGGCCTCCCCGCGCGTGAGGTCACCCAGGTCGACGGCGGTCGTCGTGCCGCCCTTCACGTGCACGGTCTCGTGCCCCGCGGGGGTGATCAGCCCGGTCGGCGAGGCCAGTCTCACCTTCAGGTCGGTGTCGGCGTCGGCGGCCGTGAAGGCGATCAGCCGCACGGAGGTGGCGTCCTTGGGGATGCCCGGCAGCACCAGAGTGTCCGCCGGGTCCGCGGCGGCCGCCAGCCAGTCCCCGCCGTCCTTGTCGTCGAGTGCCTGCACCGCCGCGCCGACCCTGCCGCTGCGCACGCTCACGTGCACCGTGAGGTCCTCCTGCGGTGTGTCGCCGAGCGTGGACAGCAGGACGGGTTCGCTGGAGTGCGGGGCGACGGTGATGCCCTCCCCCGCGGTCGACTTCACGGCGCCGTCCTTGCCGTACAGCTCGATGTCCACGACGGCGGCGGAGTCGTCCGGGTTGGTCAGGTGGACGTAGTCCGAGCGGCCGGAGGCGGTGCTCGCGCCGGGGAACCAGAACTCGGTGTCCGGAGCCGTGCAGTCCACACCCAGCAGGCCGCGTCCGGCGCCCGCCGCGACCTCGGTGGTCTGCTGCATGGTCCAGCCGGGCGCGAACTTGCCCTCGGCGGTACCGATCAGCGCGGGCGTGTCCCCGCCCGAGGTGTCCCCGGTGACCGGCGTACCGGGCGCCTTGGGCTGCAGCGCGGGCCGGTCGGCCTTCTTGCCGCCGTCCTTGCCCTTCCCCTTGCCCGCGCTGTCGCCGGTGGCGGAGTCGGACTCCTCGGTGGCGGACCGGAGTTCGGCCTTGCCGCCGCTGCCCGTCCCCGCGGTCACCGGCGTGAAGGACGTGTACGAGGTGTCGGCTATGTCGGAGCTGCTCGGCGCCGGGCAGACCAGAGTGGTGCGCTCGACCGGCAGCCGCGCTGCGGCCTTCGCGGTGCCGGCGCCCGCCGCGTCCGGGCTCTCCAGCGCGGCGAATCCGGTGACGGCGGCGAGCGCGGCCACACCGGCGATCAGGGACAGGGTCGTGCGGTTCACTGCTGGCTCCCGTCGGGGCGCTCACTGCCGTTGCCGTGCGGGTGGTGCTGCGCGGGGTCGTACGGCTGCTCCTCGTACCCCTGGTGGTAGGTCTGGCCGTAGGAGTCGGCCGGGACCTGGCCGCCGCCGTACGCGTACGGGTCGTAGGGACCGCTCTGGTAAGGGTCGGCCTGGCCGCCCTGGTACGCCTGGTCGTACGTGCCCGCCGGGTACTGCTGGGGCGGGGCGGCCGCCTGGTACTGCTGGTCGCCGTAGGCGCCGTAGCCGGTCTCCGCTCCGGTGCCCGCGTAGGCGGTGGCGTCCCACTCGCCGTAGGACTGCTGGTGCGGTACGGCGGCCGGGGCGGGCTGCGGGACCGGCGGCACGCCGCCCGGCTCCTGCGGCGGGGCCTGCCGGTCCTGCTCGTCGGTCTCGGACCCGGCCTCCGCCTGGGCGCGCAGCCTGCGGGCCCGGCGGCCCTCGCCGGTCACGGCCTGCGCGGGCACGGGCTGCTCCTCGGGCAGGTCGTCGTCGACGTCGCGGCGGCGGCCGGGCAGGGCGAGCACCACCAGGACGACGGCGAGGGCGCCCTGGACCCACAGCCAGGCGGTGCGGGCGAGCGGGGCGTCGAAGGTGACGTCGAGTTTGCCGCCGGAGGCGGGGAGCTGGAAGCCCTGGGCCCAGCCGTCGACGGTGGTGCGGGTGAGCGGCTTGCCGTCCAGGGTGGCGGTCCAGCCCGCGGCGGCGGAGTCGGCCAGCCGCAGCACGCGGCCCGCGGAGCCCGACGGGACGGTGGTGTGGATCTCGACCGGGCCGGCGGCGACGGGCTGCGCGGCGGCGGTGCCCGAGCCGGCGGCGCCGCCCTTTGCGGCGGCGTCCGGAGCGGGCAGGATGGCGGCGCGGGAGACCTCCTGGTTCACCCGCCACAGGGCGCTGCCGTCCTGCTGGCTGAGCCGGGAGAGGCCGGGGGTGGCGTCCAGCACGCGGCTGATCTCGCGGGGCGCGCCCTTGTGGACGAGGACGTAGCGCACGGCGAAGCCGCCGAGCTGGCCGGCCTGGTCGGCGCCGGAGCCCGCGACCAGGTTGGCGACGACCTTGTCGAGTCTGCTGTTGCCGCCGTCGGCCGCCAGTTCGGCGTCGCCCATGCGGACGCCGGAGCCGCGGACGAGCATGTAGCCGACGTGGGCCGGGGAGTCGCTGGCGAGGACCAGGGTGCGCGCCTGGTCACGGGTGCTGCTCTCCTCGGCGACGAAGGCGGGCACCTGGACCGCGTCGCGCCGCTCCAGCGGGCCGTCGGCGCCGCGGATCATCCAGCCCGCGACGACGAGCAGCGGGCCGGCGGCCGAGGCGAAGGCGATCAGCGCGGCCACCGGCTGACGCCAGCCGAAGCTCTGTTCGGCCACGCGCGCGCGTGCCCCGTCCGCGCCGAGCAGGGCCGCGGTCAGCAGGGCCAGGCCGTAGACGAGGGTGGCGGGGCCGGCCCAGGCGGAGCCGTTGGACAGGACGGCGAAGACCAGCGCCACCAGGGCGACCGCCCAGGCTGCCCAGACGGCGAACTGGCGCTGCGCACGCAGCAGGGCGGCGAGCGCGGCCAGCACGATGCCGATGAGCATCAGCCCGTGCACCGTGCCGGGGCCGCCCGGGGTGGCGCCGAGCAGGTCCAGGGCGGAGGCCGCCGAGGAGCCGTACTCGAGACCGGCCTCCTGGAAGAAGCCGGACGGCAGCAGCGTCAGCGACCAGGGGGCGAGCAGCAGCAGCGGGGTGAGCAACTGGGCCAGGAAGCGGGGCAGGTGGGCCACCAGGTCGCGGCGGCGCACGGCCAGCACGGCGATGCCGAGGACGAGCGCGATGGGCCAGACGATGGGGGTGAAGGCGGTGGTGACGGTCAGCAGCAGGGCGTAGGCCCAGGTGGCGCGCCAGCTGCCGCGTGCGCCGGGGGGCGCGGTGAGGCCGCCGGCCGCGATGCCCGCCCGGGCGATCAGCGGCAGCAGGACGGCGAGCACGGCGGTGCCGATGCGGCCGCCGGCCAGGGCGCCGGTGGTCGCGGGCAGGAAGGCGTAGACGACGGCCGCCCAGGCGCGCAGCAGGCGCGAGGGGACGAGGGGGCGGGAGGCGAAGTACGCGGTGAATCCGGCCAGCGGCACCGACCCGATGAGCAGCACGGTGACGGCGAGGCCCGTGGAGCCGAGCAGCAGGGAGGCCAGCATCGCCACGAGCGCCAGGTAGGGCGGCGCGGACGGGGTGCCGCCGGCGCCGACGGGGTGCCAGGCGTCGAGGTAGCGCGACCACAGGTCGCCGGAGTCGGCGGGGGCGGGCAGCAGGGCGCCGCCCGCGAGCGCGCCGCCGCCGAGCAGGCTCCGGCAGGCGATCAGAGAGACGAGCAGGAGTACCAGGAAGAGCACCGGGCCCGGTTTGCGGGCGATGCGCTTGAGGCGGGCGAACTGCTCGATCTCCAGGTAGTCGGCGTCCTCTCCGCCGGGCCCCGACTCGACGGCGCCGCCGTGCCGGCCCGCGGCCGAGGCCTCGGGGTCGGAGCGGCCCACGAGGTTGCCCGCGACCTGTTCGACGGTGGCACGGACGGTGGCGCCGGGCGGCGGGAACAGGGCGCGCAGCTCGCCCTTGTCGATGTGGGAGGCGCCGCGCGCGCGCCGGCCGGCGATGATCCGCTCGGGGCGCAGCAGGGTGCCGGCCAGGCCGCGGATCTCGTCGAGGGCCTGTCCCGGGACCTTGCCGACGAGGTAGGCGACGGTGCGCAGCACGGTGCCCAGGACGATGCGGGCGAGCACCCAGGGCAGCGCCGCCGTGCGGGTGTTGACGAGCAGGGTGTAGACGGCGCCGGCCTTGTCGACCTTGTGCGGGGAGGCCGCCGTGCGGCCCACGCAGTCGACGGTGCGGCGCTCGCGGGAGGCAGCCTCGGCGTGTCGTACGACGGCGTCGGGGGCGATGAGGACGCGGTGGCCTGCGGCGTGGGCGCGCCAGCACAGGTCGACGTCGTCGCGCATCAGGGGCAGCCTGCGGTCGAATCCGCCGAGCTGTTCGAAGATGTCACGCCGGATCAGCATTCCGGCGGTGGACACCGACAGGACCGGCCGGACGTGGTCGTGCTGTCCCTGGTCCTGTTCGCGGCGGTCCAGGCCGGTCCAGCGGCGGCCGGAGTTGGCGATGCTGACGCCGACTTCGAGGAGTTGGCGGCGGTCGTACCAGCCGCGGAGCTTGGGGCCGACGACGGCCACGTCGTCGCGGCCGAGTTCGTACTCGTTGTCGACGACCCGCAACAACTGGGCGAGGGCGTCGGGTTCGGGGGCGCAGTCGTCGTGCAGCAGCCAGAGCCACCGCACCGGTTCTCCGTGCGGCAGGTCGGGCAGGTCGTAGGCGTCGTCGCGCCAGGTGCGGCCGACGGGGTCCCAGCCGCTGGGGCGCTTGAGGTAGGGCAGTTCGTCCGGGGTGAGGTACGGGGCGGTGCGGGTGGCCTCTTCGACGGCCTGGCCGAAGCCGGTACGGCGGGCGAGGTGGAGCACGCGGTCGTCACCGAGGGCTTCGCCGAGCACTTGAGCGGAGGTGTCCGCACTGCCCGTGTCGGCCGCGACGGCGTACTGCACCGGGCGTTCCTGGCCGAGGAGCCCGGCGAGGGCGTCGGGCAGCCAGCGGGCGCCGTCATGGGAGACGAGGACGGCGGTCACGACGTGCCGCGGGAACTCCGGCGGGCGCTCGGGATCGGACTGCGCGGGGGCGAACGGCATGGCGCGCGGGGGGTCCGACGGCGCTGCGGCGTCGTAGTGGGCTGCCGTACGGCTGTGCACGGACATCGAGATACACGGCCCCGGTTCGGTGGATGCGGTGGACGCCTGTGCCCCTCGGGCAGCGGGGCGTCTCGGACGAGCGACCACACTACTGGCTGGCCATGACGGCGGCCCGCCGCCTGTGGATAACCCACCTGCGACGGGCCGTTCGTGAGGATTGTGCGGGGAGGTGCGGTGCCCGGCGGGCGGACGGGCGGCGTCAGACCGCGGCCTTCTTCAGGCGGCGCCGCTCCCTCTCGGACAGGCCGCCCCAGATGCCGAAGCGTTCGTCGTTGGCGAGGGCGTACTCGAGGCATTCGGAGCGGACCTCGCACGCGAGACAGACCTTCTTGGCCTCGCGGGTGGAGCCGCCCTTCTCGGGGAAGAAGGACTCGGGGTCGGTCTGGGCGCACAGCGCGCGCTCCTGCCAGCCGAGTTCCTCGTCCGCGTCGTCGACCAGCAGTTGCTGCACCAGCTCGGTCATGTGCGCCCCTCGTCTGTCTTTCGCGTCCCCGTGATGTAGCCGTTACCGATACCGGCTGAACGACACGAGTGAAATTACAAGTGTGCTGCTCCGGGCGAGTCAAGCCGAGATCTGCTATTGAGCCCCTTATTCACTCTGCGGAACCAAGGCCATGCGGAAAGTGTTCAAATCGGCATAAACCTTGACACACAGCGAGGGGCCCGAAGACCTCCCGCCCCGCGCGGGCCCCCGCCGGAGCCCACAGAAGGAAGGACGCCCAGGCCTTCGATCCCGTTCCGGATCGCCCCCCGAAGCGAACCGGATCACATTCGGATCACGGGATCGCAACGGGGCTTGCGCGCCCGGCATGTGCGCCATGTGTCCCGGACTCCCGCTGAGCAAACCTTTCACCTGCGAGATGAACCGGATGAGGTGAAACATGTCCCACATTCCGGGCACCGAGTTGACAGCGTTGGTGTGAACCGGTGTCCTGGTGGGCATGCTCGCGAACTCGGTACTCACCTCGACCCGCACCGCCGGGTCCCACGGTGCTGCCCGCGCTCGCTGTAGCTGTCGCTGCTGCGGCTGTTGAGCCCCGCGCCCCCGGGCGCCCGCTCCAGTCGCCGTCCGGGCCCCTGCACGGCCCGGCACCCCGCCCCTCCCAGCGGATCACCGGACTGCCCCGGCCCTGCCGATGCCTCCGGCCCCGGTCTCCGCCCCCTCCCCCGGTCTTCTCCGACCCCCTCCGAGGAACCACCGCACCTCATGAACAGCGACAGCGACCTCCAGATCGCCGGCGACCTCCTCGAGGTCCCCCACCTCCTCCAGGCCCCACGCGAGCACCCGGTCACCGTGGCCGAGTTCGTCGGGCTGGCCAGGTCCATCGCGGCCGACCGCGCCCAGTGGGAGCACCTCGTCCGCTACGACGCGACGACCCGCTGGTACCACCGGCTGCGCGCCGTCCCCGGGGCGCACGGCGCCGCCCGGCCGGGACAGCCCGCCACCGGCTACGAGGTGTGGCTGCTGTCCTGGGTGCCCGGACAGGGCACCGGACCGCACGACCACGGCCGCTCCTCCGGCGTCCTGACCGTCCTGGACGGCACCCTGACCGAGCGCACCCGGAAGGGCACGCGCGCGCTGCGCGCCGGTCAACAGCACGTCTTCGCACCGGGGTACGCGCACGACGTCACCAACGACGCGCTCGAACCCGCCGTCAGCCTGCACGTCTACTTCCCGGGACTGACCGAGATGCCCATGCACTCCGCGCACCCGGCGCACAGCGCCGCCCGGTGCGCCGCCGCCCCCGCCGGCCGGGAAGCGGCGGACGCCGCCGACGCGTGACGCCTTCCGCGCCCACCGCGTCCCCCGCTGTCGTACCCGCCTGCCAGACTTGCCCCATGCGCATTGTGGTTCTGGCAGGCGGCATCGGTGGTGCCCGGTTCCTGCGCGGTCTGAAGCGGGCCGTGCCGGACGCGGACGTCACGGTCATCGGCAACACCGGCGACGACATCCACCTCTTCGGGCTGAGGGTCTGCCCGGATCTCGACACGGTGATGTACACGCTCGGTGGCGGCATCAACGAGGAACAGGGCTGGGGCCGGGCGGAGGAGACCTTCCACCTCAAGGAGGAACTCGCGGCCTACGGCGTCGGGCCGGAGTGGTTCGGGCTCGGTGACCGGGACTTCGCCACACACATCGTGCGGACCCAGATGCTGGGCGCGGGCTATCCGCTCAGCGCGGTGACCGAGGCCCTGTGCGACCGGTGGAAGCCCGGCGTGCGGCTGATCCCCATGTCCGACGACCGGGTGGAGACGCACGTCGCGGTGGAGATCGACGGCGAGCGCAAGGCGGTCCACTTCCAGGAGTACTGGGTGCGGCTGCGGGCGTCGGTCCCGGCCGAGGCGGTCGTGCCGGTCGGCGCCGAGCAGGCCAAGCCCGCTCCGGGTGTCCTGGAGGCGATCGCCGAGGCGGACGTGATCCTCTTCCCGCCGTCCAACCCCGTCGTCTCCGTCGGCACCATCCTCGCCGTCCCCGGCATCCGGGAGGCCATCGCCGACGCCGGGGTGCCGGTGGTCGGCCTGTCCCCCATCGTCGGGGACGCGCCCGTGCGCGGGATGGCCGACAAGGTCCTCGCCGCCGTCGGTGTGGAGTCCACCGCCGCGGCGGTCGCCGAGCACTACGGTTCGGGGCTGCTCGACGGCTGGCTCGTCGACACCGTCGACGCGGGCGCGGTCGAGGAGATCGAGACGGCCGGGATCCGCTGCCGCGCGGTGCCGCTGATGATGACCGACGTCGAGGCCACCGCGCAGATGGCGCGGGAGGCGCTGGCGCTCGCCGAGGAGGTGCGGGGAGCATGAGCGCGACGCCGCCCGCGGACGGCCCCGGGGGTGCGGCGGCGCCCGCCTTCCGGGTGTGGGCCGTGCCCGGGATCCCCGAGGTGGCCCCGGGGGACGACCTGGCCAAGCTGATCGCCGCCGCCGAGCCCGCCCTGGCCGACGGGGACGTGCTCCTGGTCACCTCGAAGATCGTCTCCAAGGCGGAGGGACGCGTCGTCGAGGCCGCCGACCGGGAGGCCGCGATCGACGCCGAGACCGTCCGGGTCGTGGCGCGCCGCGGACTCCTGCGCATCGTGGAGAACCGCCAGGGCCTCGTCATGGCGGCAGCGGGGGTGGACGCCTCCAACACCCCCTCGGGCACGGTGCTGCTGCTGCCCGAGGACCCGGACGCCTCCGCGCGCTCGATCCGCGACGGCCTGCGCGCCGCCCTCGGGGTCGATGTCGCGGTCGTCGTCACCGACACCTTCGGCCGCCCCTGGCGGGCCGGGCTCACGGACGTCGCCATCGGCGCCGCCGGCCTGCGCGTCCTGGACGACCTGCGCGGCGGCACCGACGCCCACGGCAACCCGCTCAGTGCCACCGTCGTCGCCACCGCCGACGAACTGGCCGCCGCCGGGGACCTGGTCAAGGGCAAGGCCGCCGGACTGCCCGTCGCCGTGGTGCGCGGCCTGGGGCACACGCTCGTGGCGGACGGCGACGGCCCGGGCGCGCGCGCCCTGGTGCGCGAGGCGCGCGACGACATGTTCCGGCTGGGCACCTCCGAGGCCGTACGGGAGGCGGTGACCCAGCGGCGTACCGTGCGGTCCTTCACCGACGAGCCCGTCGACCCCGGTGCGGTACGGCGTGCGGTGGCCGCGGCGGTGACCGCGCCCGCACCGCACCACACCACGCCGTGGCGGTTCGTGCTGCTGGAGTCCGAGGGGACGCGGACCCGGCTGCTGGACGCGATGCGCGACGCCTGGATCGCCGACCTGCGGCGGGACGGCAAGAGCGAGGAGTCGATCGCCAAGCGGGTGCGCCGCGGGGACGTCCTGCGCCGGGCCCCGTACCTGGTGGTCCCGTGCCTGGTCATGGACGGCTCGCACACCTACGGCGACGCGCGGCGCGACGGTGCCGAGCGGGAGATGTTCGTGGTCGCCGCCGGCGCCGGCGTGCAGAACTTGCTGGTCGCCCTGGCCGGGGAGCGCCTCGGCTCGGCATGGGTGTCCTCGACGATGTTCTGCCGGGACGTGGTGCGCGAGGTGCTGGAGCTGCCCGCGGACTGGGACCCGATGGGCGCGGTGGCGGTCGGGCACCCGGCCGAGCGGCCGAAGCCCCGCGCGGAGCGCGACGCCGGGACGTTCATCGAGGTGCGGTGAGGCGGCGGGCGGTGAGCCGGTGTGCGGTGAGGCGTCCCGTCCGGCGCCGCTGACCGTTTAGGCTCTTGGCGCACCACCGGCGACCCTGGGATCTGATTCGTGGCAGGACGCTTCGCCCCGCGACCGCGGCCCGCGCGCACCACCGTGCGCGGCGGCCATGCCGGCGCGCCCACCGCGGCGGCCCGCGCCGGGGCCGTGCCGCACCAGGCGGCCGCCCCCGCGCGGGTACGGACCTGGGTGCCGGACGGGCCGCTGGACCTGGGGCTGGTGCTCGGGCCGCTGCGGCGCGGTCCGGGCGATCCCACGTTCCGCGCGATGCCCGACGGATCCGTGTGGCGGGCCAGCCGTACCCCGGCGGGACCGGGAACGCTCCGGGTGTCCGCGGACGGCGGCGAGGTGTGCGGGCAGGCCTGGGGGCCGGGCGCCGAATGGCTGCTGGAGCGGTTGCCCGAACTGCTCGGAGCGGCCGACGACCCGTCGGAGTTCGTGCCCCGGCACCGGCTGCTCGCGCTGACCCGGCACCGCCGGCCGGGGCTGCGGCTGACGCGGACCGGACTGGTGCTGGAGTCGCTGATCCCGTCGGTCCTGGAACAGAAGGTCACGACGGTCGAGGCGTACGCGGCGTGGCGGACGCTGGTGCGCACGTACGGGGAACCGGCGCCCGGACCTGTGCCCGTACAGATGTACGTGATGCCCGAGCCGCGTACCTGGGCGCTGATCCCCTCGTGGGACTGGCACCGCGCCGGCGTCGACGACAAGCGGGCGTCGACGGTGCTGCGGGCGGTGCGGGTGGCCGCGCGGCTGGAGGAGGCGCTGCGGATGCCCGCGGAGGCGGCGCGGGAACGGCTGGAGGTCGTACCGGGGATCGGACCGTGGACGTCGGCGGAGACCGTGCAGCGCAGTCATGGCGCGGCGGACGCGGTGACGGTCGGGGATCTGCACCTGCCGGGGATCGTGGGCTTCGCACTGGCCGGGGACCGCGAGACCGACGACGCCCAGATGCTGCGGCTGCTGGAGCCCTACGCCGGGCAGCGGCACCGGGCTGCCCGGCTGATCCTGCTGAGCGGGCGGGTGCCGCCGCGGCGCGCCCCCCGGATGCCGGTGCGGGACATGGGGCGCTTGTGAGACACGGTCCCGGCTTCGGCCTTCGGCCCGGCTCGGCTCGGCCGACACGATCCGTCGAGGCCGGTGGGCCCGCAGGCACCACTGAGGTCACTCGGCCCCCGGCCCGGCTCAGCCCGCTCCACCTGCTGAAGCGCCTGCGCCCCTGACCGGCCGCCCACTCGGTTCACCCGGCCGCTGAGCCCACTCCGCTCCCTGAGCCTTCTGGCGCGCTGAGGCCGCCCGACCCGCTCAGCCGGCTCGGCTCGCTCAGCCCACGCACCCCCTGGGCCGACCGGGCCCGGAGCCCCTCGGCCCACCCGCCCCCGAGCCGCGTCCGCCCTTGCGGCCCCGCCGGCGCGCCCCGGCCTCTCTGACCCCCGCGGCCCGCCGGGATCACCAGGCCCGCCGGGCCGGGGCGGTCCGGCGGAGGGTGACCGGAACCGAGGGCGTCACTGGTCCGAGGAGAAGCGGACCGCGCCTGCCGGGATCCGGGCGTCGCACCACACCCGTACGCAGTCCCGCAGTTCGTTGTCGGCGCCGACGACCGCGCCGTCGCCGATCACCGTGCCGGTGAGCACGGAGCGGGTGCCGATGCGGGCCCGGGCCCCGATGAGGGAGTCGGTGACGACGGCACCGGGCTCGATCACGGCGCCGGGCAGGATCGTACTGCCGGACACGCGCGCCCCCTCGGCGACGAACGCGCCCTCGCCGACCACCGTGCCCCCGGTCAGCTTGGCGTCGGGCGCGACCACGGCCGTGGGCAGGACGAGGCGGTCGCCGCACCGGCCGGGGACCGCCGGGGACGGGGCGCGGCCCAGGACGAGGTCGGCCGAGCCGCGGACGAAGGCGGCCGGGGTGCCGAGGTCCAGCCAGTAGGTGGAGTCCACCATGCCCTGCAGATGGGCCCCGGCCGACAGCAGACCGGGGAAGGTCTCGCGCTCCACGGACACCGGGCGCCCCGGCGGGATCGTGTCGAGGACCGAGCGGTTGAAGACGTACGCCCCCGCGTTGATCTGGTCGGTGACGATCTCCTGCGGCGTCTGCGGTTTCTCCAGGAAGGCGAGGACCCGGCCGGTGTCGTCCGTCGGGACCAGGCCGTACGCACGCGGGTCCGCCACCTTCGTCAGGTGCAGGGAGACGTCCGCGCCCGTCTCCTCGTGCGTGCGCACCAGGGCGCGGATGTCCAGACCGGTCAGGATGTCGCCGTTGAAGACGAGGACCGGCTCGTCGGGGCCGGAGTGCAGCCGCGGGGCGACGTTGCGCAGGGCGCCGCCGGTGCCGAGCGGTTCCTCCTCCGTCACGTACTCCAGGTGGAGTCCGAGGGCGGAGCCGTCACCGAAGTACGGCTCGAAGACCTCGGCCAGGTAGGAGGTGGCGAGCACGATGTGCTCGACGCCCGCCGCCCTGGCCCGCGCCAGCTGGTGGGTGAGGAACGGCACGCCGGCCGCCCGCACCATGGGCTTGGGAGTGTGCACCGTGAGCGGGCGCAGCCGGGTGCCCTTGCCGCCGACCAGGAGGATCGCTTCTGTCACCTGTCGTCTCCGCTTCCTGCCGGGACCGGCCGAGCTGTCTTTCGGCCGGCCAGTGTATGCAGACCGGGCTCAGCGGCCCTGATAGCGCGCCGCGGTCGAGCGGATCGTGCCGAGCTTGCCGTAGAGCTTCCGTCCGGGGCAGTCGGTGGCGAAGCCGTCCCGGTGGCCGGAGATCACGTTCAGGTGTACGTTCTTTCCCTTTTGATAGAGGTTGCCACCGCCGGACTTCAGATATGTCTTTCCGCGCGGATTCATCCCGTAGAGGCCCAGCTTCCAGGCGGTGAGCTTGGCGACGGCCTTGACGGCGGCCGAGGAGGGCTTGGACTTGCTGTAGGTGCCGATGACGGCGATCCCCACGCTGTTGCTGTTGAAGCCCATGGTGTGGGCGCCCAGCACCGGCTTCGCCACGCCCCCGGCGCGGCCCTCGTAGACGGTGCCGCACTTGTCGACCAGGAAGTTGTAGCCGATGTCCCGCCAGCCCATGCTCTTGACGTGGTAGCGGTAGATGCTGCGGATGACCGAGGGGGTCTGCGAGCAGCGGTACTTGTTGCCGGTCGCGGTGTGGTGGACGAACGCCGCCTTCACCTTCTTCGTGTAGACGAACCCCCGCGAGCGCAGCGACTCGTCCGCGCCCCAGCCGCGGCGGGTGACGATGCGCGGGCGCGCGCCGATGTGCGGCTTGGCCCGCTGGGCGTCCGTCAGTTCGTCGCCGCGCAGGTCGAGCAGTTCGCGTTCGGTGGCCGCGCGGTCGAGGGCGGGGATCTCGGTGGCGCCGAGGGAGGCGAGGCCGGAGTTGGCCGCGGACGCGGCGGTCGCCGCCTCGGACAGCTCGCCGGTGCGCGACTGGTCGGCCGGGGAGTCCGCCGCGGACGTGTCGCCGGGGTCGACGAGTTCCAGGCGCAGCCCCGAGGGCAGCGGGGCGGGCGGATCGGCCGGGGCGCCGGTCTCCCGGTCGCCGGTGTCCGCGCGGACGCGCACGTCGACGCCGTCGCTGTCACCCACCCACAGCGGCGCCGTGCCGCCGCGGACGTGGCCGGTGGCGCGCTCGGCGGTGCCGGGGTCGGCGCCGTGGTCGGCGTTGTGGGTGTCGACGTCCTGCCAGTCGGACCAGGTGCCGGTGGCGGCGGAGCGGGTGCGGATCTGGACGGTGCCGTGGAGTTCGGTGCCGGGGTTGTCCCAGACGACGCCGACCAGGGAGAAGTGGCGGACGTCCGCGCGGTACAGGCCCTGTTCGAGGGCGGCGCCGGGGGCCGCGCCACGGGCCCGGCCGCGGACGCGGCCCTCGGTGCGCGGGGCGAGGGGCAGGGACTGGGTGCTGCCGGGGACGGCCGCCGGCACGGTCGCCGGAACGGAGGCCGGGGCGGCGGCCGGGGCCTGGGCGGGAACGGCGGCCGGGACGAGGTGGGCCGCCGCCCGCGGCACCGCCGCCCCCGCCGCCGTGGCCGTCGCGGCGGCCGCGGGCAGACCGGGCGCGACAGCGAGGCCGGCCACGCAGGTGACACCGATCGAGGACGCAAGGAATCCGTATCGACGCATGCCCCTGATCTTGGACATAGTCAGACATATATGTCCATCTACGAACTGACGGTGCGTCGGGTGTCGTTCCCCCGAACCGGTGGCCCCACGGGCCCCCGTGGGCCGTAGTCCCCGGGTGCGGGCGCGCGCCGCCGCGTACGCTTGCGCGGGTGAACGCCACCGAACGCACCCCTGCCGACCTGCTGCGTTCCGCGCTCGCCGCGGACCCGGGACGCCCCCTGGTGACCTTCTACGACGACGCGACGGGCGAACGCGTCGAATTGTCGGTGGCCACCTTCGGCAATTGGGTGGCCAAGACGGCGAACCTCCTCCAGGGGGACCTCGCCGCGGGGCCCGGTGACCGGGTCGCGCTGCTGCTGCCCGCGCACTGGCAGACGGCGGTGTGGCTGCTGGCGTGCGCGTCGGTGGGCGCGGTCGCGGACGCCGGCGGGGACCCGGCGGCCGCCGATGTCGTCGTCAGCGGGCCGGACACGCTGGAGGCGGCGCGCGCCTGCACGGGCGAGCGGGTCGCGCTGGCGCTGAGGCCGCTGGGCGGGCGGTTCCCGCAGCCGCCCGCGGGTTTCGCCGACTACGCCGTCGAGGTGCCGGGGCAGGGCGACCGGTTCGCGCCGTTCGCGCCCGTGGACCCGGAGGCGCCCGCGCTGATCGTGGCCGGTGCGGAGTACACGGCGGCCGAGGTCGTGGAACGGGCCCGCGCCGACGCCCCCGGACTGGGCCTGACGGGACCGGGTTCCCGGCTGCTGTCGGGGCTGCCGTACGACACCTGGGAGGGGCTGAGCGCGGGCCTGTACGCACCGCTCGCGGCCGGCGGATCCGTCGTCCTGTGCCGGAACCTGGACCGGCTGGACGAGGCCGGCCTGGCCAAGCGCATCGAGAGCGAACGGATCACGGCGACCGCGCGGTGACCTCCGCTCCGCGGGCGCACACCCGCGCGTGACCGCTCGTCAGCCATGAGGGCGTGAACCGCCGGCCGGCTGCCCGGAGTTGGGCGCCGCGAGCCAATGCCCGGCAGCCGCCCGGGGCCGGCCGGCGGAGGCGGTCGTGGAGGTCTCACGGGATTACGGGGCGAACAGCGGTAATTCAGCTGCGCGGATTGCCCTTCCGGACCGGCTTCCGGGGCAGCTTCCCGTCCCGCTCGCGTTCCCGCTTTCCCGACCGGAGACCCCCGGCCGGGGAATCGCCTCCGCAGCCGTACGACTACGTTCAGTGCATTTCCGCGGGCACGTCGGGGGCGCGATCGGCCCGGTCCACGCCCCCGGCGTGACGTCCTCACCCGCCCCCGTCCTCACCGGAATAGCGCCGCCCGGGAACCTCGCGGGTAAAACTGCGGCCAAGGGCGAACTTTTGTCCAGAGAAATGGGCGGATTGCCCAGTTGTAGGGGCGTGGAATTCGTCACCGACGTCGCTCAGGCCTCAACAGGCCGGATAGTGTGAGCGATCCGGTGCTACCGGCCGCGAGGTCACCCTGGGGTCGTGCACTGTGAACCAGACCTGAGCGCCTGGGGGGAAGGCGCCGCGTGGCCCCGACGGAGGGTTCGGACAACCGTGGACGCGCAAGGCCGTGGGCGGGCGGACAACATCGATCCCGCAGACCAGTGGGTACTCAATCCGGCCACTGGTGAATACGAACTGCGACTGAACCCTTCCCCTCCGCAGTCGGCGGTCCCCGGCCCGCGCAGACCCTCCGCCCCCGGGGCGCAGGGCACCGCCGCGGGCCGGCGCGGTGCCCCGCCCGGCGGGGAACAGACGCACGAGACGGCCCCGGCGCCCACCGTGCCCGGTCCGCGCCGCCGCCGCGGCGCGCCCGCGGAGGAGCCGCAGCCGCCCGGCCGGCGGGGACGCCGCCCGGAAAAGAAGAAGAAGTCGAGGACCAAGAAGGTCCTGGTGTGGACCGGCGGCACCATGGCGTTCGTCCTGGTCGGGGTCGGCACCGCGGGTTACCTGATCTTCAAGCACCTCGAGGGCAACGTCACCACCACCGACGTGGGCAGCGCGGCCAAGGACGGCTTCAGCAAGGACGAGGCCTTCAACATCCTCGTCATCGGCACCGACAAGCGGACCGGGGCGGGCAACGAGGGCTACGGCGACAAGGGCAGCGTCGGCCACGCGGACACCAACATCCTGCTGCACGTCGCCAAGGACCGTACGAACGCGACCGCGCTGAGCATCCCCCGCGACCTGATCGTCAACATCCCCGACTGCCCGACCAAGCAGCCCGACGGCAGCACCAAGGTCATCCCGGGCTCGTCGAAGGTCCGGTTCAACGAGAGCCTCGGCCAGGACGGGCGCGACCCGGGATGCACCATGCGCACGGTCAAGGAAGTCACGGGCATCGCCCCCGACCACTTCATGATGGCCGACTTCAACGCGGTGAAGACCCTGACGTCGGCGGTGGGCGGCGTCGAGGTGTGCCTCAAGCACCCCGTCAACGACAAGGACTCGCACCTGGACCTGCCCGCCGGTTCGTCCAAGATCGAGGGCGAGCAGGCGCTGGCGTTCGTCCGCACCCGGCACAGCTTCGGCAACCACGGTGACCTGGACCGGATCAAGGTGCAGCAGCAGTTCCTCAGTTCGCTGATGCGCAAGATGGCCTCCAGCGACACCCTCACCAACCCGGTCAAGCTGTACGACCTGGCGGACGCGGCCACCAAGTCGCTGACCGTCGACACCGGCATCGGCAAGGCGAGCACGCTCAAGGACGTGGCGCTGGAGCTGAAGAAGGTGCCGACGAAGAACATCACCTTCCTGACCGTGCCGGTGCGCGACAACCCGGACGACGGCCCGGTGCACAAGACGGTCATCGTCGACCAGACCCTCGCCCCCCAGGTCTTCGACGCCATCGGCAGCGACGTCTCCTTCACCGAGGTGAAGAAGAAGCAGCAGCAGGCGAAGGACGCGCAGGCGGCCCGGCTCAAGGGCACCCGGTCGGCCGCCTCCGAGGTGCGGGTGCGCATCCTCAACGGCGGGGCCAAGGCCGGCGCCGCGCAGGAGACCCTCACCTGGCTCCAGAACCAGCAGGGCGTGCTCAAGTCGGAGAACGGCAGCAACGCGCCCGAGAAGCTGGCCAAGACCACGCTGGAGTACGGGCCCGACCAGGCCGCCCAGGCCCGTGAACTCGCCGCGCTCATGGGACTGCCGGGTTCCGCGCTGAAGCCGGGCGAGAGCGTGACCAACTCCCAGGGCCTGCCGACGATGACGCTGACCCTGGGCAAGGACTACAAGGGCGCGGGAGTGTCACTCACCGCACCCCAGAAGGCACCCACGGTGGAGGGACAGCACACGGCGGACAAGGTTCAGTGCGCCAGTTGAGCGCACCGTGTGACCTGACGGGCCTGTCGTACGTCTAACACGGCGTACGACAGGCCTGTTCGATGACATGAGGGCGGGGAGGATGGGGAGTTGACGCAGAGCGGTCTGCGCGGGGAGGGGCCCGCGGTCGAGGACACGATGCCTCTGGCGCAGCACGAGAAGAGCGCCGGAGGCGGACACAGCCGTCGGGGCGGAAGCGGACACGGACGGGGCAACGGCGGCCGGGGCACCGGCGGCAGAGGACCCAGACGGCGCGTGCTGCGCTGGTCGGCCACGGTGCTCGCGGTGGTCATACTGGGCACGGCCGGCGCCGGATACCTCTACTACGAACACCTCAACGGCAACATACGCAAGGGCGAGCGCGACAGCGGCGACTCCAAGGCCCAGAAGACGAAGGCCAACGCCGACGGCCAGACGCCCGTGAACATCCTGCTGATCGGCTCCGACAGCCGCAACTCCGACGCCAACGTCGCGCTCGGCGGCAGCCGGGAGAACCGCGGCAACCCGCCGCTGGGCGACGTGCAGATGCTGATCCACCTGGCCGCGGACCGCAAGAGCGCCGAGGTCGTGAGCATCCCGCGCGACACCCGCGTGGACATCCCCAAGTGCAGGGACCCGAAGACCGGCAAGGAGTATCCGCCGGTCAACACCATCATCAACGAGTCCCTCGCGCGCGGCGGAGCCGGCTGCACGCTGGCCACCTGGCAGAACCTCACCGGTGTGTACATCGACCACTGGATGACGATCGACTTCGCGGGCGTGGTGAAGATGGCCGACGCCATCGGCGGCGTGGACGTGTGCGTGAGGCAGAACGTGTGGGACCACTCGACGGCGGCCCAGCGCGGCGGGTCCGGTCTGAAGCTGACGGCCGGCACCCACAAGGTCAAGGGCGTGCAGGCCCTCCAGTGGCTGCGCACCCGGCACGCCTGGGGCAGCGACCTGCTGCGGGCCCGGGCCCAGCACATGTACCTGAACTCGATGATCCGCACGCTCAAGAGCCAGAGCATCTTCACCGACACCGGCCGGCTGCTGAACCTGACCGAGGCGGCCACGAAGTCGCTGGGGGTGTCCGAGGAGATCGGTACCCCCAAGAAGCTGTACGACCTGAGCATGCAGCTCAAGACGGTCCCCACCGACCGCATCACCATGACGACGATGCCCAACGTCGAGGACCCGCAGAACCGCGACCACCGCGTTCCGGACGGCGCCAACGCCCAGAAGATGTGGAAGCTGCTCCGCGACGACGTGGCCTTCGACTCCAACGGCAAGCCCGAGGACGCGAAGAAGGGCGCCGGCAAGAACGGGGACGGGGGCGGCGACAAGAGCCCGCCCGCCACACAGCCGGCCCACCCGGACGGCCAGATCGGCGTCGCGGTGCAGAACGGCACCGGCACCTCCACCCTCGCCGCCGTCCCGCACCGGGCGACCGCCATCAGCCAGGAGCTGGCGCAGAAAGGCTTCGGCAAGGCGGCAGCGGACAGCTCGGTGACCCCGTCCGCGTCCGAGACGGTCGTGCGCTACCCGAGCGCCGAGCTGAAGGGCGACGCCGAGCGGGTCGCCACCGCTCTCGGCATCCCGACGACGTCGGTGGAGAAGTCGACGGACGTCTCCGGGGTCACCGTCGTCGTGGGCGCGGACTGGCGCCAGGGCAGCAGCTACCCGAAGCAGAAGGCCCCCAAGGCAGGCGACATCCCGGAGAACTCCGACGCCATCAACGGCGCTGACACCACGCAGTGCATGGACGTGTACGCGCCCTACCGGTGGTAGGAGCGGGTCCGTCTGCGCAGGGGCCCCTCACCGCGGCGCGGTGAGGGGCCCCTCGCATGTGGGACGGCTGTTCAGCCGGTGGTGACGACCGCCGGCCGACGCGAGGCGATGACCCTCTTGGCCAGGGACTTCGGGCTGGTCAGGAAGCCCCAGCCCCACGACATGTGCATGGTGGCCAGGGCCACCGGTATGCGCAGGCGCGCCGCCAGGGGCAGGCCCTTCCCGGCCGGCAGCGAACCGGCGACGATGGCGGCCAGGTAGCCACCGGGGACGACGAGCGCCCAGGGGGTCACCGCGGCGCCCACCACGATCCCGGCGGCGATGGCGCACACGGCGGTCGGCGGGGCGAGGTAGCGCAGGTTGATGGAGCCCTCGTGGTACCGGGCGACGACGTGCCGCCAGCGGCCGTAGTCCTTGTACTGCTTGGCGAGCGCCTTCACGTTCGGCCGGGGCCGGTAGGAGACCCGCAGCTCGGGCGAGAACCAGATCAGGCCACCCGCCTCACGGATGCGGAAGTTCAGCTCCCAGTCCTGGGCGCGGATGAACTCCTCGTTGTAGCCGCCCTGTTGCTCCAGCGCCTCGCGGCGGAACACGCCCAGGTAGACCGTCTCGGCCGGGCCGGCCTGACCGCCGGTGTGGAAGGCCGCGTTGCCGACACCGATCTTCGACGTCATGGCGGCGGCGACCGCGTGCTCCCACGCGTTCTCGCCCTCGGCGTGCATGATGCCGCCCACGTTCTGCGCGCCGGTCTCCTCCAGGAGCCGCACCGCCGTGGCGATGTAGTTCGGCGAGAGCATCCCGTGGCCGTCGACGCGGACCACGATCGGATGGCGGGAGGCCTTGATCGCGGCGTTGAGCGCGGCGGGGGTGCGGCCGGTGGGGTTCGGGACCGTGTGCACGCGCGGGTCGTCACGGACGAGCTGGGCGGCGATCTCGTCCGTGCGGTCCGTGGACGGACCCAGGGCGATCACGACCTCCATCTCGCCGTCGTACTCCTGCGCGAGGATCGCTTCGACGGCCCCGCGCAGATGCCGCTCCTCGTTGAGGACGGGCATGATCACAGAAACGGCGGGGAACCGCACGTCGGAGTTGGCGTTCATCGGTGCTCACGTTACCGCGAACGGGGGACACCGGTGCGCGCCGCGGGGTCCGCCTGGTCGGGCAGCAGATCGTATGGGCCTACGGTGCTCACGGTGTCCACCCACGCCCTATGCGGAGGTGTCCCCCATGTCCACCACGTCGCCCCGGCCGCCCCGGCCGCCCGCCCCCCCGCGGCGCGGACCGCGGCAGCCCGCCGCGCCTTCGCGGGCGGCCCGCACGCCGTACGCGCCCCCGCCGCGCCGCAGGCCGCGCTGGGCCATGCGGGCGGCGACCACGGTCTCCGTGGTGGTCCTCGCCTCCGCCGGGATCGGGCACGCGGTGGTCTCCAGCCTGGACGCCGACATCACGCGGATCGACCTCTTCAAGGACATGAAGAACCGGCCGCCGACGGGCCACGGCATGAACGTCCTGCTGGTCGGCACCGACGGCCGCGACAAGATCAGCGAGCAGGAGCGGCAGCGCTACCGGCTCGGCGGCCAGCCCTGCCACTGCACCGACACGATGATGATCGTGCACCTCTCCCAGGACCGGGAGCGGGCCAGCGTCGTCAGCCTGCCCCGGGACTCCTACGTCGACCTGCCCGCCCACCTCGACCGGAACACCGGCAAGCAGCACCCGCCGCACCCCGTCAAGCTGAACGCGGCGTACGCGGAGGGCGGCCCGAGCCTCACCGTGCGCACGGTCGAGAGCATGACCCACCTGAAGATCGACCACTACCTCGAGGTGGACTTCACCACCTTCATGCGGACCGTGGACGTCCTCGGCGGCGTCGAGATCTGCACCGCGCTGCCGATGAAGGACACCTACACCGGCCTGGACCTGCCCGCGGGCGTCCACACCCTCACCGGCGGCCAGGCGCTGCAGTACGTCCGCTCCCGGCACGTCGACGGGGCCAGCGACTTCGGCAGGATGAAGCGCCAGCAGCTCTTCCTGGCCGCGCTGATCGACCGGGCGACCTCCTCGCGGGTGCTGCTGAACCCCATGAAGTTCCGGGACGTGACCCGGGCCGTGCTCGGCTCGGTCCGCGCCGACCAGGGTTTCCACACCGACGAGCTGCTCGACCTCGGGCGGGCGATGCGGAACTTCTCGCCGTCCTCGTCCGAGTTCACCACCGTCCCGGTCGCCCAGACGTCCTTCCCGGTCAAGGGGCTCGGCTCCACCGTGAAGTGGGACCGGGCACAGGCGGACCGGCTCTTCAGCGCGCTGCGCGACGACCATCCGCTGGCCGTGCGCAGACCGGCCCGCACACCGGACGGCACGGCGGCCGTGGAGGTCCCCCCGCAGCGCATCCGGGTCCAGGTGGAGAACGGCACCGGGACGGCCGGACTCGCCCGGCGGGTGGACACCGCGCTGGCCGGGGCCGGGTTCAGCACCACCAAGGCGCCCGTCGACGCGAAGGAACGCGGGGTCGAGCGGACCGTCGTGCTCTACGACCCCCGGTGGGACCGTTCGGCCAGGTCGCTCGCCGCGGCGTTGCCGGGCAGCGAGCTGCGGCCCGTACCGGGGCAGGGCGCCACGCTGCGGGTGATCGCCGGGAGTGGCTTCCGCGAGGTGCGGAAGGTGCGTGTGCGCACCACGGTCCAGGACGCCAACGAGGTGGTGCGGGGCGACCAGGTGGCGTGCGACTGAGACGCGCGGGGCACCGGGGCCTGGACGGTGCCTGTGGGACCGCGGCGGTGCCTGTGGGACCGCGGCGGTGCCCGCGGAACCGGTCGCCACGGCGGCGCCTCGGAATCCGACCGGGCGCGTCAGGTCCTCCGTGCCGGTGCCTCAGTCCTCGATGCCCTCCGCCGCCCGCTTCTCCCGCAGCTCCTTGATCGCGCGGCGGCGGGCCAGGCGGTGGGTGCGGCGGATCTGGGCCTCCTGGTAGCGCCGCTTGTCCCGCTCGGTCTCGGGCAGCACCGGCGGCACCGCGCGGGGCTTGCCGTCCGCGTCCACGGCGGCGAAGACGAGGTAGGCGGAGCCGACCTGGGTGGCCGGGGCGGACTCGTTCCAGCGTTCGGCCAGCACCCGGACGCCCACCTCCATGGAGGTCCGGCCGGTCCAGTTGACCTGGGCCTTCACATGGACCAGGTCACCGACGCGGACCGGTTCGAGGAACGCCATCTCGTCCATGGAGGCGGTGACGGCGGGCCCGCCGCTGTGCCGCCCGGCCACCGCACCCGCGGCGTCGTCGACCAGCTTCATGATCACTCCGCCGTGCACCGTGCCCAGCAGGTTGGTGTCACTGTGGGTCATGATGTGGCTGAGGGTGGTCCGGGACGCCGAGGTCGGCTTGCCCGGTATCTCCGGTGTTCCGGATTCCGCGACGGTGGCCTGATCTGTCATGGGCTCCACCTTATGCCGCGTCGGCATCCGGGGAATTTGTGTCAGCTTGGCAACAGCCGTGACCTTATTTTCCGACGGCCCTTGTAAGGCACACCCCGCAGCCCGGCACACTGGGCCACATGAATGATTGGCCCGAGGGGTGGTCCGACGACAACCGCGGACCCGGTTACGGACGCGGCAGCGCCGGCGCGCAGCCGGAGGGCGCACGGGTGATGCGCCAGGTGCGGCGCGGCGGTCCGGCGGTTCCGCCCGGGCAGCGCGGGCGCGGTGGCCCCGGCGGCCAGGGTCCCGCGGCGCCGCCGTACGGCGTCCCGCAGCAGCCGTCGTACGTCGACGGCGGCGAGGGCCCCGGCTACGACGACGGCCAGGGCTACGACAGCGGCTACAACACCGGACATGTCTACGGCAGGCCAGGCGGCGGTCCCGGCGGGCCGACCGGTCCGGGCGCGGGCGGCACCCGCGGGCCGCGGCCCGCGCCGAACTGGCGCCGCCGCATCAAGTGGACCGCGATCACGCTCGTCACCCTCCTCGTGGTCACCTCGGTGGGCACCTACTTCTGGGCCGACTCCAAGCTCAACCGCGAGGTCGACCTGTCGAAGGTCATCGACCGGCCGGAGGCCGGCAAGGGCACGAACTACCTGATCGTCGGCTCGGACAGCCGCGACGGCCTCTCCGCCGCGGACAAGAAGAAGCTGCACACCGGCTCCGCCGAGGGCAAGCGCACCGACTCCATGATGATCCTGCACGTCGGGGACAACGGGGACACGCTGATCTCGCTGCCGCGTGACTCCAACGTCACGATCCCGCAGTTCCGCGGCTCGGAGTCCGGCAAGATCAAGGGCCCCCTCGGGCAGAACAAGCTCAACGCGGCCTACGCCTACGACGGCCCGACCCTGCTGGTGCGCACCATCGAGTACAACACCGGTCTGCACATCGACCACTACGTCGAGATAGGCTTCGCCGGTTTCGCCAACATCGTGGACTCGGTCGGCGGCGTCGAGATGACCATCGACAAGCCCTTCAAGGACAAGTGGTCCGGCGCCGACTTCAAGGCGGGCAAGCAGACGCTGAACGGCGAGCAGGCCCTGGCCTTCGTCCGCACCCGGCACGCCTTCGCCGCCTCCGACCTGCAGCGCACCAAGAACCAGCAGAAGTTCCTCTCCGCGCTGGCTCACGAGGTCGCCACCCCGACGACGGTCCTGAACCCGTTCAAGTTCTACCCGACGATGGGCGCGGGCCTGGACTCCCTCATCGTCGACAAGGACATGAGCCTGTGGGACCTGGCGTCCATGTTCTGGGCGATGAAGGGCGTCAGCGGCGGTGACGGCACCTCCATGAACATGCCCGTCGCCGGTTTCATCGGCGGAAACGTCCGCTGGGACCAGGCGAAGGTCAAGACCCTGGTGGACGAGCTGAAGAACGACCAGAAGGTGACCGTCTCCGGCAACTGACCGGACCGCCGAGCCACCTGCCACCTCCGGGCGGACCGGTGCACGACCGGACGGACGCATGACCGGGCGGACGCACGACGGAACCGACGCACGACCGGGCGGACGCACGACGGAACCGACGCACGACCGAACCGACGCACGACCGGACGGACACGCCCGGCCGGACGGCGCCGGCAGCGGGGCCCCGCGGAAAACATGCCCGCGGGGCCCCGTCGCCGTACCGGGGGACGGATCACATCCGGGCGCCCGTCATCGACCGGCACATCTCCGCGCAGCGGCGACACGCCTCCGCGCAGCGCATCATCGTCTGGTCGTCGGGCATGGACATGCACGCCTCGGCGCACATGTCGCAGGCCTTGGCGCACATCGCGCACATCTCCGAGGACATGGGCGAGCGGCGCATCATCATGTCCGCGCACATCCGCGTCGTCTCGGAGCAGTCCATGAGCGCGCGCATGATCTGCATCTGCGCCTGGCCGCCCATCTGCATGCAGGAGCTCATGGCCTCCTCGCAGATGTTGTGGCAGGTCATGCAGGCGTCGACGCAGTCCTGCATCTCCTTGCTCATGGCGGTCATGGCTCCGGGCTGGGTGTGGGTCATGGCTTCTCCTGGAGGCCGGAGGGGCCCCGGGGCGGGCCCCGTGCCCTTCCGTCGTACGCCCGCCGACCCCGGCCCGCCATTCGACGGAGGTTCCGGTTCCGCTGCGTCCGTTCGAGTGTGCCGAGAGGGCGCGGGACCCCGAGCCGCCGACCGCGCTCACCACTGGGCGCCGCCGCCCTCCGCCCGGCGGGGACGGAGGACGGCGGGGCGAAACGGCGGCGCAGGCCGGGACGCGGGCAGGCGGACGGCGCCCGGCGAACACAGACGGCGCGGGACGGAGCACCGGCCGGCTGCGCACCGGGCCCGGCTGCGGGCTCCTTACAGCAGGTTCCTCGCCCTCACGATCCGCGCTCCTGACCCGCAAAGCCCTGCTACGGCAGGTTCCTCGCCATCACGATCCGCTGGACCTGGTTCGTGCCCTCATAAATCTGGGTGATCTTCGCGTCGCGCATCATGCGCTCCACCGGGTAGTCACGGGTGTAGCCGTAGCCGCCGAGGAGCTGGACGGCGTCCGTGGTGACCTCCATGGCGATGTCCGAGGCGAAGCACTTCGCGGCGGCGCCCTGGTAGGTGAGGTCGGCGTCGACCCGCTCGGAGGCGGCGGCGGCCTGGTAGGTCAGGGCGCGGGCGGCGGAGACCTTCATGGCCATGTCGGCGAGCATGAACTGGATGCCCTGGAAGTCGGCGATCGGCTTGCCGAACTGCTTGCGCTCCTTGACGTAGCCCTTGGCGTAGTCGAGCGCGCCCTGGGCGATGCCGAGGGCCTGGGCGGCGATGGTGATGCGGGTGTGGTCGAGGGTCTTCATCGCGGTGGCGAAGCCGGTGCCCTCGGCGCCGATCATGCGGTCGGCGGGGATGCGCACGTTGTCGAGGTAGACCTCGCGGGTCGGGGAGCCCTTGATGCCGAGCTTCTTCTCCGGGGCGCCGAAGGAGACGCCCGGGTCGGACTTCTCGACGACGAAGGCGGAGATGCCCTTGGAGCGCTTCTCCGGGTCGGTGACGGCCATCACCGTGTAGAACTCGGACACGCCCGCGTTGGTGATCCAGCGCTTGACGCCGTTGAGGACCCAGTGGTCGCCGTCGCGGACGGCCCTGGTCTTCATGCCGGCCGCGTCCGAACCGGCGTCCGGCTCGGAGAGGCAGTACGAGAACATCGCGTCGCCCTTGGCGAGCGGGCCCAGGTACTTCTTCTTCAGCTCCTCGGAGCCGGAGAGGATCACCGGGAGCGAGCCCAGCTTGTTCACGGCGGGGATCAGGGAGGAGGAGGCGCAGACGCGGGCCACCTCCTCGATGACGATGACGGTCGCGAGGGCGTCCGCGCCCCCGCCGCCGTAGCTCTCCGGCACGTGCACGGCGTGCAGGTCGTTCGCGACCAGAGCGTCGAGGGCCTCCTGCGGGAAGCGGGCCTCCTCGTCCACCTGGGCGGCGTACGGCGCGATCTTCGCCTCGGCCAGCGAGCGGACGGCGTCGCGGAGCATGTCGTGCTCCTCGGACGGGCGGTACAGGTCGAAGTCAGCCGATCCGGCCAAGGTCTCTCACGCTCCAAAGACGACCAGTGATGACAGGTGATGACAGGTGTGTCAGGTGATGACGAGCGGTGGTGCCGTGTTGCGGTGATGCTAATTACCGTTAAGTAACTCGAATTTTAGGGGCCTGCTCACGTGAGCGGTACGTGAGCTTGGCGACAGCGGGTGACAGGTGGGACATTGCCCGGCACGGGCTACGCGCACGCCCCCGATATGCTCGGGCAGCGCATTGCCATCATCCCTCCTGGAGCATCCATGAGCCTGAAGATCACCGTGATCGGCACCGGCTATCTCGGCGCGACCCACGCCGCGGCCATGGCCGAGATGGGCTTCGAGGTGCTGGGCCTGGACGTCGTCCCGGAGAAGATCGAGATGCTGCGGCGGGGCGAGGTCCCCATGTACGAGCCCGGTCTCGAGGACCTGCTGCGCCGGCACGTGGCCGGACTGGAGGGCTCCACCGGGCGGCTGCGCTTCACCCAGGACTGGGCTGAGGTGGGCGCCTTCGGCGACGTCCACTTCCTCTGCGTGAACACCCCGCAGAAGCACGGCGAGTACGCCTGCGACATGTCCTACGTCGACTCGGCGGTCGCCTCGCTCGCCCCGCACCTGACCGGGCCCGCCCTCGTCGTCGGCAAGTCCACGGTGCCCGTCGGCTCCGCGGACCGGCTGGCCCGCACGCTCGCCGCCCTGGCGCCCGCGGGCGAGGACGCCGAGCTGGCCTGGAACCCCGAGTTCCTGCGGGAGGGCTTCGCCGTCCGCGACACACTGCACCCGGACCGGATCGTCGTCGGCGTACGCAGCGAGCGGGCCGAGAAGCTGCTGCGGGAGGTGTACGCGGCGCCGGTCGCCGAGGGCTCCCCCTTCGTCGTCACCGACTTCCCCACCGCCGAGCTGGTGAAGACCTCCGCGAACTCCTTCCTGGCCACCAAGATCTCCTTCATCAACGCCATGGCGGAGGTGTGCGAGGCCGCGGACGGTGACGTCGCCAAGCTCGCGGAGGCGATCGGCTACGACGACCGGATCGGCCGGAAGTTCCTGCGCGCCGGGATCGGCTTCGGCGGCGGCTGCCTGCCCAAGGACATCCGCGCCTTCATGGCGCGCGCCGGTGAGCTGGGTGCCGACCAGGCGCTGACGTTCCTGCGCGAGATCGACTCGATCAACATGCGCCAGCGCGGGCGGATGGTCGAGCTGACCCGGCAGGCGCTGGGCGGCGGGCCGTTCCTCGGCAAGCGGATCGCGGTGCTGGGCGCCACGTTCAAGCCCGACTCGGACGACGTACGCGACTCCCCCGCGCTCAACGTGGCCGGGCAGATCCACCTCCAGGGCGGTCAGGTGACCGTCTACGACCCCAAGGGCATGGACAACGCGCGCCGCCTCTTCCCGACGCTCGGCTACGCCGGCTCGGCGCTGGAGGCGGTCCGCGGCGCCGACGCGGTCCTGCACCTCACCGAGTGGCAGGAGTTCCGCGAGCTGGACCCGGCGGAGCTGGGCGAGGCCGCGGCGGCCCGGCTCGTCCTCGACGGGCGCAACGCGCTCGACGGGGAGCTGTGGCGGCGGGCCGGGTGGACGTACCGGGCGATGGGACGCCCGACGGCGTAGCGCGGCGGACCCCGTACGGGCGACGCCGGTTCGGCCGAGGCTCAGTCGGCCGAACCGGCGTCTTCCCGCATTCTTGCACCACCGGGCCGGTGATCAGGGCTCCCTGGCGCGGTACCGGCGCATCTTCGCGCGCGCCCCGCACACCTGCATCGAGCACCAGCGGCGGCGGCCGGCCGGGCTGCGGTCGTAGTACGCCCAGTGGCAGGTGCCGGCCTCGCAGGCCTTCAGGCGGCTCCAGGTGCCGGCGACCAGTGCCTCGGCGACGGCGGCGGCGACCCGGGAGAGCAGCGGCCCGCCGTCGGCGGGGGTGAGGGTGGCACTGCCGTCCCGGTCGTCGACGGCGAGCAGCAGCGGGGCCCGCGCCAGCAGGTCGCCCAGCGGTGTCACCGGGCGGTGCGGGGGGTGGCCGGCGTGCGCGAGGAGCGCCGCCCGCAGGGACTCCCGCAGCTCGCGCGCCTGCGGCAGTTCCGCCTCGCCGATCCCGAGGCGGGCGCGGCCCTGCGCCGTGTCGAGCGAGTCGGCGGCCGCCTCGATGTCCAGGGTGTTGACCAGGGACTCGACCAGCGCCAGGCCGCCGGGTGCGGGCGATCTGTCACTCATGTCAGCGACGGTACCTCCGGAACGATTGCGTCGTTACCCGCGACCGGCGAGCATGCGGTAACGGTTACTGGTTACCCGGCTCTACAGGTAACCGCAGGAGTGACCCCGAACACTGGGAGGAAGACATGGCTCTCGCCAAGCTGGGTGTCGTCGTACTGGACTGTCCCGACCCGCGCGCACTCGCCGGTTTCTACGCCGAGGTACTGGGCGGGACCGTCGAGGGCGAGGGCGACTGGGTGGACCTGAAGGTGCCGGGCGGTGTGGCGCTCGCCTTCCAGAAGGCGCCCGGTTTCGTGCCGCCCAAGTGGCCCTCCGCCGACGCCTCGCAGCAGTTCCACCTGGACCTGGACGTCGAGGACCTGGACGCGGCCGAGAAGGGCGTCCTCGCGCTCGGCGCCAGGCCGCTGGCCCAGCAGGGCGCCACGGGCTTCCGGGTTTACGCCGATCCGGCCGGGCACCCGTTCTGCCTCTGCGCCGGCTGACCGAGGGACGACACCAGGAGGTTCCCATGCCCGCCGTGGCACGTCTGCGTTCCATCGTGATCGACTGCCCCGACCCGCACGCGCTCGCCGATTTCTACGCCCGCATCAGCGGCGGCACACCGAAGGCGCAGGACGACGACTGGGTCGTCCTGCCCGTCCCGGACGGCCCCCGGCTCTCCTTCCAGCGGGCGCCCGGCCTGACTCCGCCGGAGTGGCCGCGCGCGGACCGCAACGCGCAGCAGTTCCACGTCGACTTCGACGCCGGTTCCACCTGGGAGGAGATGGACGCCGCCCACGAGAAGGTGCTCGCGCTCGGGGCGCGTCCGCTGGACGTGGAGGACAGCGAGAAGAAGGACTTCCGGGTCTACGCCGATCCGGCAGGGCATCCGTTCTGCCTCTGCCGGATCGAGCACGCGTAGCGACGGCGTCCGTCAGCCGTCCAGTTCCGCGATCGTCGCGTTCGACGGGCCGCGGGTGGCCTGGAGGTCGCGGGCCACGTCCTCGGCCGCACCGAGCACGCGGACCGCGTTCTGCCAGGTCAGCTTGGCCAGGTCGGTCTTCGACCAGCCCCGGTCGAGCAGCTCGGCGACCAGGCGGGGGTAGCCGGAGACGTCGTCCAGGCCTTCCGGGGTGAAGGCCGTGCCGTCGTAGTCGCCGCCGATGCCGAGGTGGTCGACGCCGGCCACCTCGCGCATGTGGTCCAGGTGGTCGGCCACCGTCGCCACGGTCGCGACCGGGCGCGGGTTCGACTCCTCGAAGGCCCGGTGGACCTTCATGCCCTCCTCGGTGGTGTCGAGGTGGTGCAGGCCGTGCGCGCGCATGTTCTCGTCCGCGGCGGCCGTCCATTCGGCGGCGGCCTGGAGCACGAACTTGGGCAGGAACGTCACCATGGCCATGCCGCCGTTGGCGGGCAGGCGTTCGAGCACGTCGTCCGGGACGTTGCGCGGGTGGTCGCAGACCGCCCGGGCGGAGGAGTGCGAGAAGATCACCGGGGCCGCCGAGGTGTCCAGCGCGTGCCGCATGGTGGTCGCGGCCACGTGGGACAGGTCGACCAGCATGCCCAGGCGGTTCATCTCGCGGACCACCTCGCGGCCGAACGCCGACAGGCCGCCCACGCCGGGCTCGTCCGTCGCCGAGTCCGCCCACGCCACGTTGTCGTTGTGGGTGAGCGTCATGTAGCGCACGCCGAGCGCGTACAGGCCACGGAGGGTGCCCAGCGAGTTCGCGATGGAGTGGCCGCCCTCGGCGCCCATCAGGGAGGCGATCCGGTCCTGCCCGCGGGCCGCCTCCATGTCGGCGGCGGTCAGCGCCGGGGCCAGGTGCTCCGGATAGCGGGCGAGCAGCTGCCGTACGCAGTCGATCTGCTCCAGCGTCGCCGGGACCGCGTCGGGCAGGTCCGAGCGGACGTACACCGACCAGTACTGCGCGCCGACCCCGCCGGCGCGCAGGCGGGGGATGTCGGTGTGCAGGTGGGCGTCCTGGCGGCCGGCGATGTCCCGGGCGCCGAGGTCGTAGCGGACCTGTTCGCGCAGCGCCCAGGGCAGGTCGTTGTGGCCGTCGACGACCGGGAACTCACGCAGGAGCTCCCGGGCCTCCTCCAGTCGGCTCACCGTGCTCACTTCCCCGTGCCGAAGCCGAAGCCGGCCGAGCCCTCGACCTTGGCGCGCAGCCGCTTGCCCTTCTCGGTGGCCTGGTCGTTGAGGTCCTGCTGGAACTCGCGCATCCGGGCCAGCAGGTCCTCGTCGTGCGCGGCGAGGATGCGCGCGGCGAGCAGGCCCGCGTTGCGCGCGCCGCCGACCGACACCGTGGCGACCGGCACCCCGGCCGGCATCTGCACGATCGACAGCAGCGAGTCCATGCCGTCCAGGTACTTCAGCGGCACCGGCACGCCGATCACCGGCAGCGGGGTCACGGAGGCGAGCATGCCGGGCAGGTGGGCGGCGCCGCCCGCGCCCGCGATGATCGCCTTGAGCCCGCGTTCGGCGGCCTGCTCGCCGTAGGCGATCATCTCGTGCGGCATCCGGTGCGCGGAGACGACGTCGACCTCGTAGGCGATCTCGAACTCGTCGAGCGCCTTCGCGGCGGCCTCCATGACGGGCCAGTCGGAGTCCGACCCCATGACGATGCCAACAACTGGGCTCATTCGGTGATCGTGCCTCTCAGGTAGCCGGCTGCGTGACGGGCGCGCTCCAGCACGTCGTCCAGGTCCTCGCCGTAGGTGTTGACGTGTCCGACCTTCCGGCCGGGTTTCACGTCCTTGCCGTACATGTGGATCTTGAGCTGGGGGTCGCGGGCCATGCAGTGCAGGTACGCCGAGTACATGTCCGGGTAGTCGCCGCCGAGGACGTTGACCATGACCGTCCACGGCGCGCGCGGGCGCGGGTCGCCCAGCGGCAGGTCCAGGACCGCGCGGACGTGGTTGGCGAACTGCGAGGTGACCGCGCCGTCCATCGACCAGTGGCCGGAGTTGTGCGGGCGCATCGCCAGCTCGTTGACGAGGATGCGGCCGTCGCGGGTCTGGAACAGCTCGACCGCGAGGTGACCGACGACGCCCAGCTCCTTGGCGATGCGCAGGGCCATCTCCTCGGCCCGCAGCGCCAGGTCCTCGTCCAGGCCGGGTGCCGGGGCGATCACGGTGTCGCAGACGCCGCCGACCTGCCGGGACTCCACCACCGGGTAGGCCACGGCCTGGCCGTGCGGGGAGCGCACGACGTTGGCGGCCAGCTCGCGGACGTAGTCGACCTTCTCCTCGGCGAGGACGGGAACGCCGGCGCGGAAGGGGTCGGCGGCCTCCTCGGCGGAGTCCACCACCCACACGCCCTTGCCGTCGTACCCGCCGCGGACGGTCTTGAGGACGACGGGGAAGCCGTCCCCTTCGGCCGCGAAGGCCGCCACGTCGGCCGGATCGGTCACGATCCGGTGCCGGGGGCAGGGCACGCCGAGCGCGTCGAGCCGCGCGCGCATCACCCCCTTGTCCTGGGCGTGCACCAGCGCGTCGGGCCCGGGCCGGACGGGGATGCCGTCCGCCTCCAGGGCGCGCAGGTGTTCGGTGGGTACGTGTTCGTGATCGAAGGTGATCACGTCGCAGCCCCGCGCGAAGGCACGCAGCGTCTCCAGATCGCGGTAGTCGCCGATGACGACATCGCTCACGACCTGGGCCGCCGAGTCCTGGGGGGTGTCACTGAGAAGCTTGAACCTGATGCCCAGCGGGATGCCCGCCTCGTGTGTCATACGAGCGAGCTGGCCACCGCCGACCATGCCGACTACCGGGAACGTCACGCCCCTAGCGTATCGGCCGCTTGGGTGCGGCCGGATTCCGCGCCCCGTACCGCCGCTCCGGCCCGCTCCGCGGCGGCCGGCGCGACCCGTTTCTCCTCCCTGGCCCGGTGCGCGGGCGGCACCCGCCCGCGCTGGATAGCATGGGCGGGCTGACGACACCGACCCGGACGGGGGCCTGCACGACCATGGGACGTGGTTCCTCGGGGCACCGATCGGCGCCACCGGCGCCCCCGAACCCGGTGCTGGGCCGCGTCGGGCGGCTGTGGCGGGAGGTCGCCAAGTTCGGCGCGGTGGGCGGAGCGGGGCTGCTGGTCAACCTGCTCGTGTTCAACCTGGTGCGGCACACGACCGACCTCCAGGTGGTGCGGGCGAGCGTCATCGCCACCATCGTGTCGATCGTCTTCAACTACATCGGCTTCCGCTACTTCACCTACCGGGACCGCGACAAGGGCGGGCGCACCAAGGAACTGACCCTGTTCCTGCTGTTCAGCGCGATCGGCCTGGTGATCGAGAACGGCGTCCTCTACCTGGCCACGTACGGCTTCGGCTGGGACAGCCCGCTGCAGAGCAACGTCTTCAAGTTCCTCGGCATCGGCATCGCGACCCTGTTCCGCTTCTGGTCGTACCGCTCCTGGGTCTTCCGCGCCCTGCCGGCGGCCGGTGAGGCGGCCCCGCGCACGAGCCGGACGCAGGCGGGCCACCGGGCGGAGACGAAGAAGCCCCGCACCGACGCCTTCCGCTGAGCCGGACCCGGCACCCTTCGCTGAGCCGCACCGGCGCCCCCGGCTCAGCCCGACCGCCGCGGCACGGCCGACGGCCGGCCGCGCGGGCCGCCGCCGCGCCGGGGGCCACCGCCATGCCGGGGGCCACCGCCGCTCGGGGAAGGCGCTACCGCACCGTCGGCTCGTCCTCCGCCGCCCTCTTCGTCGGGGGCGTGCGGGACAGGAACAGGCCGAAGACCGGGGGCTGGGCCTGGAGCAGTTCGAGGCGGCCGCCGTCGGCCTCGGCCAGGTCACGGGCGACGGCGAGGCCGATGCCGGTGGAGTTGCGGCCGCTGATGGTGCGCTCGAAGATGCGGGCGCCCAGGTCGGCGGGGACGCCGGGGCCCTCGTCGGTGACCTCGACGACCGCCTGGTTGCCGGTCACGCGGGTGCGCAGCGCCACCGTGCCGCCGCCGTGCATGAGCGAGTTCTCGATCAGTGCCGCCAGTACCTGCGCGACCGCGCCCGGCGTGCCCACGGCCCGCAGGTGCCGCTTGCCGGAGCTGACGATCGCCCGGCCCGCGCTGCGGTAGGCGGGACGCCACTCGGCGATCTGCTGCTGGATGACCTCGTCCAGGTCGAAGGAGACGGCGGAGCCGGTGCGCGGGTCGCGGGAGTTCGTCAGCAGCCGCTCCACCACGTCCGTCAGCCGCTCGACCTGGGTCAGCGCGACGTTCGCCTCCTCCTTCACCGTGTCCGGGTCGTCGGTGAGGGTGATCTCCTCCAGCCGCATGGACAGCGCGGTCAGCGGGGTGCGCAGCTGGTGGGAGGCGTCGGCGGCCAGGCGCCGCTCGGCGGTCAGCATCCGGGCGATGCGTTCGGCGGAGCCGTCCAGCACATCGGCCACCCGGTCCAGCTCGGGGACGCCGTAGCGCTTGTGCCGGGGCCGCGGGTCGCCGGAGCCGAGCCGCTCGGCGGTCTCCGCGAGGTCGGTCAGCGGGGAGGCGAGCCGGTTGGCCTGGCGGATGGCGAGCAGCACCGCGGCCACCACCGCGAGCAGCGCCACCAGCCCGATGATCAGCAGTGTCCGGCCGACCTCGCGGGTGACGGAGGAACGCGGCTCCTCCATCCGTACCGTCTCGCCCTGCTCGCCCGTGGCGGTGGAGTGGATGACGTCACCGGAGGGCTTGGTCCCGATCTCGATCGGCGGGTGCCCGGGCAGGCCGATCACCGCGTACTGGCCCGCGGCCACCTGTTCGGCCAGGATCCCGGCGTTGACGGTCTCGTCCCCGAGCAGTCTGCTGTCGACGATGCTGGCCAGCCGCAGCGCCTCGGAGTCGACCCGCTCCTGCGCGCTGTTGCTGATCGTGCGGGTCTCCACGATCACCAGGGAGACGCCGAAGACGGCGATCACGACGAGCACCACGGCGAGCGTGGACTGGATCAGTCTGCGGCGCATGACCTCTTACCTGACGGTGCCCGGACCCGGGGGGACCCGCACGGCGGACTCAGCTCTTCTCGAAGCGGAAACCCACGCCCCGCACGGTGGCGATGTAGCGGGGGTTGGCCGCGTCGTCGCCGAGCTTCTTGCGCAGCCAGGAGATGTGCATGTCGAGAGTCTTGGTCGACGACCACCAGGTGGTGTCCCAGACCTCGCGCATCAGCTGGTCGCGGGTGACGACCCGGCCCGCGTCCCGCACCAGCACCCGCAGCAGGTCGAACTCCTTGGCGGTGAGCTGGAGTTCCTCGTCGCCCATCCAGGCGCGGTGCGACTCCACGTCGATGCGCACGCCGTGGGTGGCGGGCGGCTGCTGGGGCTCGGCGGCGCCGCGGCGCAGCAGGGCCCGGACCCGGGCGAGGAGTTCGGCGAGCCGGAACGGCTTGGTGACGTAGTCGTCGGCGCCCGCGTCCAGGCCGACGACCGTGTCGACCTCGTCGGCGCGCGCGGTCAGGATCAGGATGGGCACGGTGTGGCCCTCGGCACGCAGCCGACGGGCGACCTCCAGGCCGTCCATGCCGGGCAGGCCGAGGTCCAGCACGACCAGGTCGACACCGCCCTGCATTCCGGCGTCGAGCGCGGTGGGTCCGTCCTCACGCACCTCGACCTCGTAACCTTCCCGGCGCAGTGCGCGGGCCAGCGGCTCCGAGATGGACGCGTCGTCCTCGGCGAGCAGTACACGGGTCATGGGGTGATGGTAGTCCGCCCGTGGCGCCCGCTGGGGTGGCCCGCGGTGTGATCGGCTTCCGGTGCTCTTACCTTGCGGCGCTATGGTCGCGCCCGCCCCCGCGTCAGGGTCACGGACCTTTCACCTCGTCCGTGCCAGGCCGCTGACCTGGGATGCCATCCTTGAGGAAACCCTCGAGAGGGGCCGCGCGGTTCCCTCATCTCCTGTGATCCCCGTCTCAAGTCCTTCCATATCCGGCACTGTCCTGCCGTATGGTGAGTTGAACGCCTGTAGCACGCAGCGGACCTTTGGCGCTCGTTCGACGCTGAAGGTCCCTTTTGCGTGCGGGCCGGTTCTCCCCGGCCTCGAAAGGAACGACCTAGGGCCGGGCCTCACCGGACGCATCGTCGCGTCGCGAGGCGTGGATCCCGGTGGCCGCCGTCCCTCACCCCGCGATCCGGGGCGAACTCCCCTGGGCGTGGGGTGGACGACAGGCCCGCCGGTGCCGGCCAGCCCCCCACCGGGCGCGTACCGGCTCGCCGTGGCGCGTCCCGACCAGCAAGGAACGACCATGGCGTCCAGCCTGACGAAGGACTCGGTCCGCCCGGGCACCCCCGGTTCCGAGAAAACCTTCCTCGGCCACCCCCGCGGCCTGGCCACTCTCTTCATGACCGAGATGTGGGAGCGTTTCTCCTACTACGGCATGAAGGCCCTGCTCCCGCTGTACCTGGTGGCACCGGGCGGCCTGCACATGAACGCGGCCACCGCGACCGCGATCTACTCGGTCTACCTGTCCCTGGTGTACCTGCTCGCGATGCCGGGCGGCTGGGTCGCCGACCGGATCCTCGGCCCCCGCAGGACCGTCGCGGTGGCCGGCGCCGTCATCATGCTGGGACACGTGACCCTGGCGCTGCCCTTCAGCGGCACCTTCTTCGCCGGTCTCGGTCTGGTCGCCATCGGTTCGGGCCTGCTGAAGTCCAACATCTCCACGATGGTCGGCCACCTCTACAAGGGCGCCGACGACCCGCGCCGCGACGGTGGCTTCACGCTCTTCTACATCGGCATCAACCTGGGCGCCTTCTTCGCCCCGCTGTCGATCGGCACCATCGGCGAGAAGGTCAACTGGCACTTCGGCTTCGCGCTCGCCGCGCTCGGCATGGCGCTGGGCCTGGCCCAGTTCCTGCTCGGCTCACGCCACCTCAGCTCCCGCTCGGACATCGTCCCCACGCCGATGACCGCCGAGGAGAAGAGGTCCACGCTGACCAAGGCGGCCGGGTGGGCGGCCGTCGCCGTCGTCTTCTACGCGATCGTCGGCTTCTCGGGGGTCTACACCCTGAACTGGCTGATGGTCCCGCTCACGCTCGCCGGTGTGATCATCCCCGTCCTGGTCATCGCCCGCATCAAGCGGGACAAGGAGCTGGACCGGGCCGAGCAGTCGAAGATGAGCGCGTACATCTGGTTCTTCGTCGCCGCGGCCGTCTTCTGGATGATCTACGACCAGGGCGGCTCGACCGTGTCGCTGTTCGCCGAGAAGTCGGCCGAGAACAGCGTCTTCGGCTGGCAGTTCCCGGTCTCCTGGTACCAGTCGGTCAACCCGGTCATGATCATGGCGCTGGCGCCGGTCTTCGCCTGGGCGTGGCTGGCGCTGGCCCGGCGGGGCAAGGAGCCGAGCACCGCGGTCAAGTTCTCGATGGGCCTCGTGCTGATCGGCGCGTCCTTCTTCCTCTTCCTCGCCCCGCTGGGCATCGCCGACGGCGGGCACAAGGCGGCGGCGCTGTGGCTGGTGGCGATCTACTTCGTCCAGACCGTCGGTGAGCTGACCCTCTCCCCGGTCGGCCTGTCGGTCACCACGAAGATGGCGCCCGCCAAGTACGCCTCGCAGATGATGGGCGTCTGGTTCCTGGCCGTCAGCGCGGGTGACGCCACGACCGGTCTGCTCTCCATCGCCAACGTCAACCTCGACAAGACGGGCATCGTCGCGCTGGAGGCCGCCCTCGCGGTCGTCGCCGGATTCGCGGTGTGGATGTACCGCAAGCGGGTCAAGGAACTCATGGGCGACGTGCGCTGACACCATCCCGCCCGGTTCGCCGAGAGCCGCCGCATCCGCAAGGGTGCGGCGGCTCTCGCGCTTTCCGTGGGGCGGGTTGCGTGGGGCGGTTTCCGCGGGGCGGCGGTGTGCGTGCAGGGGTACGCGTGCGGAGGACGCGTACTGAGGTCCGCGTACGGGAGTTCACGTGCGGGGGTTGCCGTGCGCGCGGGATCGGGGTGCCGTAGCGATGGGGCGGGGGCGGGCCGGGGGACGGTGGCGGCCGCAGGCGGCCCGGGTGGCCGCGCGGTGGCAGGAGAGGCCGTACGGCGGTCAGGAGCGGGACGCGTCGCGACGGCGCGGCCCCGGCGCAAGCGCCCCCGCGCGAGCCCCCACGGGGTGCGCGGGCGGGCGCGCAGGGGGTGCGCGCGGGCGGGCACGCGGGCGCCGCGGGCGGGCGCGCGGCCAGGGCCTGTCCCGGACCTACGCCGGTGCGCCCAGCTCCGCCCACACCTTCTTGCCCGCCGTGCCCGGGACGCGGATCACGCCCCAGTCCAGGCACAGGCGCTGGACGATGAACATGCCGTGGCCGCCGGGGCGGCCGGCCCGGTGCGGGGTGCGCGGCGCGGGCTGGCCCGAGCCCCGGTCCGACACCTCGATGTGGATCACCTTGTTGTCGCAGGTGATCTCCAGCCGTTCCGGTCCCTCGGCGTGCAGGCAGGCGTTGGTGACCAGTTCGGAGACGACGAGGAGCACGTCCTCGGCGGCGGCGCGCCGGTCGGCGGTCGCGGCGGGCAGCCACCCCCACGCGTACAACGCCTGACGGGCGAAGTCACGGGCCAGCGGTACGACGCCGCTCGCGCCGTCGAAGCTCAGTCTGCGGACCTGGCGGCCCTCCGACGGGGTCGCCGGCACGGCCGTCGCACCCCCTGCTGCGGAGGCGTCGTCGGCCGGCACGTCCCCCTCGGACGCCCCGGAAGCGCCGCTGGGCTCCGGGCCACGGTCGCCCGGCGAACAAGGCCGGGTGGTGCTCATCAGCGCTTCACCTCACCGATTCACCAGTTCACGATTCAAAAGTCACCACGTTCGTACATGGCCGGTACGCCACCGGTCGATCCGTTTCACGATGCTCCTGCCCGACCGATCCCTCGGAACACCACCTGTTTTGCGGCGGCCGCTGCGGACCCGGCCCAGCGGACCGGCCGGAGGGGTTCCGGGCGGCGTCCCGCGAAGCCGCGCCGAAGGAGCCGAAAGGAGCGAGGAGCACGGAAGAGGACACGCCGACGGCACCGCCGTCGGTTTCAGCCGGCTCCGCCGACCGGTCCGGCCGCGTCGGCCCCGCCGGCCGCGTCCGTCCCGGCGACCGGGCCGGTGTCGTCGGCCAAGGCGTCCTCCAGCGTGTCGTGCACGGTGAAGACCGCGTCCGCCCCTGTGATCTCGAACACCCGCGCCACCACCGGCAGCATCCCCGCCAGGTGCACACCTCCCCCGGCCGCCTCCGCCTTCAGGCGCGCCCCCAGCAGCACGTTCAGTCCCGTGGAATCACAGAACTCCAGCCGGGAACAGTCCACCACCAGGCGCGAGCGGCCCTTGTCGACGCACGCCTCGAGCGGCTCACGCAGCAGGTCCGCCGTGTGGTGGTCCAGTTCGCCTGCCGGTGTCACCACGGCGCTGGAGCCCTCTTGCCGCACTTCCACCAGAAGCCGGCCCGACTGTGCACTGCCGACCGTCCCGCGGTCCATGCCGTCTCTCACTCCCGGAGTCTTGGCTGCTGACTGACGCCCTCGAACACTACGCCTTCCCCGACCGCTCCGACACCCGAACAACCGCACACAAACGGACATATGTCCACAGAACGCACTTGCGGTCGTGTCGGGAAAGCGGGTAGGGCTAGTAGGGACACGTAACCGACACGGCCGGCTTTGGAGGCGCCGCACACCGCAGTGCACGAACTGGCTTCGGCAGCCATATGCCGAGAACGATGGAGGACATCATGTCACCCCGGCTCGACGCCTCGCATACCCAGACGGCGACGTCGACACTCCCTCCGGACCGCCTCGATCCCCTCGCCCCCGACGACGGCGTACGCGCCGGACGGAGCGGCCCCGCCGCCGCACCGGCGGGAGAACCGCCCGCCGCGCTGGCCGGGCTCCCTGACATCCCCCCGTACGACGAAGTGGCCCCGGACGACGCACGGGCCCTGTCCAAGACCCTCTTCGAGCGGCTGGAGTCCCTCGAGGAAGGCACGCACGCGTACGCCTACGTCCGCAACACCCTCGTCGAACTCAACCTGGCGCTGGTCAAGTTCGCCGCCTCCCGCTTCCGCTCCCGCAGCGAGCCGATGGAGGACATCATCCAGGTCGGCACCATCGGCCTGATCAAGGCGATCGACCGCTTCGAACTCTCCCGCGGCGTCGAGTTCCCCACCTTCGCGATGCCTACCATCATCGGCGAGATCAAGCGCTTCTTCCGGGACACCTCGTGGTCCGTGCGCGTGCCGCGCCGGCTGCAGGAGCTGCGGCTCGACCTGGCCAAGGCCGGTGACGAACTGGCCCAGCGCCTCGACCGCGCCCCCACGGTGGCGGAGCTGGCCCGCCATCTCGGTCTGACCGAGGACGAGGTGGTGGAGGGCATGGCCGCGTCCAACGCCTACACCGCCTCGTCGCTGGACGCGCAGCCGGACGACGACGATTCCGAGGGGACCCTCGCCGACCGTATCGGCTACGAGGACCACGGGATCGAGGGCATCGAGTACGTCGAGTCGCTCAAGCCGCTGATCGCCGAACTGCCCGCGCGGGACCGGAAGATCCTCTCGCTGCGGTTCGTCGCCAACATGACCCAGTCGGAGATCGGCGAGGAGCTGGGCATCTCCCAGATGCACGTCTCACGGCTGCTGTCGCGGACGCTGGTACGGCTGCGCAAGGCGCTGACGGTCGAGGAGTGACCGCCGGCCCGGCCCCCGCCCTGGGGGCCGGTTTTCGGCTCAGACCTCGCGCACGCCGCGTCGCCACACCTGGCTCACCAGGGGCACGCCCGGACGGTAGGCCAGGTGGACGTGGCTCGGGGCGTCCAGGACGAGCAGGTCGGCGCGGGCACCGGGCGTGAGGCGGCCGACGTCGGTGCGGCGCAGGGCCGCCGCCCCGCCCGCCGTCGCCGACCAGACCGCCTCGTCGGGGGTCATGCCCATGTCCCGTACGGCGAGCGCGATGCAGAACGGCACCGACGAGGTGTACGACGAGCCCGGGTTGCAGTCGGTGGACAGGGCGACCGTGGCCCCCGCGTCCAGCAGCCGGCGGGCGTCGGGCCACTGGGCGCGGGTGGAGAACTCGGCGCCGGGCAGCAGCGTGGCGACGGTGTCGCTGTGCGCCAGGGCGTCGACGTCCGCGTCCGTCAGGTGGGTGCAGTGGTCGGCGCTGGCCGCGTCCAGCTCCACGGCGAGCTGCACACCGGGGCCGTAGGACAGCTGGTTGGCGTGGATGCGCGGGTGCAGTCCCTTCGCCCGGCCGGCGGTGAGGATCGCACGGGCCTGGTCGCCGTCGAAGGCGCCCTTCTCGCAGAAGACGTCGATCCAGCGGGCGTGCGGGGCGCACGCCTCCAGCATCTCGCCGGTGACCAGTTCCACGTAGGCCGCCGGGTCCTCGGCGTGGTCCGGGGGGACGATGTGGGCGCCGAGGTAGGTGACCTCGTCGGTGTGCGCGGCGGCGATGCGCAGGGCGCGGGACTCGTCGGGGACGGTCAGGCCGTAGCCGGACTTCGTCTCGAACGTGGTCGTGCCCTGCCGCAGGGCCTCGGCGAGATGACGGGTGAGGTTGGCCTCCAGTTCCCCGTCGCCGGCGGCGCGGGTGGCGGCGACCGTGGTGCGGATGCCGCCGGCGCTGTAGGCCCGGCCGGACATCCGGGCGTTGAACTCCTCGGTGCGGTCGCCCGCGAAGAGCAGGTGGGAGTGGGAGTCCACGAAGCCCGGCAGCACCGCCCGGCCGCCCGCGTCGACCCGGTTGTCAGTGGCGGGTGCTTTGCTTGATTCACCGGTCCACGCGATGCGGTCGCCCTCGATGACGACGGCCGCGTCCCGGACCAGGCCGAGGGGGGACGGCGTGTCACCGAGGGAGGGGTCGTTGGTGACCAGTGTGGCGATGTTGGTGATGACGGTGCTGGTGCCGGTGCTGCTGCCGGCGTTCCTGCTGCTCATGGTGTCCTCGGGGATGACGGTGGGGTTCAGCCGCGCAGGGCTTCGACCGCTGCGGCCAGCTCTGACGGCACGTCGGGGACCAGGGCGTGCGCCCCGTCGCGTACGACATGGCGCCCGCCCACGACCGTATGGCGCACGTCCGCCGCGCTCGCGGCGAATACGGCCGTCTCGGCGCCCAGCCGTGGCAGCGGCCCCACTGTCCTGACCGAGTCCAGCGCGATCGTCGTGAAGTCGGCGAGGGCGCCCGCGGTGAGGCTGCCCGCGTCGTCCCAGCCGAGGGCGGCGTGACCGTCCCCGGTGGCCGCGCGCAGCAGGGCGGCGGCCGTCCAGTGGCCGCGGGTGCGGCTGCGCAGGCGCTCGTTCAGCTCCATCGCGCGGGCCTCTTCGAACAGGTCGATGACGGCGTGGCTGTCGGAGCCGAGGCTGAGGGGGGAGCCGGCGCGCTGGAGGGCGGGGGCCGGGCCGATGCCGTCGGCGAGGTCGCGTTCGGTCGTCGGGCACATGCAGGTGCCGGTGCCGGTGGTGCCGAGCAGGGCGATGTCGTCCTCGGTGAGGTGGGTGTTGTGCACGCCGGTGGTGCGCGGGCCGAGGACGCCGTGGTCGGCCAGCAGCCGGGTGGGGGTGCACCCGTGGGCGTGCAGGCAGGCGTCGTTCTCCGCGGTCTGCTCGGAGAGGTGGACGTGGAGCGGGGCCCGCCGCTCCTCGGCCCAGCGCGCCACCGTGGCCAGTTCCCGCGCGGGCACCGCCCGCACCGAGTGCACGGCGGCACCGATCCGCGCGTGATCCCGTTCCTTGAGAACTGAACAGCGTTCGGCCCAGGCCTCGGCCGTCCCGTCGGAGAAGCGTCTTTGGTGCTCGTCGGGCGGCTGCCCGAAGCCGGCGGAGAGATAGCAGGTGTCGAGGAGGGTGATGCGGATGCCGGCTTCGGCGGCGGCCTCGACCAGGGCCTCGCCCATCGCGTTCGGGTCGGCGTAGCGGGCGCCGCCGGGCGCGTGGTGCACGTAGTGGAACTCGCCGACGGCGGTGATCCCGGCGAGCGCCATCTCGGCGTACACCGCGCGGGCCAGGGCCCGGTAGGTGTCCGGGGTGAGCCGGTCGGCGGTGGCGTACATGACCTCGCGCCAGGTCCAGAAGGTGCCGGAGCCGACCTGGACGGTGCCGCGCAGCGCCCGGTGGAAGGCGTGGCTGTGCGCGTTGGCCAGGCCGGGGAGCGTGAGGCCGCGCAGGGGTTCGGCGCCCGGCGGCGGGGCGGCGACCCCCGTGCGGACGGCCGCGATGCGGCCGTCGCGCACGTCGAGCGCCACGTCCGGCTCGACGTGCGTGCCGAGCCAGGCGTGCTCCAGCCAGTACGTCCGTGTCCGCTCGGTGGTGGTCACGTGCAGGCCAGTCCTTCCAGTACGTCGGCGAGGGCGCGCACCCCGGCCACGCAGTCGTCCTCGGCGGCGAACTCGGCCGGGGAGTGCGAGACACCGGTGGGGTTGCGCACGAACAGCATGGCGGTCGGGATGCTCCCGGACAGGATCCCCGCGTCGTGTCCGGCCCCTGTGCCGAGGACGGGCACCTTCAGGCCGGCGCGGTGGCCCAGGATGCGGGCGAGTTCGTCGCGCAGGGCGTGGTCGAACTCGACGACGGGCGTGAAGGACTCGCGGACCACGTCGAGGTCGATGCCGTGCGCCGCCGCGTACGCGCGGGCCGCCTTCTCCACGCCGGTGACCACCGTGTCCAGGGTGGCCTGGTCGGCGGCGCGGGAGTCGAGCCAGCCGCGCACCAGGGACGGGATCGCGTTGACGCCGTTCGGCTCCACGGCGATCTTGCCGAAGGTGGCCACGGCGCCGGCGAGTTCGGCCTCGCGGCGGGCGGCGAGCACTGTCTCGGCGTACGACAGCATCGGGTCGCGCCGGTCGGCCAGCCGGGTGGTGCCGGCGTGGTTGGCCTCGCCGCGGAAGTCGAACCGCCACCGCCCATGGGGCCAGATCGCGCTGGCCACGCCGACCGGGTCGCCGGTCAGGTCCAGGGCGCGGCCCTGTTCGACGTGGAGTTCGACGAAGGCGCCGATGCGGGAGAGACGTTCCGGGTCCGGGCCGATGGCGTCCGGGTCGTAGCCGGCGGCCTCCATGGCGCGGGGCAGCGTGGTCCCGTCGCCGTCGGTGAGCCGGTGCGCCTGCTCGACGGTGAGCTGCCCGGCGGTCAGCCGCGAGCCGACGCAGGCGAGCCCGAAGCGGGCGCCCTCCTCGTCGCCGAAGTTGACGAGGGCCAGCGGCTTGCCGAACTGTGCTCCCCTGCGGCGCAGTTCGTCGAGCGCGGCGAACGCCGACACCACCCCGAGGGGCCCGTCGAAGGCCCCGCCGTCGGGTACGGAGTCCAGGTGGGAGCCGGCCACGACGGCGTCCCCGGCGGCCGGGTCACCGAGCCAGGCCCACTGGTTGCCGTTGCGGTCGACCTCGTAGGCCAGTCCGCGCGCGCGGGCCTGCTCCTCGAACCAGGCCCGGCACTCGGCGTCGGCCCCGGTCCAGGCGAAGCGCCGGTAACCGCCGGACCCGGCGTGCCGCCCGATGGGGGCGAGGTCGCGCCACATCTCGTGGAAGGACGCGCCGGCGCCCCCTGCGCGCGGTGCAAAGTCGTTCCGCGCCGCGCCGGGGGTCCCCGCCGGGCCGGCGTTCGCCGCCGGCCCGGCGGGGAGGGCGGGCGCGGCAGGACCCGCGCCCGGGGGCCGGGTTCCGGGTCCCGCCGGCCGGTCGCCCGCGCGCCCGCCGTCCCGCACGGTCACGCGCCCTCACCCTCACGCATCGGCACGCGCACGCCGCGCTCGTCGGCGACGGAGTCGGCGATGTCGTACCCGGCGTCCACGTGCCGGATGACGCCCATGCCGGGGTCGTTGGTGAGGACGCGGCGGATCTTCTCCCCCGCGAGCTTCGTGCCGTCGGCGACCGTCACCTGCCCGGCGTGGATCGAGCGGCCCATGCCGACGCCGCCGCCGTGGTGGATGGACACCCAGGAGGCACCGGAGGCCACGTTGACCATGGCGTTCAGCAGCGGCCAGTCGGCGATGGCGTCGGAGCCGTCGAGCATGGCCTCGGTCTCGCGGTACGGGGAGGCGACGGAACCGCAGTCGAGGTGGTCGCGGCCGATGACGACCGGCGCGGCCAGCTCACCGCTCGCGACCATGTCGTTGAAGCGCTCGCCGGCCTTGTCGCGCTCGCCGTAGCCGAGCCAGCAGATACGGGCGGGCAGGCCCTGGAAGTGGACGCGCTCGCCGGCCATCTTGATCCAGCGGGCCAGGGACTCGTTCTCCGGGAAGAGGTCCAGGATCGCCTTGTCGGTCTTGGCGATGTCGGCGGGGTCGCCGGACAGGGCGGCCCAGCGGAAGGGGCCCTTGCCCTCGCAGAACAGCGGGCGGATGTAGGCGGGGACGAAGCCGGGGAAGGCGAACGCCCGCTCGTACCCGGCCAGCTGGGCCTCACCGCGGATGGAGTTGCCGTAGTCGAAGACCTCGGCCCCGGCGTCCTGGAAGCCGACCATGGCCTCGACGTGCCTGGCCATCGACTCACGGGCGCGGGCGGTGAAGCCGGCCGGGTCCTTGGCGGCGGCGTCGGCCATGTCCTCGAAGGCGACGCCTACGGGCAGGTAGGCCAGCGGGTCGTGGGCGCTGGTCTGGTCGGTGACGATGTCGATGGGCGCGCTCATGGCGAGGAGCTGCGGGACCAGTTCGGCGGCGTTGCCGAGGACGCCGATGGACAGCGGCCTGCGCTGGTCGCGGGCCTCGGTGGCGAGCTGGAGGGCGTGCTCCAGGCTGTCGGCCCGCACGTCGAGGTAGCGGTGCTCGATGCGGCGGTCGATGGCGCGCGGGTCGCAGTCGATGCAGAGGGCGACGCCGTCGTTCATCGTCACGGCGAGCGGCTGGGCGCCGCCCATGCCGCCGAGGCCGGCGGTGAGGGTGATGGTCCCGGCGAGCGTGCCGCCGAACTTCTTCGCGGCGACGGCGGCGAAGGTCTCGTAGGTGCCCTGGAGGATGCCCTGGGTGCCGATGTAGATCCAGGAGCCGGCGGTCATCTGCCCGTACATGGTCAGGCCGAGGGCCTCCAGGCGGCGGAACTCCTCCCAGTTGGCCCAGTCGCCGACGAGGTTGGAGTTGGCGATCAGGACGCGCGGGGCCCACTCGTGGGTCTGCATGACGCCGACGGGGCGGCCGGACTGCACGAGCATGGTCTCGTCGGCCTTGAGGGTCCTCATGGTGCGGACCATGGCGTCGAAGGAGCGCCAGTCGCGGGCGGCCTTGCCGGTGCCGCCGTAGACGACGAGCTTGTCGGGGTGCTCGGCGACCTCGGGGTCGAGGTTGTTCTGCAGCATCCGCAGGGCGGCCTCCTGCTGCCATCCCAGGGCGCTCAGTTCCGTGCCGCGCGGTGCTCGAACGGGGCGGGGTCCTGACATGGTCTGCCTCCTGGCGGTTGCTCCCGAGGGATTGTTACGGCTTCTATTCACATCCTGACCCGTTGAATAGAACTAGTCAATACGTCATCGGGGGAGACACGGAGGAGCCCTGCGGGAGCCGGCGGAGCCCTGCGCGAGGGGCGCGGGGCGGGGACGCGGAGTGCGGGATGGGCGGAAGGGGCGGGGGACGGAAGGGGCGGGGTGACGGGCGGGGCACCCACAGGGGATCAGCGGTGCGGACCACCGGGCCCGGCCGTTGAGGGAGTCCAGCCGGCGGCTGGGCGTGCCGCCGACGGGTGCCCTGCTGTCGAGGGCGGGCGTGTCACCCGGCGGGTGTCCTCCTGCCGAGGGAGGGCGTGCCGCCAGGGGTTGGGGGGTGCGGAGGGCGGGCGTGCTGCCAGGGACGGGGGGCTGCCGCGAGGGCGTACTGCCGTGTGCGGGGGGCGTGTTGCCGGGGTCAGCCGACCCACGTTAGTTCCTCGGGCGCATGTTCCACTGGAAAATGCCGTAACCCCCACCGCCCCCGCACACCCTGCGTAGCGTCTGCCTCACTCAGCCGAAACCCCAGGCGGGAGGGGAACGACCGTGCCCGGAATCGACGAGTGCCTGCTGGAAGCCATGCGGTTGCCCGGAGCGCGGGGCGCCGCGCTGGTCGACTGGACGAGCGGGCTGGCCCTGGGCGCCGTCGGGGAGCCCCCGGGCGGCGACCACGAGACCACCGCGGCGGAAGCCGCGGAACTGGCCCGGCTGGCCGCGGAACACGGCGCGTTCGCCGCGGCCGACGACCCCGAGGGAGGCGACCGCCCGCCGGTCGAGGACCTGATCGTCAGCAACCGCGACAGCTACCACCTGCTGCGCTTCGTGGACACCACGTTCGACAGCAGCGTGTTCCTGCACCTGTGGCTGACCCGCGCCGAGGGCAACCTCGCCCTCGCCCGCATACGCCTGGGCGAGATGGCCGAGCGGCTGGTGCTGGGATGACCGTGGTCGACACTCCTCCCCCGCTGCCCGTGCGGGACAGAGCGGACAGCGAGCGGGCCTGGGGCGGCGTCTCACCGATGCTGACCCGCCTGGCGGCCGAGCGGGCCACCGGCCTCCTCGTCCGCGAACGCGGCACGCTCCACCTCGACGAGGGCCGCGTGGCACACGCCGAGAGCCCGCTGGCCCCCGGGCTGGACATACTCCTCACCACCCACGGCACGCTGCGCCCCGAGGTCTGGCGGGACGCCGTCTCCCGGGCCGGCGGCCCGCCGGGCGCGGCGCAGGTCCTGCTGGCCGACGGCCGCCTCACCGAGGGTGCCCTGCACCTGTGCCACCTCGGCACGCTCTACGACGCCGCCTACTTCGTCCTCGCGCCGAGCAGCACCCCGGGCCGCTTCCGCTACGGGGCCGCCGCCCACCGACTCGGCACCGTCCCGACGGTCCCGGTCGACGCCCTGGAGCGCGCGACCCTGCGTCGGCGTGCGCTGCTGGACCGCATCTGGCCCGACGCGCGGCCGGACAGCGCCCCGCTGCTGCGGACCTCCGTCACCGCCGCACCGCGGCTGACCTCCCGTCAGCGGGCCCTGCTGGACCTGGTCGACGGCACCCGCACGGCCGCCGACCTGGCCCGGGACCTGGGGCGGCAGGCGTTCCACACCCTGGTGGACGTGCGGCGCCTGGCCGCCGCGGGCCTCCTCGCACCACAGCGGCGGCCGGACCCACCGCCCGGAACGCCCGGCCCGCCGGACCCGTATGCGGCGCCGGTGCCCGCCTTCCCCGGCCCCCCGGACACACGGCTCACGGAGACCGGCCCCCCGGACACCGGGCCGGGGGACACCGGGCCCACGGTCGCCCTGCCGTCGCCCGCCGGCTCCGCCGACCCCTGGCTCACGCAGCCGGCGCACGGCACCGACCCCCACATCACGCTGCTGAAGAGGCTCAGGGATGCGCTGGAGGCCCTTTGAGAGGAGACACCGGATGGCAGCCGAGCCCGAGATCCTGGAGGAACTGCGGCGGCTGAGGGCGCGCGTACCCCAGCTCACCGGCGCGCTGGCGGCGAGCGTCGACGGCCTGGTCCTGGCCCACGACACCCCGGGCGTGGAACCGGAGGGCGTGGCGGCCCTGACCGCGACCGCGCTGGGTGTGGCCGTCCGCATGGCGGACGTGACCGGCCGGGGCGGGCTGCGTGAACTGCTGGTACGGGGCGTGCACGGCTACGTCGCCACCTACGCGGCGGGACGCGGCGCCGTGCTGACGCTGCTCGCCGAGGACCGCGTCAACGTCGGCCGCCTCCATCTGGAGGGCCGCCGGGCCGGGGCCCGTATCGGCGAACTGGTCGACGCCGGGGCGGCGGCAGCCGTCCCCGGCAGGGCCCCGGCCAGACCGGTGAAACCGCCCGCGCGCCCCGCTCCCCTGCGGACGAGGACCCCGCGTGCGCCCCGCACCACCTCGACGGCCGCAACCGCCGCGCCCACCGAATCCACCGAATCCCCCGAATGCCCCGAACCGGCCTCGTCCACCGCGGGCGCCGCACCCGGCGCCGAACCGGGCGCCGCCCCCGGCGGTCCGGCCACCCCAGGCATCCCGCCGGGCGGTCACGCGCCCGCCGGCACCGCCACCACCGAAAGCTGACGAAGGAAAAAGGAGAGACGGCCATGGCCAACACCGAGACCTGCCTGAAGGAAGCGCTCGCCTCCATCGAGGGTGCCACCGGCGTCGCGCTCGTCGACTACACCACCGGTATGGCGCTGGGCACGATGGGCGGCAGCAAGACCTTCGACCTGAACGTCGCCGCCGCCGGCAACACCGATGTCGTACGGGCCAAGATGCGCACCATGGAGCACCTCGGCCTCAAGGGGCAGATCGAGGACATCCTGATCACCCTGACCGACCAGTACCACGTGATCCGCCTGATCAGCGGACGGAGCGGCAACGGGCTCTTCCTCTACCTCGTGCTGGACGCGAAGCGGGCCAACCTGGCGATGGCCCGCCACCAGCTCAAGCGCATCGAGGAGGACCTGGAGGTCTGAGCCGCCGGACGGCAGGCGCGAGCCGGACGGCAGGCGCGAGCCTGGCGGCGCCCCGAGCCGGATGGCGGGCACGAGCCAGGCGGCAGGCGCCAGACGGACCGCAGCCCCGAGCCGGAGTGCGGGCACGAGCCAGGCGGCAGCCCCGAGCCGGACCGCAGCCCGAGCCAGACGGCTCGGAGTCGCCCCCGTCCCCGGCCGTACGGCGCGCCGGTATGCCGAGAGGCCGTAGCGAACGAGGCCCTGCCGGCAGGGCGAGGCCGTACTAGACGAGTGCCGCGGTGCGGCGGCGGGTCCCTCCGGGGGCCGCGTCGCCCGCCGCGATGCCCGTGCTGCGGTAGGCCCTGACCGCCTTGCCCGCCGGGCGCCCGCCGTCCCGGCCGAGCCAGTCCACGCGCACCCACAGCAGCGCGTCCCCGGCCCGTTCGCGCCGTCCGAGCCAGGCGGCCTTGAGCCGCAGCCCGGTCCCGGCGCCCGCCAGGAGCATGCCGCCGGCCGCCGGCAGGGCGAAGGAACTGCCCAGCGCGGCCGCGAACGCCAGCAGCAGCCACCAGCGGTGCCCCCGGCGCCAGGCGCGGACGCTGACCGCGCGGTCCTGGAGCACGTCGTGCCGTCCGGCTCGGGCGGCACCCCGGGCGAGCGCGAGGTAGCGGCGGCGCCGCGCGCAGGCCACGACGGCCGCGGCCACCAGGAACAGCGCGGCTCCCGACAGCACCCCGATCCGCCGCCCGGTCAGCCCCGGCGGCAGCGCTCCGGCCCCCGCGGCGACCACCCCCAGCCACCACATCGGTGCCGCCCCGGCCCGGACGACGACGGCCACCCGGGCCAGCCCCCGTCCGCCACGGTCTCCACGCTCTCCTCGGCCCCCACGGTCCCCGCGCGTTCCGCGTGCCACGTGCTGCCTCCTTCTCTCCCCGGCACCCTCCGGTCGGTCCGGGCGGGAGGCTAGCGAGCGTTCGTGAGACGAGTCTGAGAGCACCGAGCCCGCGAACACGGGACCAAGAGATCGCAGTCCCCGGTCCGTTCAGTCCTCGAACAGTCCGCGGGCCGCCGCCTTCGCGTCGAACTCCTCCAGCCGTGCCTGCGCGTCGGGCAGGTCGTCGCACATGGCCTCCAGGAGCACCCGGCCCAGCAGCATCGGGGCGCAGGCGGTGTCGAAGGCGAGCCCGGTGCCGACGGCCGCGGGCAGCAGCAGGTCGGAGTGGCGGGCGACGGGGGCGAACGCCGAGTCGGCGACGGTGACGACGGCCAGACCGGCCTGCCGGGCGTAGGCGAGGGTCTCCACCACCTCGCGCGGGTGGCGCGGCAGCGCGAAGCACAGCAGCGCCGACGCCCCGGCCCGTACGGCGCCGTCGATGCGGTCCTGGATCATCGTGCCGCCCTCGTCGAGCAGCCGTACGTCCGGGTGCACCTTGGCGGCGAAGTACGCGAAGCCGTACGCCTGGGAGGCCGCGGCCCGCAGGCCCAGGACCGGCAGCGGGCGCGAGGCGGCCAGGAGGCGGCCCGCCTCCTGCACCGGCCCCGGGTCGGCCAGGGCCTCGGCCAGGTGGCGGAGGTTCTCGATCTCCGCCTCGACGGCCTGCTGGTACTCGTTGGCCGAGGCGGGGCGGTCCGCCGGTTCGGCGGGCGCCACCTCGCGCAGGTGCCGGCGCAGCGCCGGGTAGCCGTCGAAGCCGAGCGCGACCGCGAAGCGGGTGACCGACGGCTGGCTGACCCCGGCGAGTTCGGCCAGCTCGACGCTGGACAGGAACGGCACCTCGGCGGCGCGCCGGACCATGCTGTGCGCGATGCGCCGCTGGGTCGGCGTGAGCCGGTGCCCCTCGAAGAGCGCCTGCAGCCGTGCGGCAGGGCTGTCGGTCACGCTCATGACGTGCTCCCCCTCCAGAAGTCGTCGACGCCCCGGGAGAGTACTCCCCGACCAGTTGGTATTCAGACACCAAGAACTCTGCATGAAGTCATACAGGCCGGGCAAGGAAACCACCAAGTACCACCAAGTGTCGCCCGGTCGGCGCGGTGCGTGACCGTCTGCGTGCTGATCCTGGACGGACGCGGTGCGCGCGACCCCTGCGACCGCGGACCGGCCCCGACCCGGGGCCGTTGCGACGGCCACCGCCGTCGGCGTGCCCACCGCAGCCGCAGTCCGGGTGACGCCGACGGCGGCCGGCCCCCGGCGGGCAGGGGGGCTAGCCCCAGTGCGCCGGGCCGCCGCGCTGCCTAGCCTGGTCGGCATGACCGGAATGGACACGCGGGACACCGATCTGAAGAAGGAACTCAACGCCACCCTGCAGGCCCGCGGGGAACTGGGCGCCGAGTACGAGTCCGCGCTGGTCGACTCGTTCCTGGAGAAGGTCGACCAGCGCATCGACGGCGCCGTGGAGCGCCGCCTGCGGCGTCACCTCGCCGAGCAGCAGATGACGGCGACCCGCGGCGCCCGCTCGCCCCGGGCCACCGACTCCTTCGGCGAGCGTTTCGGCTTCGGCATCGTCTCCCTGGTGCTGGCCGTGCCGCTCTCCGCCATCGGTGCCGGCACCGCCCACCTGCCCGGCCTGATCGTCGCCTGGGCCGGGATCGTCGGCGTCAACGCCGTCCAGGCCGCCCGGACGAACCCGGGCCTCTTCGGCCGGCGCCACCGCCCCTCCGGGAACGACGACTGGGACGACTGACACCAGGCAGGCACGGCAGGCAGCTGACCCCGGCAGGCACGCTGCGCGGCCGCCGGCCCGCGCAGCGCCGCCGGGGAAGGTGCGCGGGACCGGCGCAGGAGAGGTGCGCGGGGACCGCCGCACCCCCAGCACTGGGGGGCGGGACGACGGCGGTCCCCGCGGGGGACGCGGGCCGGGTCAGGCCGGGCCCTGCGTCCGGGGCGTCCATGGAGGTCCGGGAGCCGCTCCGGTTGTCCTTGACGCCGTATCGGGTCGCCGGCCCGGAGGAAGTGCCTTCCCGGAGCGTGTCGTGACGCCCGGGCGGTGGCCCCGCCTCCCTGCCGACAACCACCACTGTGCCGGACGCGTGTTAAGCGGGTGCTGCGGGCACGTGACACCCGCGTAGCGCTTGCGCGACCGCCCCTCGGCCGCAGGTCACCGCGCGTTCCCCTGGACCGGGCCGCCCCCGTTCACCGGGCGTCCCTCCTGCTCGCGGCGGGCGTCCGCTACTGCTTGCCGCCCTTGGCGAGGAAGGCCAGCAGGTCCTGACGGCTGACCACGCCGGTCGGCTTGCCCTCCACCAGGACGATCGCCGCGTCCGCGGTGCCGAGCACCGTCATGAGGTCGGCGACCGGCTCGCCCGAGCCGACCTGCGGCAGCGGGGCGCACAGGTGCTTCTCCAGCGGGTCCTCCAGCGAGGCCCGCTTGGTGAACAGGGCGTCCAGCAGCTCTCGTTCGACGACGGAGCCGACCACCTCGGCGGCCATGACGTCGGGGTGCCCGGCGCCCGGCTTCACGATGGGCATCTGCGAGACGCCGTACTCCCGCAGCACCTCGATGGCCTGACCGACCGTCTCGTCCGGGTGCATGTGGACGAGGGAGGGGATGGAGCCGCCCTCCTTGTCGCTGAGCACGTCGCCGACGCGGGCGCTCGGGCCCTCGTCCTCCAGGAAGCCGTAGTCGGCCATCCACTCGTCGTTGAAGATCTTCGAGAGGTACCCGCGCCCGCTGTCGGGCAGCAGCACCACGACGACGTCGTCCGGGCCGAGCCGCTCGGCCACCTCCAGCGCCGCGACGACCGCCATGCCGCAGGAGCCGCCGACCAGCAGGCCCTCCTCCTTGGCCAGGCGGCGGGTCATCTGGAAGGAGTCCTTGTCGGAGACGGCGACGATCTCGTCGGCCACGTCCCGGTCGTAGGCGGTGGGCCAGAAGTCCTCACCGACGCCCTCGACGAGGTACGGCCGCCCGGAGCCGCCGGAGTACACCGAGCCCTCGGGGTCGGCGCCGACGACCTTGACCCGGCCGTCGCTGACGTCCTTGAGGTAGCGGCCGGTGCCGGAGATGGTGCCGCCGGTGCCGACGCCCGCCACGAAGTGGGTGATCTTCCCCTCGGTCTGCTCCCACAGCTCGGGGCCGGTGGAGTGATAGTGCGAGAGCGGGTTGTGGGGGTTGGAGTACTGGTCGGGCTTCCAGGCGCCGGGGGTCTCCCGCACGAGGCGGTCGGAGACGTTGTAGTAGGAGTCCGGGTGCTCGGGCGCCACGGCCGTCGGGCACACCACGACCTCCGCGCCGTAGGCGCGCAGCACGTTGATCTTGTCGGTGGAGACCTTGTCCGGGCAGACGAAGATGCACTTGTAGCCCTTCTGCTGGGCCACGATGGCAAGTCCCACCCCGGTGTTCCCGCTGGTCGGCTCGACGATCGTGCCCCCCGGCTTCAGCTCGCCGCTCTGCTCGGCCGCCTCGATCATGCGCAGGGCGATGCGGTCCTTCACGGAGCCGCCCGGGTTGAAGTACTCGACCTTGGCCAGGACGGTCGCCTTGATGCCCTTGGTGACGCTGTTGAGCCGTACCAGCGGGGTGTTGCCGACGAGGCTGATCATCGAGTCGTGGAATCGCACCGTTGTCTCCGGTCGCTGCAAAAGGTGTGGTCGTGGTGGTTCCGCCAGCCTAAAGGCTGGGACTGCGCCCGGGGCGGCTGTTCACTCCCTGTCGAGATTGGGCGACGGTCGGTACGGGGCAAGCACTGGGTGGACGGCTATGCGGGAGGTGGCGGCGGCATGACGAGCATGTCGAGGGCGCGGGTGGCCCGGCGGATCGCGGCCGGCGCGGCGTACGGGGGCGGCGGGCTGGGGCTGGTCGGGGCCGCCGCCGTGGGGCTGCTGGTGGCCGAGGTGCAGATGGCCAGGCGCCATGTGGGCAACGGCACGGACAACCACGTACCGGTCGCCGCCGGTCTGTACGGCCAGGTCTACGACACCCCCGGCGCACCGCCGCTGCGGCTGACCATGCTCGGTGACTCCACGGCCGCGGGGCAGGGCGTCCACCGGGCGGGGCAGACCCCGGGCGCGCTGCTGGCGTCCGGACTGGCGGCGGTGGCCGAGCGTCCGGTGCGGCTGCGCAACGTCGCGGTGCCCGGCGCCCGCTCCGACGACCTGGACCGCCAGGTGGCCCTGGTGCTGGCCGGCCCGGACCAGGTGCCGGACGTCTGCGTGATCATGATCGGCGCGAACGGCGTCACCCACCGGATGCCGCCGACGCGTTCGGTGCGCCATCTGTCGGCGGCGGTACGGCGGCTGCGCACGGCCGGGGCGGAAGTGGTGGTCGGCACCTGCCCCGACCTGGGCACGATCGAGCCGGTGCAGCAGCCGCTGCGCTACCTGGCCCGGCGCGCCTCACGGCAACTGGCGGCGGCGCAGACGATCGGGGTGGTGGAGCAGGGCGGCCGCACCGTGTCGCTGGGCGACCTGCTGGGCCCGGAGTTCGCGGCCAACCCGCGCGAGCTGTTCGGCCCCGACAACTACCACCCGTCCGCCGAGGGGTACGCCACGGCGGCGATGGCGGTGCTGCCGACGGTGTGCGCGGCGCTCGGTCTGTGGCCGGCGGAGGAGGAACGGCCGGACGTGTCGCGGCGCGAGGGCTTCCTGCCGGTGGCGCGGGCGGCGGCGGAGGCGGCGTCCGAGGCGGGCACGGAGGTCGCGGCCGCGATGCCGACCGGCCCGCGCGGCCCCTGGGCCCTCCTCAAACGCCGCCGGCGCCGGCGGGTCACGGAACCCGGCCCGGCCCAGGTCACCCCCTCGGCGTGAGCGCGCCGCCGTGGACCGGCGGCCCGGCGGCGCGGCACCCTCGCGCCGATCGTCCGCCGCCCAGCAAAGCAAGCGCTTAGAAAACTGCGGTCAGGGTCACACCGCCATCCCCGTGACCAGGACCATACGTACGGGTAACTTCCCATCCAGCCCTGCCCGTCCTCTCCCCCTCCCGTGGAGCCGTGATGCCCGAAGCCGTCATCGTCTCGACCGCCCGCTCGCCCATCGGCCGCGCCTTCAAGGGCTCCCTCAAGGACCTGCGCCCGGACGACCTCACCGCCACGATCATCCAGGCCGCGCTCGCCAAGGTCCCCGAGCTGGACCCGCGGGACATCGACGACCTGATGCTCGGCTGCGGTCTGCCCGGCGGCGAGCAGGGCAACAACCTCGGCCGGATCGTCGCCGTGCAGATGGGCATGGACCACCTGCCCGGCTGCACGATCACCCGCTACTGCTCCTCCTCGCTGCAGACCTCCCGCATGGCGCTGCACGCCATCAAGGCGGGCGAGGGCGACGTGTTCATCTCGGCCGGTGTCGAGATGGTCTCCCGCTTCACCAAGGGCAACTCCGACAGCCTGCCGGACACGCACAACCCGTTCTTCGCCGAGGCGGAGGCCCGTACCGCCGCCGTCGCCGAGCAGGAGGGCACGACCTGGCACGACCCGCGCGAGGACGGCCTGGTCCCGGACGCCTACATCGCGATGGGCCAGACCGCCGAGAACCTGGCCCGGCTCAAGGGCGTCACCCGCCAGGACATGGACGAGTTCGGCATCCGCTCGCAGAACCTGGCCGAGCAGGCCATCAAGAACGGCTTCTGGGAGCGGGAGATCACCCCGGTGACGCTGCCCGACGGCACGGTCGTCGGCAAGGACGACGGCCCGCGCGCCGGCGTGACCATGGAGGGCGTGGCCGGGCTCAAGCCGGTCTTCCGCCCCGACGGCCTGGTCACCGCCGGAAACTGCTGCCCGCTCAACGACGGCGCCGCCGCGCTCGTCATCATGTCCGACACCAAGGCCCGTGAGCTGGGCCTGACCCCGCTCGCCCGGATCGTCTCCACCGGCGTCTCCGGCCTGTCCCCGGAGATCATGGGCCTCGGCCCGGTCGAGGCCAGCAGGCAGGCGCTGCGGCGGGCCGGTCTGACCATCGACGACATCGACCTGGTGGAGATCAACGAGGCGTTCGCCGCCCAGGTGATCCCCTCCTACCGCGACCTCGGCATCGACCTCGACAAGCTCAACGTCAACGGCGGCGCCATCGCGGTCGGCCACCCGTTCGGCATGACCGGCGCGCGCATCACCGGCACGCTGATCAACTCCCTGCAGTGGCACGACAAGCAGTTCGGTCTGGAGACGATGTGCGTCGGCGGCGGCCAGGGCATGGCGATGGTCGTCGAGCGCCTCAGCTGACCCTTCCGCCCCACCCGCACGGCCACTTGATGCACCGTCAGTGGCCGCCATAGCACCCACCGTGAACGAACGGCCCGGAATCCGGAAAACTCGCGGATTCCGGGCCGTTCTGTGATCCAATCTCCCCCAGAGTGTGACCTATCTCCCTCGGGGAGGAGATCTCCGCAGGTCAGCGATGGCCCCACTGGCGGCTCAAGCGTCCCGCACGCCACATTCCTGTCCGTTTCGTGACGTTACGCACTGACAGCTTGATAGTCCACCCTTCAAGCTGATGTAGGAAGTCGGGGGTCGACCATGAACCCGGGAGTACGTCAGTGAGCGCCATGCCCATCGCCCTGCTGGTCACCACGGCCGCCACCGGCGCCGTGGGCGTCGCCGTCCTGCGCACCCTCTTCGCCCTGCGCCGCCAGGTCACGGCCCTGCAGAACCAGCTCGCCGAGAACCACGCCGTCACCGCGCGCGCCCTGCTGCCCGCCGCCCGCGGGCACGCCGACACCGAGCAGATACGCACCGCGGTGGTCCAGGCGCTCGCGGAGGAGCGGGAGCGGGAACTCGCCGAGGCGCGCGCCTTCTGGGCCGCCCAGGAGGCGCGGGACGCCGCCGACACCCCGTCCCTGCTCGGACTGCCCGACAGCGAGCTGTTCCTGCCGCGCCAGGCCGACCTGGCCGGCCTGGAGTACCTGGAGCCGGTGACCGAGTCCGGCGCGGAGGCCGACGAGTTCTCCGGTCTGTCCGGCAAGGACCCGGCCGCGGGCACCGCGGGCGACTCCCCTGAGCTGGCCGCGGCCCGCCGCCGCCACCCCTCGCACCCGGACTTCACCCCGCACCCCTCTCCGGTCGTGGGCGACCACGAGCGCACCGTCGCCACGCTGGAGGAGCTGGCCGACGAGCGGGTCGCGCTGGCCGACGTCCGCCCGGGCCCGCTGGGCACCCTCGACGTCTACGTCTTCGCCGACGGTACGACGCTGTGCATGACCCCGGGCCACCGCGAGACCGCGGAACGGCTGGCCGCGGCGCTGCAGGCGGGCGAGTCCCCGGTGCTGCTGGGCGGCTCGGGCGTGTCGGGCGCCTACACCCTGACCTTCGCCTGCGGCGAGGAGAACGTGTACATCCTGGCGGACCGGGTCATCGCCTCGCTCTGAGGGGCTGATCCGGTGTCCTGCTCGCGCGGGCGGTCACACGCCCGCGCGTTTCTGTGCCTCCTCCACCAGCCGTACCGCCTCCTCGACCTCGGCGTCGCTGGTGAGCAGGAGCGCCAGATCGTGTCCGGCGACGGTCACCTGGTCCGCCGCCGCGAACATCCCGGCGTCGGGCATCTCGCGCGGCTCGGCCCCGGGGTCCTCCAGCAGTTGCGCCCGCCGGGCGAACTCCCTGGCCAGCCCCAGCGCCTCGGCGGCGCCCGCGCGCTGGAGCCGGCTCTGCGGAGCCGCCCTCAGACGGTCGGCGAAGTGATCCACTGCCCGGGTCAGAGATGTCGTGTCCACCACGCCGCGAGACTACGCGCCGCACCCGGACTGTTGCCAACGCGGCGCCGCTCAGGCACGGTGACGTGAAGGACCGGCTTCGAAAGCGTCCGGAGGCGCCGATGTCCCAAGTCTTCTCCGAAGAGACCCACCGCAATCTGCTCGCCCGCATCCCCCAGTGCACCGGTCGTGAGGTCTCCGACTGGCTGCGCACCGTCGAGGAAGGCCCCGCCCTCTGCTTCGAGGAGCGGCTCAGCTGGCTCCGCCAGGAGCACAACCTCGCGTACGGCCACGCCAAGGCGATCATCCACGAGTACGACCTGAGAAGGGCCGCGCGCAAACTGCTCTGACGGGCGCCACGGGTGAACGCGCAGGCGGTGCGCCCGTACACGCGCAAGGGCCCCGGCCGAACTTGGGTTCTAACGGTCCTCGCAACACCCGCGATCTGTGGGAGTTGCGAGGACCGTGGCCGTTGGGCGCGATGATCTTTCGGGGCTGCGGGAGCG
>NZ_JBEYJA010000044.1:0-71685 GCF_040703815.1 Streptomyces sp. NPDC006743 | reverse complement strand
ACCCGCACGATCTGACAGCCCGACGCCGTCAGCTCCGCGATCTGCTGCAACGTCGCACCGACGTCCGACGTACGCGTCGTCGTCATCGACTGCACCGACACCGGGGCCCCGCCCCCGACGGCCACCGGCCCGACCTGGATCCGCCGCGACACGCGCCGCTCGGCGACCGGCCGGGCCGGTACCTCGGGAAGGCCCAAGGAAACGGCCGTCACCGGGTCAGTCCCGGTTTCCGGAGACGGTCTCGCGCATGGCGCGCAGGGACTCCTTCAGGGACCCCATGGTGGCCAGGACGGCGGTGGGCTCGTAGCCGCAGTGCGCCATGCAGTTGGCGCAGCGCGGGTCCTTGCCGCGGCCGTACTTGTCCCAGTCGGTCTTCTCGATGAGTTCGCGGTACGTCGGGACGTAGCCGTCGCTCATCAGGTAGCAGGGGCGCTGCCAGCCGAAGAGGGAGTAGTTCGGGATCGCCCAGGCGGTGCACGGGAAGTCGACCTTGCCCTCGAGGAAGTCGAGGAACAGCGGCGAGTGGTTGAGCCGCCAGCGCAGCCGGTTGCCGCCGGAGAAGGCCTTCCTGAACAGCTCGCGGGTCTGCTCGACGCCGAGGAAGTGCTCCTGGTCGGGCGCCTTCTCGTAGGCGTAGGCGGGCGAGATCATCATCTCGTCGACCTTGAGGTCGTCGTTGAGGAAGTTGAGGACCTCGATGATGGTCTGCGGGGTGTCGGTGTTGAAGAAGGTGGAGTTGGTGGTCACCCGGAAGCCGCGCCGCTTGGCCTCCTTGATGGCCGCCACGGCCTCGTCGAACACGCCCTCCTTGGCCACCGACTCGTCGTGCCGCTCGCGCAGGCCGTCGATGTGCACGGCGAAGGCGAAGTAGGGGGACGGCTTGAACTTGTCCATCTTCTTGCGCAGCAGCATGGCGTTGGTGCACAGGAAGACATACTTCCGCTTGGCCACCAACTGGCGCACGATCTCGTCGATGTGAGGGTGCATCAGGGGCTCTCCGCCCGCGATGGACACCATCGGCGCACCCGACTCCAGCACCGCGCCCACGGCCTGGGCGACCGGCATGCGCTGCTTGAGCACTCCGGCCGGGTGCTGGATCTTGCCGCAGCCCTCGCACTTCAGGTTGCAGGCGAAGAGCGGCTCAAGCTCCACGATCAGCGGGAACTTGTCCCGCTTGCGCAGCTTCTGTTCGGCCAGATATGTAGCGACCTTGATGGACTGGCGCAGTGGCATGGCCATCTGGCTCACCTCCTGGGGAGCAGCACATTACGGTGCCATTCGAAGAAAGTAGGAAGGACGGCGCGGAGAACGCGGACGGCGGATATGCCGCCGCGCACCGTGCCGATGCGTACGAGTTCGTGTTCCGGGGCGTCCACGACCACCCGGACGGCCGCGACCGGGCGCTCGCCGGCGCGGACGGCGCTCAGCAGCGTGGCCGCCGACTCCATGTCGACCGCGATCGCGCCGGTGGCGCGCAGGTCGGACCGCTCGGGACCGCGCACCACGTGGTCGGAGCCGGTGACGGGCCCGGTGTGGACGGTGCGGCCGGGCAGGGCGCGGGTGAGTTCCTTCACCAGCAGTTCGGTGCCGACGCAGGCGACGGTCCCGCGCGGGTCCCGGGTCTCCTCGGCGACGACGAGGTCGCCGGGGTGCATGCCCGGGGCGAGGCCGGCGCAGAAGCCCGTGGCCAGCACGGCGGCCCGGGCCAGCGCGGGCCCGGCGAGGGCCCGGGTGACGGAGCGTTCCGCCGCCCGGGGGCCCATGCCGGTGCGCAGGATGTCCACCGGCCCTCCGGCCCGGTACCGCTCCGGACCGCCTCCCGCGCGCCGGCCCGCCCGCCGCGCGCCGCGGTCGCCGCTGCGCAGGGCGAAGTGCTCGATGCCGAGCGCGCAGGCGATCAGCAGCGGGTCCGGGGCGGGCTGGGTTCTCATCAGCTGCCCTGCGCCTCGACGCGGGGCCGGTCGCCCGGCGTCTTGCCGGCGAAGGGATCACCGTGGACGTAGCGGCCGAGCGCGGTGAGCGGGAACACCTGCCGGTACAGGTGGTAGTTGATGGAGAAGTCCCAGGGGAAGCCGGTGCCGGTGAAGTACGGCTCGTCCCACGAGCCGTCCTCCCGCTGGGTGCCGGCCAGCCACTGGATGCCGCGCTCGACCGCCTCGGACTCCCGCTCCCCCGCCGCGAGCAGGGCCATCAGCGCCCACGCGGTCTGCGAGGCGGTGGAGGCGCCCCTGCCGCTCCACTCCCTGCTGTACCGGTAGGAGCGCAGGTCCTCGCCCCAGCCGCCGTCGTCGTTCTGCACGCGCTCCAGCCAGGCCACCGCGCGGCGGATCGCCGGGTGGGAGCCGGGCAGGCCGGCCGCGGTCAGCGCGGGTACGACGGAGCCGGTGCCGTAGATGTAGTTGACGCCCCAGCGGCCGAACCACGAGCCGTCCGCCTCCTGTTCGGCGAGCAGCCACTGGATGCCGCGCCGGGTGCGCGGGTCGTGGGCCAGGCCCTCGACGGCGAGCATCTCCACCACGTGCGCGGTGACGTCGGCCGACGGCGGGTCGATGACCTCGCCGAAGTCGCAGAACGGCAGGCGGTTGGGGAAGGGACTGGTGTTGTCGACGTCGAACGCGCCCCAGGCGCCGTTCTTCGACTGCATCCCGAGGTTCCAGCGCACCCCCCGGCCGATGGCCTTGTCGACGCGTTCCGGGTCGTGGTGGCGGACCCGGCGCAGCGCGAGGACCACCTCGGCGGTGTCGTCGATGTCGGGGTAGTTGTCGTTGTGGAACTCGAACGCCCAGCCGCCCGGCGGCAGTCCGGGGCGGCGCACCGACCAGTCGCCGGGGCGCACGATCTGTTCACCGAGCATCCAGTCCGCGGCCTTCACCAGCTGCGGGTGGTCGGCGGGCAGGCCGGCGTCGGCGAGCGCGATGGTGGCCAGGCAGGTGTCCCACACCGGGGACTGGCAGGCCTCGATCATGCGGGCGCCGTCCTCGCGCCGGACCGCGAAACGGTCCAGCGACTCCAGGCCCGCGCGCATCACCGGATGGTTGAGGTCGTAGCCCATCAGGTGCAGGGCGATGACGGAGTAGACGGCGGGCGGCTGGATGCCGCCCCAGCAGCCGTCGTTCTCCTGGCGTTCGATGATCCAGCGCACGGCGGCGTTCATCGCGGCCCTGCGCAGCCGCTTCGGCGCGACCTTGCGGAAGGCCTGCAGGCCCTTGTCCAGGCGCTGGAAGACGCCGTCCCAGCTGGCCGCCGGGGCGAGCGGCCGGGGCGGGTTGGGGTGCCGCGGGTCGGTGTGCAGCTCGTCCAGCGGGAACGGCGCGGGGCGCACCGGGCGCTTGGCCGAGACGATGGTGAGCGGCACGATGGTCTGCCGGGCCCAGCAGCCGAAGTCGTAGATGTTGAGCGGCATCCAGTCGGGGAACCAGATCAGCTCCGGTGGCATCTCCGGCAGGTCTTCCCACTTCCACCAGCCGAACAGGGCGAGCCAGATCCGGGTGAAGACGCGGGAGGCGGCGATGCCGCCCTGCGCGCGGATCCAGGCCGAGGCCTTCGCCATGTGCGGCGCCCCGGGCGCGTCGCCGGCCAGGCGGAGGGCGACGTAGGCCTCGATGGTGGTGGACAGTTCGCCGGGGCCGCCGTAGAAGGTGGCCCAGGTGCCGTCCTCGCGCTGCTCGCCGCGGATGAAGAGCGCGGCGGCGCGGGTGGTCTCCTCGTCGGCGATGTTCAGGAACTGGCGCAGGAGCAGGTCCTCGGCGTCCATCGTGACGTTCGTCTCGAGGTCGCCCTTCCACCAGCCCTCGGCGTCCTGCTGGGCGAGCAGGAAGTCGGTGGCACGCCGGGTGGCGTGTGCGGCGGCTTCTTGTACCCCGGCCGTCACGGGGGTGGTGAGTACGCTTTCGCTGGCCGCGGCAGCGCGGGTCGGCAGTGCGGCCCCGGTGCTTCCGTCGGTCGTCGCTGTCATGGCTTCCCCTTCGTGCAGTCGTGCAAGTCGTGCTGCTGTGGGTCCGCCGTCGACCGGTGCCTGAAACCTTTCGGCACCGGCCGGCGACTACGCGAGGGTGGTTCCGATAGTGATCATCTCTTTCGTACGACGACGAAGTCGGCGAGCGCCGTGAACGCGGACCTGACCCGGTCGGGCATGTTCACGGAGTCGAGGGCTTCGATGGCGATGGTGTGCTGACGGCGCGCCTCCTGGGCGGTCCACTCCCGGCCGCCCGCCTCCTCGATGAGGGCGGCGCGGGCCGCGAACTCCTCCTCGGAGAAGTTCGCGAAGTCGCTGCTCTTGGCGTCGGCGGCGAGGATCTCGCCGAGCCGCTCGGAAGCGTCGCCGCCCGCCGCGAGCGCGGCCACCACCGGCAGGGACTTCTTGCGCTGGCGCAGGTCGCTCCAGGTCTGTTTGCCGGTGGCCTCCGGGTCGCCCCAGATGCCGAGGAGGTCGTCGACGGCCTGGAAGGCCAGGCCGAGGTGGTGGCCGTACTTCTCGAGCGTGTCGGCGGTCTCGTCGTCGGCGCCGCCGAGCACCGCGCCGATGGAGCAGGCGCAGGCGAGCAGGGCGCCGGTCTTGTTGCCCTCCATCTCCAGGCACTCGGCGACGCTGACCCGGTCGCGGTGCTCGTAGGAGATGTCCTGCGCCTGGCCGTCGATCAGGGCGCGGGTGGCGGTGGTCAGGCGGCGGGCGGCGCGGCCGGCCTCGACGGTGCCCAGCTCCAGCAGGACCTCGTTGGCGAGGGCGAACAGGGCGTCGCCGACGAGGATGGCCTGGGCGGGGCCGTGCACCTTCCAGACGGTGTCGCGGTGGCGGCGCTGTTCGTCGCCGTCCATGAGGTCGTCGTGCAGCAGGGAGAAGTTGTGGACGAGTTCGACGGCGACCGCGCCGGGCACTCCGGCCTCGGGTGCGGCGCCGGTGACCTCGGCGGAGAGCACCGCGAGGGCGGGGCGCACGGCCTTGCCGCCGTCGCCGTCCGCCGGGTTGCCGGCGGCGTCGATCCAGCCGAAGTGGTAGGCGGCGACGGTGTCCATCGGAGGGGCCAGGCGGTCCACGGCCTCCCGCAGGACCGGAGTGGCCAGGGTCCGTCCGCGCTCCAACAGCGCGGTCACGTCCACCGCGGTCTGCCGAGCGGCCGGGGGCACAGTGGGCACAGTCTCTCCTCTTGTCGCGGTACCGGCGGTGCGGGGGGCCGCGGTGGGCTGGTGGGCGGCCTTCACCGGATCCCCCCTCGCTGGGCGGCGCCGGTCTCTCCCGGTTGTCGGCCGGGACCCCGGGGGGTGTCCCCGGGGAAGGTGCGGGGGGCCGCCTCCGGCGCAGTGAAGAGGCGGCTCGGACGGGGCCGGCCCAGGGCGCGCAGGGCGGCGTCCGCGGCGCTCACGCCGCTGCGGACGGCGCTCTCCATGGTCGCGGGCCATCCGGTGGCGGTCCACGCGCCGGCCAGGTACAGGCCGGGAGCCTTGGTGCGTGCGCCGGGGCGCAGCCGGCCCACGCCGGGGGTGGGGGCGAACGTGGCCGTGCGCTCCCGGGTCACGAAGAAGTCCTTCACCTCGGCGCCGCGCGCCCGCGGCAGCAGCCGCCGCAGCTCGGGCAGGTAGCGCTCGCGCAGTACGGAGACGGGGGCGTCGATCTCGTCGTGGGCCACCGACTGGGACAGGGCGAGGTACTGGCCCTGGCGCAGTCCGGAGGCCTCGGTGCGGTCGAAGACCCACTGCACCGGTGTGCCGAGGGCGGCGACGAAGGGCCGGGCGAGGACCTTGCGGTCGTAGACGACGTGCACGTTGAGGATCGGTGCCGTGCCGATGTCGAGCAGCCGTTCGGGGGCGTCGAGGGCGCCGGGCGGCAGCAGGCCGTGGGCCTCGCGCTGGGGCACGGCGAGGACGACCGTGTCGGCCCGCAGCGTCTCGCCGGGAACCTGGACGCTCCAGCCGCCGTTCTCGTTGGTGGAGACGGAGGTGACGCGTGTACGGACCTCGGTACGGACGCCCGCGGAGTCGAGCGCCTTGCGGGCGAGGCGGTCGTGCAGTTCGCCCAGCGGGACGCGGGCCCAGCCGATGTCGGCGGCGCCCGGGTCGGACAGCAGACCGGTCTTGAACACCATCGCGGCCAGCCCCAGTGAGGCGTCGGAGGCGACCGCGTTGAGGGTGGCGACCCCCACGAGGTCCCACAGTGCCTCGACGGCACGGGCCGACTGGCCGTGCGCGGCCAGCCAGCTCCCGAAGTCCTGGGAGTCGAGGGCGGGGTCGGCCGGGTCCAGTGCCTTGAGGGCGAGTGCGGCGCGGCCGACGCGGGCGCGCTCGGCGAGCGAGAGGTGCGGGTAGGTGGCCAGGCTGCGCCCGAGGTGCAGGGGCACGGGCAGTGCGTCGCGGCGCAGTCTGCCGAGCCGGCGTCCCTCGGGTCTGCCGGCGTCGAGGACGGGCACGTCGAGCCGGTCCTGCAGCGGGGCGAGCGCGGCGCCCCCGATGCGTTCGAGGAACCAGCGGTAGGCGGTGCAGCAGCGCAGGTAGACGTGCTGTCCGTTGTCGACGGTGAGGTCGCCGCGCCGGAAGGAGAAGGCGAGTCCGCCAAGGCGGGGCCGGCCTTCGAGGAGCGTCACGCGCACCCCGGCGTCGGCGAGGGCGAGCGCGACGGTCACCCCGGCGAGGCCGCCGCCGACGACGACGGCGTGCCGCCCCGGCACCGCCGCCGCGAGTGGTCCGCCCGGTCGCGTCCCGTCCGTCATCGTGCGCCCTCCCCTGTCCGTCCGCCGCGGTGGGCGCGTGCTCCCCGGCCGGCCGTCGCCGTCAGTGACGCCGTGGGGCGGTGCGGGGTTGCCCGCGGTTCGTCGCCCTGCTGCTGTTCGTGGTCGGCCTGGGCCATCAGGCGCGCCTCCTGACGGCCTGCCGGGTCACGTGCCGGGTGTCCAGGCCGGACAGGCCGCGCACGGCGACGTAGGCCTTCTCCCGGCCGGGCAGGGAGACCCGGCCGCGCAGCACGGCCTCGGGTTCGCGTGCGATGCGGTCGAGCAGGCGGCGGTAGATGCCGGCCATGGCGGCGACGCAGGCGCCGCTGCGCCGGTCCAGCATGGGCAGCAGCTGGTAGCCCTCGGCGAACAGGGCGCGGGCGCGGCGCACTTCGAAGTGGACGAGGCCCGCGAAGTCGGAGCCCTCCGGCGGGGTGGGCCCGTCGAAACCGGCCGAGCAGCCGAACTTGGCGAGGTCGTCGGCGGGCAGGTAGGTGCGGCCGCCCTCGGCGTCCTCGCGCACGTCGCGCAGGATGTTGGTCAGTTGCAGCGCCAGGCCCAGCGTGTCGGCGTACTCGGGGGCGCGCTCTGCGCCGCGCGCGCCGGGCTCGGTGCCGAACACACCGAGGGAGAGCCGTCCGATGGCGCCGGCGACGCACCTGCAGTAGACCTTCAGGTCGTCCCAGGTCTCGTAGGTCTCGCCGCGGACGTCCGCGAGGACGCCGTCGATGAGTTCGTCCAGGCCGCCGAGCGGGATCGGGAAGGTGCGGGCCGCGTGGGCGAGCGCGACGGCGACGGGATCGGTGTCGTCGTCCTCGACCGCTCCGTCGCGGATGCGGCCGAGCAGGGCCCGCGTGTCCTGGAGCCGGGCCTCCTTGACGTCGCCCGCCAGCGCGCCGTCGCCGATGTCGTCGACGCGCCGCGAGAACGCGTACAGGGCCGACATGGCGCGCCGCTTGGGCGCCGGCAGCAGCCGGATGCCGTAGGCGAAGTTGCGGGCCTGCTGTCCGGTGACGGCCTCGCAGTAGCTGTAGGCGGCGAGTACCGGTGCGGACGCGTGCTGTTCCGACTCCACGGCCCGGATCACCCCTCTCCTCGCAGAGTCACGCCCACCTCGCGCAGCAACTGGAGCTTGCCGGGCTTGGGCGGGCCGGGAAGTACGTCGTGTTCGGCGGCGGCGATCGCGCGGAGCGCCGCCCTCCCCCCCGCCACGAACCCCGCGAGCAGCAGCTTCAGCCTGCCGTGGACGCTACCCACCAGGGGGGCGCCTTCATTCAGGAGTTCACGGGCGCGTTCGGCTTCGTACGCGACCAGTGCGCGCACCGACGCGCCCGCGGTGGGCGTGGCGAGATCCGCCTCCCGGACGTGAAAGCGTTTCATGTCCGAGGCGGGCAGATAGATGCGGTCGCGTCCCATGTCCTCCGCGACGTCCTGGAGGTGCTCGACGATCTGCAGGGCGGTGCAGACCGCGTCGGAGCGGCGGATCCGCTCGGGGGTCGAGGTGCCGGTGACGGCGAGGACGAGACGGCCGACGGGGTTGGCGGACAGCTCGCAGTAGGCCAGCAGGTCGTCGTAGGTCTCGTACCGGGTGACGAGCTGGTCCTGGCGGTTGGCGGCGATCAGCCCGAGGAACGGCTCGGGGGTCAGGGCGCGGCGGCGGACGGTGGGCTGCAGGCGGCGCAGCAGGGGGTGGCGCGGGGTGCCGTCGAAGACGCGGCGCAGGTCGGCCTCGAAGGCATCGAGGAGGACGAGGCGGTCCTCGGCCTCCTCGGGCGGCACACCGAGCAGCCGTGCGTCGGCGCCGCCGGGGGCCAGGTCGCCGTCGCCGATGTCGTCGACCAGACGTGCGAAGCCGTAGACGGCCATCAGGTCGGTGCGCCAGGCGCGGGGCAGGAAGAAGGGCGCCACGGGGAAGTTCTCACCCGCGGCCTTGCCGAGTGTGGCGCGTTCCGGGTCGAGCGCCGTGGTCGCCCCGGTCATCGTCCGCTGCCCGGCGCATGGACGGCACATGCTGCGGTGAGCAGGGGAGTTTCCGTAGCCATTGCCGTCACATCTCCCGTTCTACACTGCCGACCCGACACACACTATTTCGGACACGCCGCCCGGCCCTCCGGGCAGCGGCCCTGACGGAGGGTGTCGCGCATTATCTCCCCACATGCCGCTTTCCGGGACCGGTACAGCTTACGTTGTACAACGATGCGGGTCGCAGGGGGGGTGTCCTGCACATCACAACAACACACCGATCCCGTTCAAGATTCCTAAGCAGCGTACGAGTTGACGGTTCCTTTACGGACGAAGGGGCCCCGCCGGAAGAGTTCCGGCGGGGCCCCGCCACCGCGTCCGTCTATTTACCCGTGAACTTCTCGTACTCCTTGAGCACCTCGCCGGTGGGCCCGTCCATCCGCAGTTCCCCGCGTTCCAGCCACAGCACCCGGTCGCAGGTGTCCCGGATCGACTTGTTGTTGTGGCTGACCAGGAACACGGTGCCCGCTTCCTTGCGCAGCTCACGGATGCGTTCCTCCGAGCGCTGCTGGAACTTGCGGTCGCCGGTGGCCAGCGCCTCGTCGATCATGAGGACGTCGTGGTCCTTGGCGGCGGCGATGGAGAACCGCAGGCGCGCCGCCATGCCGGAGGAGTACGTCCGCATCGGCAGCGTGATGAAGTCGCCCTTCTCGTTGATGCCCGAGAAGTCCACGATCTCCTGGTAGCGCGCCTTGATCTCCTCGCGGGACATCCCCATGGCCAGGCCGCCGAGGATGACGTTGCGCTCGCCGGTGAGGTCGTTCATCAGCGCCGCGTTCACGCCGAGCAGGGAGGGCTGGCCGTCGGTGTAGACCTTGCCCCTCTCGGCCGGGAGCAGGCCCGCGATGGCCCGCAGCAGGGTGGACTTGCCCGAACCGTTGGAACCGATCAGGCCGATCGCCTCGCCGCGGTAGGCCACGAAGGAGACACCCTTGACGGCGTGCACCTTGCGCACCCCGCGCGCCGAGTCGTCCGAGCCCCGCTTCAGGATCCGGCTCAGGGCCGCGGTGGCGCTGCCCCTGCCGCTCTTCGCGCCGTTGACGCGGTAGACGATGTGCAGCTCGTCCGCGATGACGGTGGGGATCCGGGCCCCGCCCTCGCGCGCGGTGTCCGGGCCGCTGTTGTGCTCAGCCACGTCCGTACCTCTCCTCGGCCTTCCAGAAGTACACGAAACCGCCGGCGAAGAAGACCACGGCCCACAGCAGGGCGACGGCCCACACGTGCGGCGGGAGGTGCGAGGCACCGTAGCCGTCGATCAGCGCGAAGCGCATCAGGTCCATGTAGACGGCGGCAGGGTTGACCTGCATCAGCCGGATGAACCACTCCGGCCGGCCCTTGAGCATGCTGTCGATGGAGAACATCACGCCGGACGCGTACATCCAGGTCCGCATGATGAACGGCATCAGCTGGGCCAGGTCGGGCGTCTTGGCGCCCATCCTGGCCACGATCAGCGACAGACCCGTGTTGAACAGGAACTGCAGCACCAGCGCCGGGACGATCAGCAGCCAGGACATGGCGGGGAGACTGCCGAAGGCGATGACCATGACGAACAGCACGATCATCGAGAACAGCAGCTGCTGGAGCTGCTGCAGCGCGAAGGAGACCGGCAGCGAGGCCCGCGGGAAGTGCAGGGCCCGCACCAGGCCCAGGTTGCCGGAGATGGCGCGGACGCCGGCCATGACCGAGTTCTGCGTGAAGGTGAAGACGAACACGCCGGTGACCAGGAACGGCAGGTAGGTGTCGTGCGACAGGCCGCGGTTGGCCTTGAGGATGACACCGAAGATGAAGTAGTACACGGCCGCGTTCAGCAGCGGTGTCACCACCTGCCAGAGCTGGCCGAGCTTGGCCTGGCTGTACTGGGCGGTCAGCTTCGCCTGGGAGAAGGCGAGGATGAAGTGGCGCCTGCCCCACAGCTGGCGTACGTACTCGATGAGCGTGGGCCGGGCGCCGCTGACGGACAGGCCGTACTTGGCGGCGAGCCGGTCCGCCGGAAGGCCCTCGTCGGGCGGCGAAGCCGCGCCGAGGGCGACAGGGCCGTCATGCGTTGTCTCACTCACAAGGGAATACTTTCGTCTTCGAGATGCGCAGCCTGTGCGGATGGACGGGCATGGCACGGGCACCGGCCGCGTGCGGCCGGTGCTGCCGGGCAACGAGCTTGTCAGATGACCGGCGGCCGGCCCAGCCGGGTGAGCCGCCACACGGTACGCCACCGCATGGGCCGGCGCGGTCCGCACGGCGTGGCCCAGCCTTCCCGGAACCCGCCGAACCAGGCCTTCAGGGCCGGGCGCGAGGGGCGCCGGGCGAGGGTGAGGAGCATCCACACCCCCAGGTAGACCGGGACGAGCGGGGCCGGCAGGTTGCGGCGGGCCAGCCAGACCCGGTTGCGGGCGACCATGCGGTGGTAGACCGCGTGCCGCGAGGGCGCGGTGGTGGGGTGGTACAGCACCATGTCGGACCGGTAGTCGATCATCCAGCCCGCGTCGAGGGCCCGCCACGCCAGGTCGGTTTCCTCATGGGCGTAGAAGAACTCGTCCGGCAGCCCGCCGACCTCGGCGAAGACCTTCGTGCGGGCGGCGTTCGCCCCGCCCAGGAAGGTGGTGACCCGGGAGGAGCGCATCGGGTCGGAGGCCCGCAGCCGCGGCACGTGGCGGCGCTGGGTGGCACCGGTCTCGGGATCGGCGATGCGGAAGCTGATGATGCCCAGCTTCTCGTCGGCGGTGAAGGCGCGGCGGCACAGCTCGGCGGTGTCGGTGCGCGCCAGCAGGCCGTCGTCGTCGAGGAAGAGCAGGATGTCGACGTCGCTGCCGCCGGGGCCGAAGGCCTCGATGCCGACGTTGCGCCCCCCGGGGATGCCGAGGTTCTCCGGCAGCTCGATCGTCCGGACCCCCTCGGGGACGTCCGGGACGGGCGAGCCGTTGCCGACGACGACGACCTCGACCGGGTCGCCGTCCTGCGCGGCCACCGAGTCGAGCAGCGCGCGCAGCTCGTCGGGGCGGTTGCCCATCGTGATGACGACGGCCCCGACCTTCGGCGAGGTGGTCATGCCGCTCACCGCAGCCTGCTGGAGGCGAGGACGGACACCAGGTGCAGCAGGGTCTGCAGGAGCGCGATGCCGGCCAGGACGGCGGTGCCGAGCCGGGTGAAGAACAGGTCGCCCCGTATCTGGTCCACGATCGCGAGGACCAGGATCAGCAGGGACGCCTCGATACCGAGGATCAGCCGGTGGAACTTGAGCGCGGCGGCGGCCCGGCGGGCCAGCGCCACGCCGGAGGAGCGCGGTTCGGCGGCGCTCTCCTTGACCGGGGGCAGTCCGCCCTGGTGGCGGGCCACGCCGACCAGGTCCGTCTCCGCCTTGATCAGGATGGCGCCGAGCGCGGCCAGGGTGCCCAGGAAGGCCCACAGCCAGTCGATCCGTCCGCTCCCCCACAGGTCGGCGGCGCGCAGTCCGAGGCCGACCAGGACGGCCGCGTCGGTCAGGTAGGCGCCGACCCGGTCCAGGTAGACCCCGCCGAGCGAGAACTGCTGCTTCCAGCGGGCCACCTCGCCGTCGACGCAGTCCAGCAGCAGGTAGAGCTGGACCGCCACGACACCGAGCACCGCGCCCCACACGCCCGGCACCAGCAGTGCCGGGGCGGCGAGGACACCGCACACCGTCATCAGGTACGTGAGCTGGTTGGGCGTGACCTTGGTGTTCACCAGGTAGCGGTCGACCCGCAGGGACACCTCACGCATGTAGAGGCGTCCCATCCAGTGCTCTCCGCTGCGCCGGTCCTTGACCCCCACGGGGTGCACGACCGGTCTGAGTTCAGCTACCGATGGCCTTGACATAGTCGGCGTAGGCGTCCTTGATCTGTTCGGTCTTGAGGTCGAGGTGTTCGAGGATCGTGTAGCGGCCGGGACGGGTCTCCGGGGCGAACTCCACGGCACGGACGAACTCGTCCACCGTGAAGCCGATGTCCTGCGGCAGCACCGGCAGCCCGTGCCGGCGCAGCACCCCGGCCATCAGCGCCGACTCCTCGACGGCGCCGCGCAGGTGCATCGCGAAGGCCGCGCCCATCCCGCACTGTTCGCCGTGGCTCGCGGCGCGCTGGGGGAACAGCAGGTCGAAGGCGTGGTTGATCTCGTGGCAGGAGCCGGAGGCGGGACGCGAGTCGCCCGAGACGGACATCGCGACGCCGGTGAGGACCAGCGCCTCGGCCAGCACCTGGAGGAAGCCGCCGTCGGCGATGCCGCCGGGGTGGCGCAGCACCGCCTCGCCCGCCTGCCGGGCCATGGCGGCGGCCAGGCCGTCGATCTTCTCGCCGTTCACCCGGTGGGCCAGTTCCCAGTCCGCGACCGCGTTGACGTTGGAGACGGCGTCGCCGATGCCGGAGCGGACGAAGCGGGCCGGGGCCTCGCGGATGACGTCCAGGTCGATGACGACGGCGATCGGGTTGGGCACGCCGTAGGAGCCGCGGCCGGCGTCGTTGTCGAGGGTGGCGACCGGGGAGCACAGGCCGTCGTGCGCGAGGTTGGTGGGCACGGCCACCAGGGGCAGGCCGACGCGGGCCGCCGCGAACTTCGCGCAGTCGATGATCTTCCCGCCGCCCAGGCCGACGACGGCGTCGTAGTGGCCGCTCTTCATCTCGCCGGCCAGCCGGATCGCGTCGTCCAGGGTGCCGCCGCCGACCTCGTACCAGGTGGCGCCCGGCAGGGTGGGGGCGACCCGCTCGCGCAGCCGGGCGCCGGAGCCGCCGCTGACGGCGACGGCGAGCCGGCCGGAGTGCGAGACCCGCTCGTCGGCGAGGACGCAGGCCAGGTCGTCGAGGGCGCCCGGGCGGATGTCGACGGCGACCGGCGAGGGGATCAGCCGGGTCAGTAGCGGCACGCGATCTCCCGTCCCCGCGCGAGGTCGTCGTGGTTGTCGATCTCGACCCAGTCGACCTCGCCGATCGGTGCGACGTCGATGCGGAAGCCGCGGTCGACCAGCTCCTGGTAGCCGTCCTCGTAGTAGAGCTGCGGGTCGCGCTCGAAGGTGGCCCTGAGCGCGTCGGCCAGGTCGGCGGCGGCCTCGCCCTCGATGAGGGTGACACCGATGTACTCGCCGGTCGCCTCGGCGGGGTCCATCAGCTTGGTGATGCGCCGCACCCCGGTGGCGGGGTCGACGACGACCTTCATCTCCTCGTCGGCCAGCGTCTTGACGGTGTCCAGGGCGAGGATGATCCGCTTGCCGTCGCCGCGGGCGGCCAGCAGCGTCTTCTCCACGGAGACCGGGTGGACGGTGTCGCCGTTGGCGAGGATCACACCGTCCTGGAGAGCGTCACGGCCGCACCACAGGGAGTAGGCGTTGTTCCACTCCTCGGCCTTGTCGTTGTCGATGAGCGTGAGCTTCAGGCCGTACTTCTGCTCCAGGGCCGCCTTGCGCTCGTACACGGCCTCCTTGCGGTAGCCGACGATGACACCGGCCTCGCTCAGGCCGATCTCGGCGAAGTTGGCGAGGGTCAGGTCCAGGACGGTGAGCCCGTCGGAGCCGTCCTCTATGCCCGCGGGCCCGACCGGCACCAGCGCCTTGGGCAGGGTGTCGGTGTAGGGGCGCAGACGCCGTCCGGCGCCGGCCGCCAGCACGAGGCCGATCATGCGGGTTCTCCTTCGTCGTGTACGGCGGGCGCGCCGCCCTTGTGGGCGGCCACCCAGAAGCGGATGCTCTCGGCGAGCACCACGACGGCCACGAGCACGGCGATGACCGTGAGCGCGGCCTTGAACTGCGCGGCGGTGAGCAGCGCCGCCAGTACGGTGACGAGCAGCGTCCGCCCTTCCTGCCCCCCGATGGCGCGCACCAGACGGGCCGGCGGCGCTCCGGCGTCACCGCGGATGCGGTACACCGTGTCGTAGTGATGGTAGGCGACGGCCGCCACCAGCCCGAAAGCCGCCGGCAGGGCTCCGTTCACGTCGGCGCGGGCCGCCAGGACCAGGACGGTTGCGTACTCCGCGGCCCGGAACAGCGGCGGGACCAGCCAGTCCAGGGCGCCCTTGAGGGGGCGGGCGAGGGCGAGCGCCGAGGTGAGGACGTAGGCCAGGGCGCCGACGACGGGCCACAGGCCGCCGAAGCCGGTGAGCGCGCTGCAGGCGACGACGGCGAGGCCGCCGAGCAGGGCGACGGCTGGTGCGGTGACCGCGGGCAGCCCGCGGGCGGGCCCGCGCAGGGCGTGGGCGAGGCCCGCGCCGAGCGGCCCGTTGTCCGCGAGGTCCGCGAGCGCCTGCGCGGCCCGGTCGGTGCGGCGTGCCTTGCGGGTCACCGAGCGCAGCACACGGCCCGCCGTGGTGTACGTCGCCGCGAAGGCGCAGCCGGCGAGCAGGACGTAGAAGGTGATGCGGGGGGTGGTGGCGGCCGTCAGGACGGCGATCATCGCCCAGCGTTCCCCGATGGGCAGGACGATCATGCGGCGCAGCCAGACCGTCCAGCCGACGCTGTCGAGCTTGTCGGAGAGGGCGGCGGTGGGGCTGGTGTTGGCGGTGGCGTCGTGGTTGGCCTCGTTGAAGGAGAAGTCCACGACGTGCCGGCAGGTCTGCAGGACCATGGCGCCCAGCGCGAGGGCCCATACGTCGTCGTGGCCGCCGCCGCGGACCGCGCCGAGGGCGAGCCCGGCGTAGTAGGCGTACTCCTTGGCCCGGTCGAAGGTGGCGTCGAGCCAGGCGCCGAGGGTGGAGTACTGCAGCGAGTAGCGGGCGAGCTGGCCGTCGGTGCAGTCCAGGACGAACGAGGCGATGAGGAGCACGCCGGCGGCGACGAAGCCGCCGCGGGTGCCGGTGGCGGCGCAGCCGGCCGCTATGAGCGCGGTGAGCAGGGAGGCGGTGGTGACCTGGTTGGGGGTCAGGCCGCGGCGGGCGCACCAGCGGGCGATGTAGCGCGAGTACGGGCTGATGAAGAACGTGGTGAAGAAGCCGTCGCGGGCCTTGACGGCCGACTTCAGACGGACGGCCTCGTCGTCGACGGCGGCGACGGCCTGCCGCGCCTCGTTGCGGGCCTGCGGGTCGGCCGGGACGACGGCGACGAGGCTGCCGAGTTCGGGGTGGTGCACGGCGGTGCCGTCGGCGTGCAGGGCGGCGGCGAGGCGGTCGGCGACGCTGTCCACGGCGAGCGCGGTGCCGCCGCCCGCGGTGTTCTCCCGGGCCAGGGCGCGGACCAGGGCCTGGCGGCCGGCCGGCTGCGCGGTGACGGCGCCGGGGACGGCGGCGAGCGGGAAGCGGGGGTCGGTCAGGCCCAGGCGCAGGGCGTGGGTGTGGCCGACGAAGCGGGCGTCGACGACGGCGACCCGCTCCCCGCTCGGCACCCGGGCCAGCACGGCCTCGGCGTCACCGACGTCGGCGGCGGGGCGCACGTCGAAGCCGATGGCCCGCAGATCGGCCTCGATCGACGATCCGGGGACCGGCTGACCGGTGAGGATGGCGGTCGACAACCGAACTCACTCCCTGGTGCCGACGCGGGGGCGCCGGTCATGTGCATGGTGGAGGGGTGCCGCTTGCCCCGGGGCGGCCGGGCGGCATGTCGGCAGAGGCTATCGGATGCCGGGAAGCCCGCGTTCACCGCCCGTTCACGGGGCCGATCGACGTGATCCGCCGCAGCCTGCGCCGAGATCATCATCGGTGATCGGGGCGCCGCCTCACAAACTCCGCACCAGATCGGACATTCACCGCGAACGCGCGGCACGGGCGCGGGTGCGGGGACGGAGACGGTGGGGCGGGGGACGGGGCCGGGCGGCACGACGGGCCCGGCCGGGCGGCGCGGTGCGCGGCAGCCGGACGGTGCGGTGCGCCGGGCGGGGCGGCGGACGGCGGGGCGAGAGGCGCCGCGCCGCGCCCGACGACACGCGGTGCCGCGTCTGCCGAAACGTTCTGACCTGCGGATCGTTTGCGCAGGTCAGGGCACATGACAACGGTGTTCAGTGCCGCGTTGCCCCATACCCCCCACCCGTAGTTGACTGGGTCGCGCCCGGCGGGGATCCGGGCGGGACCCACGAGGACGGAGAGGCTGATGGGGGCCGGTCACGACCACGGGCACGCGCACGGCGCCACCGGCACGGCGGCGGCCGCCCACCGCGGCACGCTGCGCATCGCACTGTCGATCACGCTCGCCGTCATGGTGGTGGAGATCATCGGCGGCGTGGTCGCGGATTCCCTCGCGCTGGTGGCCGACGCCGCCCACATGGCGACGGACGCCCTCGGCCTGGGCATGGCGCTGCTCGCCATCCACTTCGCGAACCGGCCGCCGAGCGGGAACCGCACCTTCGGCTACGCCCGCGCCGAGATCCTGGCCGCGCTCGCCAACTGTCTGCTGCTGCTCGGAGTGGGCGGGTACGTCCTGTACGAGGCGGTGCAGCGGTTCGTGCGGCCCGCGGAGACGCACGGCGGCCTGATGATCGTGTTCGGTCTGATCGGCCTGGTGGCGAACTCCGTCTCGCTGGCCCTGCTGATGCGCGGCCAGCGGGAGAGCCTGAACGTGCGCGGCGCGTTCCTGGAGGTGGCCGCGGACGCGGTCGGCTCGCTGGCCGTGATGGTCTCGGCGGCGGTCATCCTGCTCACCGGCTGGCAGGCCGCCGACCCGATCGCCTCCCTGGCCATCGGCCTGCTGATCGTGCCGCGCACGGTCAAGCTGCTGCGCGAGACCCTGGACGTGCTGCTGGAGGCGGCCCCGAAGAACGTCGACATGGACGACGTGCGGGCGCACATCCTGGCGCTGGACGGCGTCGAGGACGTGCACGACCTGCACGCCTGGACGATCACCTCCGGACTTCCGGTCCTGTCCGCGCACGTGGTGGTCAGTTCCGAGGTGCTGAGCGCGGTCGGTCACGAGAAGCTGCTGCACGAACTGCAGGGCTGCCTCGGCCACCACTTCGACGTGGAACACTGCACCTTCCAGCTGGAGCCCGGCGGGCATGCCGAGCACGAGGCGCGTCTGTGCCACTGAGCGCCCTCCCGGCCCCCGGTCCGCCGGGGTACCCGGACGGTTCCGGTGGCGCCCGGCAGGGCACGATCAGTAACCGGGTCCCTCTCGCGGTGACCGTCCGGTGACCGCCGCGCCCGCCCCGGGCGCGGTGCCGCGGGGACATGCGGGCACACCGGGAAGTGCCGGGAGTGCCGGTTCCGTGCGGCAGACTTGGGGCTCGAGGACCGATGCGAAGGATGGGTATGCCGATCACACCTGCCACCGCGACGCACAGCTCGCCGGACGGCACCGCGGACGCGATCTTGCTGGAACTCGTCGACGAGGGCGGCGTGACGATCGGCACCGCGGAGAAGCTCGCCGCGCACCAGCCGCCGGGGCAGCTGCACCGCGCCTTCTCCGTGTTCCTCTTCGACGAGCAGGGCCGCCTGCTGCTCCAGCAGCGGGCGCTGGGCAAGTACCACTCCCCCGGTGTGTGGTCCAACACCTGCTGCGGCCACCCCTACCCCGGCGAGGCGCCCTTCGCGGCGGCGGCCCGGCGGACGTACGAGGAGCTGGGCGTCTCCCCGACGCTGCTCGCCGAGGCGGGCACCGTCCGCTACAACCACCCGGACCCGGCGTCGGGCCTGGTGGAGCAGGAGTTCAACCACCTCTTCGTCGGCCTGGTGCAGTCCCCGCTGCGGCCGGACCCGCAGGAGATCGCCGACACCGTGTTCGTGGCGCCCGAGGAGCTGGCCGCACGGCACGCGCGCGACCCGTTCTCCGCGTGGTTCATGACCGTGCTCGACGCGGCCCGTCCGGCCATCAGGGAGCTGACCGGCCCCGCGGGCTGGTGAGCCCGGCCGGGGTCCTCACGGACCTTTTCCCCAAGGTGTTCCAGGTCCTGCCGTCACCTTCCCGTCGTCGCCCGCGGGGCGGCCCCGCGGCGTCCGGTGCGTGCTCCCGGCGTGCCGGGCGGAAGTCCTCGTACCGGGCCGGGCGTACTCGGGCTTTCGTCCGGTACGGCGACCGGTACGGCGAGAGGACGTGCCAGGCGTCGCGGGGCGGGCGGGATCCTGGCGACAGGGCCTGTCAGGGCGCGGGGGTGAGCGGCAGGGCGGCCCAGATCACCTTGCCGCCGCCGGCCGTGTGCTCGACGTCGCAGACGCCGCCCGCCTCCCGTGCGATCTCGCGGACGAGCAGCAGCCCGCGCCCGCCGGTGCGGCCGTGGTCGGTCTCCAGCGCGGTCGGCCGGTAGGGGTGGTCGTCCTCGACGGAGACCCGCAGCCAGTCGGCGCCGACGGCGACCTCCACGGCGAGCGTCGGTGACAGCACCGCCGCGTGCCGGACGGCGTTCGTGACCAGCTCGGACACGATCAGCAGCAGGCCGTGGACCAGGTCGCCCGAGGCGGGTACGCCCTGGCGGCGCAGCAGGTCGCGCACGGCGTGCCGGGCCTGCGGGACGGAGGCGTCGACCGCGGGAGCGGTGAACCGCCAGACACCCTCGTACGGCATCGGGGCCGGCGGAGGCGGCGGCACGCCGTCCAGGGGGGCCGCTGTACCGCCTGCTGGGCGCGGGCCGTCCCCGCGCCCGTGGTCGTCCATCGTCCGGTCGCCACCCTCGCGCTCGATTGTCACCACAGGACGAGTGTTGGTACCGCGGCGCGCGACCCCAAGGACTGAACGCAAGTGGGCCGGTTCCTGGCCCTTTCCGATCGTTTCAGTCGTCCATGGCCCCGACCCGGACCCCTTCTGCTCGACCGGTGCCGCGTTCGCGAACTTTTCGGGTTGTACGGGTTCCCTCCGCCACCCGGGACCGTGATCGAACGCACGATCGGGCAGATAGCATCCGGCCATGGAGCCGCAGCTGCTGCACGACGTCACCGACGCGGTCGCCACCGTCGTCGTCCACCACCCGGCCAAGCGCAACGCCATGACGGCGGCCATGTGGCGGGCGCTGCCGCCGCTCCTGGACCGCCTGGCGGCCGACCCCGGCGTACGGACGCTGGTGCTGACGGGCGCGGACGGGACGTTCTGCGCCGGTGCCGACATCTCCACGCTGCGCGAGTCGCCCGCCGAGGCGCAGGAACTCGCCGTGCTCGCCGAGGAGGCGCTCGCCGCCTTCCCCAAACCGACCCTGGCCGCCGTGCGCGGGCACTGCGTCGGCGGCGGCGCGCAGCTCGCGGCCGCCTGCGACCTGCGGTTCGCCGAGGAGGGCGCGCTGTTCGGGGTGACCCCGGCCAGACTCGGGATCGTCTATCCCGCCTCCGCGACCCGCCGGCTGGTGTCCCTGGTGGGCCCGGCCACCGCCAAGTACCTGCTGTTCTCCGGCGAGCTGATCGGTGCGCGGCGGGCGCTGCGCACCGGGCTGGTCGACGAGGTGCTGCCCGAGGGCGGGCTGGACGAGCGTGTCGCGGAGTTCACCCGCCTCCTGGCCGCGCGCTCGCCGCTGACGCAGGCGGCGGCCAAGGAGTTCGCGGACGGCCGCACGGACCGCGACGCCCACTGGACCGCCCAGGCGCGCGGCAGCGGCGACACCGCCGAGGGCGTCGCCGCCTTCCTGGAACGCCGGACGCCGCGCTTCACCTGGAGTGCCGAGTAGGGGGCGGCGAGCGCGGGCCGGGGCAGGGCGTGCGGCTCTACCGGAGGTAGGGGCGGCTGTCGGCGCGGAACTTCTCCACGAGGTGGGCGGGGGCCTTCTGCGGGGAGCCCGCGTCGTAGGGCGGCTGGGGGTCGTACTCGGTGAGGAGCTGGACGGCCTGGGCCGTCTCGTCGCCCGCGATGCGGCCGAGCAGGGTGAGGCCCATGTCGATGCCGGAGGAGACACCCGCGGCGGTGACGTACTTGCCGTCGGTGACCACCCGCTCGCCGGTGGGCCGCGCGCCGAGCGAGGCGAGGTGGTCGAGGGCGAGCCAGTGGGAGGTGGCGCGCCGGCCGCGCAGCAGTCCGGCCGCGCCGAGCAGCAGGGAGCCGGTGCACACGGAAGTGGTCCAGGTGCTGGTGGCGTCGGCGGCGCGCAGCCAGTCGAGCAGGGCAGCGTCGTCCATCAGCGCCGTCTGGCCGGGACCGCCCGGGACGACCACGATGTCGGGGGACGGTACGTCGGCCAGGGTGCGGTCGGCGGTCAGGGCGAGGTTCCCGGTGTCCGTGCGCACCGGGCCGGTCCGCTCGGCGACGAAGACGGTCTCCGCGCCGGGCAGGCGGCCCAGCGTCTCGTAGGGGCCGACGGCGTCGAGCGCGGTGAAGCGGTCGTAGAGGACGATGGCGATCTGCATGGTCTTCCCTTCGGTGAGCCGCGCGGTGCGGCCCCGGCCGGTGAACGGCCGGCGGTCGCCCTGCGGACGGTCGGCGTGCCCGCGGGGAGCGCGGGCGGCGCCGTGGACGGCGCCGTGAGCGCCATGGGCGGGAGGTCAGGTGGGGGCGTGCGCCGGGCGGAAGCGGCGCCGGTACTCCGCCGGTGACGCGCCGAGCGTGCGCAGGAAGGCGCGCCGCATGGCCTCGGGCGTGCCGTAGCCGCTGGCGCGGGCGATCTGCGCGATGCCGTCGGCGGTGTCCTCCAGCAGTCGCCGGGCGTGTTCCAGGCGGACCCGGTCGACGTACCGGCCCGGGGACATGCCCGTCTCCGACTGGAAGGCCCGGGCGAAGTGGCGGGGGGAGAGGGCGGCGCGGGCGGCGAGCGCCTCGACGGTCAGGTCACCGGCAGGGTGCTCGGTGATCCACTGCTGGACGTCCCTGAGCGGCTCGCGGTGGGCGGTCTGCGCGGTGAGCTGCGCGCTGAACTGCGCCTGGTTGCCGGGTCTGCGCAGGAACACCACCAGGTGCCGGGCGACGGTGAGCGCGGTGTCGCGGCCCAGGTCCTCCTCGACGAGCGCGAGGGCCAGGTCGATGCCCGCGGTGACACCGGCCGAGGTGGCCACCTGGCCGTCCCGTACGAAGATCGGGTCGGCCTCGACCCGGACCGCGGGATGGTCGCGGGCGAGTTTCGCGCAGTACGCCCAGTGCGTGGTGGCCCGGCGCCCGTCCAGCAGGCCCGCCTCGGCCAGCAGGATCGCGCCGGTGCACACCGAGACCAGCCGGGCCGCGCGCGGGCCGTGTCCGCGCACCCACTCGACCAGGCGCGGATCCGGCCGGCGGGTGCCCTCGCCGCCGGGGACGAGGAGGGTGTGCGCCCGGGGCGCGCCGGTGAGCGCGGTGTCCGGTACGAGGCTCAGGCCGCTGGAGGTGCGCACCGGGGCGCCGTCCAGCGAGGCCGTACGGAGCCGGTAGGTGCCCGGGGTGTGCTTCTCGGCTCCGGCGAACACCTCCAGGGGGCCGGTGACGTCCAGGCTCTGCACGCCGTCGAAGAGGACGACGAGAACGGTTCGCTGCGCCATGCCCTCGATTCTGGGCGGGCGCGACGGTGGCCGCAACGACGGTTTTCCCACCTTTCCGGCCATGCGTCCGCCGGGCCGGCCGGGCCGCGGGCGCCCGGCCGCGCCGTGGCGACGCGCCCGCCGGGGACCGCCCTGATCCCCGGATGTCGGTGCCGCCTGCCACAATTGCGGCGCAACCCGAAGTGGAGAAGGCGGTACCGGAACGTGACGACACCCGGGTCCCTCGCAGCAGGGTCCATCGAAGGCAGGATCGCCGAGGAACTCGGCGTCAGGGAGCGGCAGGTCAGGGCCGCCGTGGAGTTGCTCGACGGCGGTTCGACGGTGCCCTTCATCGCCCGTTACCGCAAGGAAGCGACCGAGATGCTCGACGATGCGCAGTTGCGCACGCTCGAGGAGCGGCTGCGCTATCTGCGGGAGCTGGAGGACCGGCGGGCCGCGATCCTGGACTCGGTGCGCGAGCAGGGCAAGCTCACCGGTGAACTGGAGGCGCGGATCCGGGGCGCCGAGACCAAGGCGCGGCTGGAGGACATCTACCTGCCGTTCAAGCCGAAGCGGCGGACGAAGGCGCAGATCGCGCGGGAGGCGGGTCTGGAGCCGCTGGCGGACGGCCTGCTGGGTGACCCGGGCGTGGAGCCGCTGGCCGCGGCGGCGGCCTTCGTGGACGCGGACAAGGGCGTGGCCGATCCGCAGGCCGCGCTCGACGGGGCTCGCGCGATCCTCACCGAGCGGTTCTCCGAGGACGCCGACCTGATCGGCGAGGTCCGCGAACGCATGTGGACGCGCGGGCGGCTGGCCGCGAAGGTGCGCGAGGGCAAGGAGGAGGCGGGTGCGAAGTTCGCCGACTACTTCGACTTCGCCGAGCCGTTCACCGAGCTGCCCTCGCACCGGATCCTGGCGATGCTGCGCGGCGAGAAGGAAGAGGTCCTCGACCTCGTCCTGGAGCCCGAGGAGCCCACCGACGGCCCGTCGTCGTACGAGGCGATCGTGGCGCACCGCTTCGGCATCGCGGACCACGGCCGGCCCGCCGACAAGTGGCTGACCGACACGGTCCGCTGGGCCTGGCGCACCCGGATCCTCGTCCACCTCGGCATCGACCTGCGGCTGCGGCTGCGGACGGCCGCCGAGGACGAGGCGGTGAACGTGTTCGCGGCCAACCTGCGCGACCTGCTGCTGGCCACCCCGGCGGGCACCCGCGCGACGCTGGGCCTGGACCCGGGCTTCCGTACGGGTGTGAAGGTCGCCGTGGTCGACGCGACCGGCAAGGTCGTGGCCACGGACGTCGTCCACCCGCACGTACCGGCCAACAAGTGGGACGAGGCCATCGCCACGCTGGCGCGCCTGGCCCGGGAGCACGCGGTCGAACTGGTCGCGATCGGCAACGGCACGGCGTCCAGGGAGACCGACAAGCTCGCCGGTGACCTGATCACCAGGCACCCGGAGCTGAAACTCACCAAGGTGATGGTGTCCGAGGCGGGCGCGTCCGTGTACTCCGCCTCCGCGTACGCCTCGCAGGAACTGCCCGGGATGGACGTGTCGCTGCGCGGCGCCGTGTCCATCGCGCGCCGGCTGCAGGACCCGCTGGCCGAGCTGGTGAAGATCGACCCGAAGTCGATCGGTGTCGGCCAGTACCAGCACGACCTGTCCGAGGTGAAGCTGTCCCGCTCCCTGGACGCGGTGGTCGAGGACTGTGTGAACGGTGTCGGGGTGGACGTCAACACCGCGTCCGTGCCGCTGCTCTCGCGCGTCTCCGGCATCACCGGCTCGCTCGCCGAGAACATCGTGGCGCACCGCGACGCCAACGGGCCGTTCACCTCGCGCGCCCAGCTGAAGAAGGTCTCGCGGCTCGGTCCGAAGGCCTACGAGCAGTGCGCGGGCTTCCTCCGCATCCGCGGCGGCGACGACCCGCTGGACGCCTCCAGCGTGCACCCGGAGGCGTACCCGGTGGTGCGCCGGATGGTGAAGACCACCGGCCAGGAGGTGGCCTCCCTCGTCGGGAACACGGGTGTGCTGCGCTCGCTGCGGCCGGCCGACTTCGTCGACGACACGTTCGGTCTGCCCACGGTCACCGACATCCTCAAGGAGCTGGAGAAGCCGGGGCGCGACCCGCGGCCCGCCTTCAGGACGGCCACCTTCAAGGAGGGCGTGGAGAAGATCTCCGACCTGTCCTCGGGGATGGTCCTGGAGGGCGTCGTGACGAACGTGGCGGCGTTCGGCGCGTTCGTGGACGTCGGTGTCCACCAGGACGGTCTGGTGCACGTGTCGGCGATGTCGAAGACCTTCGTCAAGGACCCGCGGGACGTGGTCAAGCCCGGCGACATCGTCAAGGTGAAGGTGCTGGACGTCGACATCCCGCGCAAGCGGATCTCGCTGACCCTGCGCCTGGACGACGAGGCGGCGCCGCAGGACCGTCAGGGACAGGGCGGCGGCGGTGAGCCGCGCCGGCGCGGCGGCCGGCCGCCGCAGCAGCGCCAGGGCCGCGGTGGCGGCGGTGGCGGTGGCGGCGGCTCGCGTCAGGCGCCGGCGCCGTCCAACAGCGCCATGGCGGACGCGCTGCGCCGGGCCGGTCTGCTGGACTCGGACAAGGGCCGTCGCTGACGTACCGCGGGCCCGGCCCCCGCGTGGTGCGGTGGGCCGGGCCCGGTGGCCGCGTCGCGGCGGTCCGCCGTCCGGCGCGCGTCACTGCCGGGGACGCGCGGGCGGGACGGGCGCCGTGGACGGGGCCGCTATCGCGGAGTCTGGCCGGGCGGCAGCGCGGAGTGCGGCCGTGGGGAGGCGTTCCGCGCCCCGGGGCCGGGCTCGAAGGCGCCCGACGGCTGCCCCGTCCGCATCACCTGGTCGAGTTCGCGCCGTATGCTCGTGGCCGCGTCACGGACCCGTGCGGGTACGTCACCGCGCTCCGCGACCAGCTGGTGGTAGATGGGGGCGTCCTGGAACATGGGCGACCATGCCTTTCTGTCTGCGGCTTCGCTCCGGTGGGCAACGGTTGCCGAGTGTAAAGCCCCCTGGCGAAGGCGCCGGTGGCCGCCTCCGGCAGGTACCGGACAAGGCGTGACGACCGGGCCGGACCCCCGCCCGACGACCGGACCCGAGTCCCTGCCTGACCGCCGGGCCCGGGTTCGCGCCGTCACCGGCTCCCGGGCCACCGGACGGCTCTGGTGCTGTGGCCGGCGAGGTTGGCCCGCCCCAGCACGAGCTAGTGTTCCGTCACCTTGCCGTCGGCCACTTCCAGGTGGCGGGTGGTCCGTACCGCCTGGAGCATGCGGCGGTCGTGGGTGACCAGGAGGAGGGTGCCCTCGTAGGCGTCGAGGGCGGACTCCAGTTGCTCGATGGCCGGCAGGTCGAGGTGGTTGGTCGGCTCGTCCAGGACGAGCAGGTTGACGCCCCTGCCCTGGAGCAGGGCGAGTGCGGCCCGGGTGCGCTCGCCCGGGGAGAGGGTCGCCGCGGGGCGCAGTACGTGGTCCGCCTTCAGGCCGAACTTGGCGAGCAGGGTGCGGACCTCGGCCGGTTCGGTGTCCGGGACCGCCGCGCGGAAGGCGTCCAGGAGCGACTCGGAGCCGTGGAACAGGCGGCGGGCCTGGTCGACCTCACCGACCAGGACGCCGGAGCCCACGGCCGCGTGCCCCGCGTCCAGCGGGAGGCGGCCGAGCAGGGCCGCCAGCAGGGTCGACTTGCCGGCCCCGTTGGCGCCGGTGACCGCCACCCGGTCCGCCCAGTCGATCTGGAGGGTCACCGGGCCGAGCACGAACGGGCCGCGCCGTACCTCCGCGTCGCGCAGGGTGGCGACGACCGCGCCCGAACGGGGGGCCGCCGCGATCTCCATGCGCAGCTCCCACTCCTTGCGGGGCTCCTCGACGGTCTCCAGGCGTTCGATCATGCGCTGGGTCTGGCGGGCCTTGGCGGCCTGCTTCTCGCTGGCCTCACTGCGGAACTTGCGGCCGATCTTGTCGTTGTCGTTGCCGGCCTTGCGCCGGGCGTTCTTGACGCCCTTGTCCATCCAGGCCCGCTGGGTCTGCGCACGCTCCTGGAGGGCCGCCCTCTTGTCGGCGTACTCCTCGTAGTCGTCGCGGGCGTGCCGGCGGGCGACCTCGCGCTCCTCCAGGTAGGCCGCGTAACCACCGCCGAAGAGGTTGACCCGGCCCTGGGCCAGGTCCAGTTCGAGGACCTTGGTGACGGTGCGGGTGAGGAACTCGCGGTCGTGGCTGACGACGACCGTCCCGGCGCGCAGGCCGGTGACGAAGCGTTCGAGGCGTTCCAGACCGTCGAGGTCGAGGTCGTTGGTCGGCTCGTCGAGGAGGAAGACGTCGTAGCGGGACAGGAGCAGGGAGGCGAGTTGGGCGCGGGCCGCCTGGCCGCCGGACAGCGACGTCATCGCCTGGTCCAGGTCGACGGCCAGGCCCAGCGAGCCGGCGGTCTCCTCGGCCCGTTCGTCCAGGTCGGCGCCGCCCAGGCCGAGCCAGCGCTCCAGGGCGCTCGCGTAGGTGTCGTCCGCGCCGGGGGCGCCGTCGACGAGGGCCTGGGTGGCCTCGTCCATGGCCCGCTGGGCGTCGGCGACGCCGGTGCGGCGGGCCAGGAACTCCCGGACGGTCTCGCCGGGGCGGCGCTCCGGCTCCTGGGGCAGGTGGCCGACGGTCGCGGTCGGCGGGGAGAGGGTGAGTTCGCCGTGCTCGGGGGTGTCCAGGTGGGCGAGGATGCGCAGCAGCGTGGACTTGCCCGCGCCGTTGGCACCGACGAGACCGATCACGTCCCCGGGCGCGACGACGAGGTCGAGCCCGGAGAAGAGCGCGCGGTCGCCGTGTCCGGCGGCGAGGTTCTTGGCGACGAGGGTGGCAGTCATCAGACCGCCGATCTTAGGTCCTCCCGTTCCGGTCGTGCGGGCCCGCGGCGGCGGAGGGCGGGCGGGCGGCGCCGGTCCTGGCACTGTCGGCTACGGTCCCCGTATGGACGCTGGAGTGAACGGTGACGTGGTGGTGGTCGGCGGCGGGGTCATAGGACTGACGACCGCCGTGGTGCTGGCCGAGGGCGGCCGGCGGGTGCGGGTGTGGACGCGGGAGCCCGCCGAGCGGACGACCTCGGCCGTCGCCGGCGGTCTGTGGTGGCCGTACCGGATCGAGCCGGAGTCGCTCGTCGGTGACTGGGCGCTGCGGTCCTTCGCCGTGTACGAGGAGCTGGCGGAGCGGCCGCGGGAGACCGGCGTGCGGATGGTCGAGGGGGTGCACGGCGGGACCCGGCTGGAGCAGCTCGGACCGTGGGCCGCGCAGGTGCCCGGGCTGCGCGCGGCGCACGCCGGTGAGTACGCGGGGACGGCGCTGTGGGCGCGGCTGCCGCTGGTCGACATGTCGGTTCATCTGCCGTGGCTGCGGGAGCGGCTGCGGGCGGCGGGCGGGGCGGTGCAGGAGCGGACGGTGACGGATCTGGCCGCCGTGGACGCCCCGGTGGTGGTGAACTGCGCGGGGCTGGGCGCCCGCGACCTGGTGCCGGATCCGGAGGTGTATCCGGTGCGCGGTCAGCTCGTCGTCGTGGAGAACCCGGGGATCACGACCTGGCTGACCGCCGTCGACGACGTCTCGGCGTCCTCCACCTACTTCATTCCGCAGCCGGGCGGTCTGCTGCTCGGCGGTACGGCCGAGGAGGACTCCTGGTCGAGGGAGCCGGATCCGCGGGTGGCCGAGCGGATCGTCGCACGGTGCGCGGCGCTGCGGCCCGAGATCGCCGGTGCGCGGGTGCTGGAGCACCGGGTCGGGCTGCGCCCGGCCCGCCGCTCGGGTGTGCGGCTGGAGCGGGCGGCGCTCGCGGACGGGCGCGCGCTGGTGCACAACTACGGCCACGGCGGCGCGGGGGTCACCGTGGCCTGGGGCTGCGCGCGGCAGGCGGCCGGGCTTCTCCTCCCGGCCGCCTGACCTGCTCGTCGCCGCTGCCTCAGCGCCGCGTCACCGCCCGGGTAGCGGGTGCGCGGGGAGCTGTGCGCGTACGCCGTCCAGCGGACGGGGCGCCGGGGCGGACGGTCCCCCCGCGGTGGCGGAGGGGGTGCTGCCCGCGGTGGCGGCGGCGAACGCCGCCGCGCCGCCGGCCAGCGGGACCCTGGCCGAGGTGTGCGCCAGGTCGAGGGTGAGCGTCGGAGTGGTGGACGGCGGGTCGATGAGGTCCTTGTCGGTGCCCGCGACGATCAGCGCCAGGCGGTGGCCCCGGGGCACGACGTGGTCGGTCGGCGCCAGGTCCAGGGTGAGGGTGTAGGCCTTGCCCGGGACGAGCGGGCCGCCCTTGCCGTCGGGGGTGTGGTGGCCGAGGTCGGCCCAGCCGCGGCTGAGGACCGTGAAGCCGACCTGGGTCGTCTTCGCCGCCGTCTCCTTGTAGCAGGCGCTGTCGCCCGCCGTGCTGGCGCCCCAGCAGGTGCGGTCGGCGAGGGTGGTGATGCCCTCGGCGGCGTCGGCGTAGTCCCGGATGGTGTCGGGGCCGAGGTCGACGAGGACGGCGGACAGGTGGGCGCTCGTGGTGGTGGACGCGGCCCGGACGGTGACCTCGGAGGAGCCGGACAGCCGCAGGTCGCGGCCGAGCGGGCCGGTGACGAACCCGGCCTTGTCCGGGGTCGCGGTGTCGATCCGCGCGGCCCAGTCCGTCTCGCTCAGCTTCGGGTCGTCGGTGAACGTCTCGGTGCCGTGCGCCGGGCGCAGGCCGAGGGTGCCGGCGCCGGCCCGGGTGCCGGGCGCGGGGCGCAGCGTGGCCGCCGCGGTGCCGCGCGGCGGCCAGACGGCGGAGGTCACCCACTGGTCGGGCCGGCGTTCGATGTCGGCCATGGGCTCGCGGTCGACGCCGTTGCGGTAGCCGAGCAGTTCGTGGTCGAACCAGCGGTGCAGGGTGTCGACCCAGGCGCCGCGGCGGTAGTCGAAGGGGTCGACGTGGCCGGTCTGGGAGAGCCAGATCTTGCGCTGCACGCCGTTCTTCGCGAGGGCGTCCCACCACTGGCCGAAGTTCTTGGTGCGCACGTTGAGGTCCTGCATGCCGTGGACGAGGAAGACGCTCGCCCTGACCTTGGCCGCGTCCTTCACGTAGTCACGCTCGGTCCACAGGGGCGTCCAGTCGCCGGTGCGCGGGGCGCCGTCGACGAGCTTCTTCTGCACGGCGGCGCAGTGGGCGTGGGCGGCGTCGCTCTCCACCGCGTCGGAGAGCCAGTCGGGGCCCGAGCCGTACAGCGGGGCGCCCTGGGCGAAGTAGTAGTCGTACCAGGAGGAGATGGCGCTGATCGGCACGATGGTCTTCAGGCCCTCGACGCCGGTGGCGGCCACGCCGTTGGCGATGGTGCCGTCCCAGCTCTTGCCGATCATGCCGGTCTTCCCGTCGGTCCAGCCGGCCCTGACCGGGGTGGAGCCGGTGCGGGTGGTGTAGGCGCGGGCCCGGCCGTTCAGCCAGTCGACGACGGCCTTGGCGGACCGGATGTCCGAGCGGCCGCCGACGTCGACGCAGCCGTCGGAGCGGTTGGTGCCGGCGAGGTCGACGCCGACGACGGCGTAGCCGCGGGGCACGAAGTAGTTGTCGTAGAAGAGCGGCATCTGTACGACGCGGCCATCGGCGTCGTAGGTCTTCAGCTGGCTCTCGTTGCCGCGCCCGCAGCAGGAGTAGTACGGGCTGGCGTCCATGATGACGGGCACTTTCCGGCCCTGCTGGGCCGCTTCGCGGGGCCGGACGATGTCGGCGGCGACGCGGTCGCTGCGCCCGTCGCCGTCGCCGTCGAGGCCGGTGTCGACCCAGACGGACTCGCGGACGGCGTTCGTGTAGGAGTAGACGGGGCGGCTCTCGCGCGGGGCCGGGCCGTCGTGCGGCGCGGCGTGCGCCGCCGGGCTGAGGAGTGCGGTCGCCAGGACGGCGACGACCGCCAGGGCGATCGATCTCCAGGTCGTCATGCGCATGCTGTTCGGCATGAGCGGGACGGTACAGGGGGCAACTGCCGTGCAGAAGGGGAAAACTGACGTGTTGCCGGGACGCAGGGGACGGCACGGGCGGAAGGGGCATCGCAGGGGTGCGGGAGTGCAGGCGAGTGCCCGGGCGCGCAGGGTGCCTGCTTCCCCCGTGACGGCCGAATGGCGATCATGTGACAGCAGTGACCATGGACATGCCTGGGCCGCCAGGGACTCAATAGGCTCCGAACAGACTTCGTTCCCCTAGGACTTGGAGCTGACGTGCACCGCAGAATCATCGTGCCGGGCACTCTGGCGGCGGCCTCCCTGTTGCTGGCGATCCCGGCGTCGGCCGCGAGCCACTCCCCCGGCGCGCCGGGCATCGGCGACCCCTACTACCCCGACTACGGCAACGGCGGCTACGACGTCTCCCACTACGACCTGCGGCTGACGTACCAGCCCGCGACGGACGAGCTGGAGGGCACGGCGACGATCTCGGCGCGCACCACGCAGGACCTGTCCAGCTTCGACCTGGACTTCCTGCTGGACGTCAGCGAGGTACGGGTCAACGGGGTGAAGGCGGCCTTCACCACCGCGCGCCAGCACGAGCTGGTCGTCACGCCGAAGAGCCCGCTGGCCAAGGGCGCGCCGGTCACGGTGGTCGTCCGCTACCGCGGGGTGCCGTCCACGAAGAGCGCCTACGGCTTCAGCACGTGGCACCGCACCCCGGACGGCGCGGTCGCGGCGGACGAGCCCGAGGCCGCCTGGTGGTGGTTCCCGAGCAACGACCACCCCAGCGACAAGGCCACCTACGACGTGTCGGTGGCGGTCCCGGACGGCACCCAGGCGATCTCCAACGGCACCCTCCAGTCGGTCTCCTCGAAGCTGGGCTGGACCCGCTACAACTGGCGCCAGAACAAGCCGCAGGCGACCTACCTGTCCACGCTGGCGCTCGGGAAGTTCGACATCACCACCGGTACGTCCGAGGGCGGTGTCCCGGTGATCAACGCCTACAGCAAGGACCTCGGCGACAACGACGGAGCGGCCCGCGCGAGCGTGGAGCGCACCGGGGAGCTGGTCGACTGGCTGAGCGGCTATTTCGGGCCGTATCCGTTCAGCTCGGCGGGCGGGTACGTGCCGAACACGACGACCGGGTACGCGCTGGAGACCCAGTCACGCGTCTACTACAGCCCGAAGCAGTTCGCGAACGGCTCCAACACCTCCGTCGTGGTGCACGAGCTGGCCCACCAGTGGTACGGGGACAGCGTGTCCCTCAAGGGCTGGAAGGACATCTGGATCAACGAGGGCTTCGCGCGGTACGCGCAGTGGCTGTGGTCCGAGCACGAGGGCGAGGGCACCACGCAGGAGCTGGCGGACTACGTGTACGCCTCGCACCCGGCCGACGACGCCTTCTGGACGGTGAAGCCGGGTGACCCCGGTCCCGACAACCAGTTCGACGCGGCGGTCTACGACCGGGGGGCCGTCGCCATCCAGGCGCTGCGCAACGCGATCGGCGACCAGGCGTTCTTCGCCCTGCTGAAGGGGTGGCCCCAGCAGCACGCCTACGGCAACGCCTCCGTGGCCGACTTCCAGAAGTACGCCGAGCAGGTCTCCGGCAAGCCGCTGGCCGCGCTCTTCGACACCTGGCTGTTCCAGCCGGTGAAGCCGGCCGCTCCCGCGGCGCGCGCGGCGTCCTTCGCCGCTGCGCCGGCGGCGGCCCCGGCGCAGCCGAGGTCGTGGAAGAAGATCGAGGCGACGAACTCCGTCCACGCCAGGTGAGCCGCGGCCGGACCGCTCCGCACCGGGGCGGTCCGGCCCCTGGGCCGTGGTCGTGCGTCCGGCCCGGCCGCAGCGGCGGCGGGCCGCCCCGGACGGCCTCGGTCGCCTCGTACCGGCCGGGGGCGCCGTGGCCGCCGGGGGACGCTACTTCGTGAGGGAGGGCGCCTCGGCGGACTGCCGCGTGACGCGGCGGCGGACGCCGAACCAGCCGCCGACCAGGAGCACCGCGATCAGCGGGATCAGGAAGAGGGTCTTGCGGCCCACGTCGGGGTCGTTCCACATCAGGCCGAGGCAGGCCAGCAGGAAGGCGATCGTGGCGATCTCGGTGACCGGGCTGCCGGGCAGGCGGAAGTGCGGCCGGTCGACCAGGCCCGCCTTCGCCCGGCGGACGAAGACCAGGTGGCAGATCATGATGATCACCCAGGTGCTGACAATGCCGAGCGAGGCGACGTTCAGCACGATCTCGAAGGCCTGGCTGGGCACCAGGTAGTTCAGGCCGACGCCGAGCACGCAGACCGCGCAGGTCAGCAGGATGCCGCCGTAGGGCACCTGGCTGCGGCTCATCACGCGGGTGAACTTCGGCGCCGAGCCCGCCATCGCCATGGAGCGCAGGATGCGGCCGGTGGAGTACAGGCCGGAGTTCAGCGAGGACATGGCGGCGGTGAGGACCACCAGGTTCATCACGTCACCGGCCGCGGGGACGCCGATCTTCGACAGGACGGTGACGAAGGGGCTCTCGTCGCCCGAGTAGACCGAGCCGGGCAGCAGCAGGGCGAGCAGGACGACCGAGCCGACGTAGAACAGGGCGACCCGCCACATGATCGAGTTCACCGCGCGCGGGACGACCTTCTCCGGCTCGGCGGTCTCACCCGCGGCGACGCCGACCAGCTCCAGGGCGGCGTACGCGAAGATCACGCCCTGCATGACGAGGACCACCGGCATCGCGCCGTGCGGGAGCAGTCCGCCGTGGTCACTGATCACGCTCAGGCCCGGGGTCGCGCCGTCCACCTTGTGCTGGGTGGCGAGCAGGAAGATGCCGATCAGCATGAACGCGACCAGCGTGGCCACCTTGACGATCGCGAACCAGAACTCCATCTCGCCGAAGATCTTCACCGAGATCAGGTTCACGGTGAGGACGACGGCGAGGGCGATCAGCGCCAGCACCCACTGCGGGACGGGCGTGAAGAAGCTCCAGTAGTGCGTGTACAGCGCGATGGCGGTGATGTCGGCGATGCCGGTCGTCGACCAGTTCAGGAAGTACATCCAGCCGGCGACGTAGGCGCCCTTCTCGCCGAGGAACTCGCGCGCGTACGACACGAAGGATCCGGACGAGGGGCGGTACAGGACCAGCTCGCCCAGGGCGCGCACGACGAAGAACGCGAAGACGCCGCAGACCAGGTAGGCCAGCGCCAGCGCCGGTCCCGCCGAGTGCAGCCGGCCGCCGGCGCCCAGGAAGAGGCCGGTGCCGATCGCGCCGCCGATGGCGATCATGTTGACGTGGCGGTGCTTGAGGTCCTTGCTGTAACCGGCGTCGCCCGCGTCGGCGGGGGTCGCGGTCGCCCGGGGACGGTCGGCGACCTGTTCCGTGTGCACGGAGTCCTTGCTCACGCGGTGGTATCCACTCTCTGGGGGCCGAGCGGGGTGCGCCCGGGTGTCCGTACGATTCCGGCGTGCACCACTGGGTACGCGGTACAGACCAGGCAAGCAGCTTCCCAGAGGGATCAGCTTGCATGCGATGGCGTACGTCACAGAGGGGGACTTCTCACACTATCCACGCAGATCGGTCACCCGCTTTCACACCACTGGTGAGACAGCGATACTGCTGCACATGACGACGACCGACACCGGCGAGCCGGTCCTCACCATCGACGAGCTGGCCGCGCGGGCCGGCGTCACGGTGCGCACGGTGCGGTTCTACGCCGGCCGGGGCCTGCTGCCGCCGCCCGCGATCGGCCCGCGCCGGGTGGGGCACTACGGCCGGGACCACCTCGCGCGCCTCGCGCTGATCGAGGAGATGCAGCACCAGGGCATGACGCTGGCGGCGATCGAACGCCATCTGCGCCGGCTCCCGCCCGGCCTCAGCCCGCACGACCTGGCCGTGCACCGCGCGGTGGTCGCCTCCTGGGCACCGGAGAGCATGGAGATGCTCTCACGGCCGGAACTGGAGCGGCGCGCCGGGCGGCCGCTCACCGACGAGGACGTGGAGCGGCTGGCGGCGATGAGCGTGCTGGCGCGGGAGGACGACTCCTTCCGCGTCGACGCGGGGCTGCTGCGGCTCGGGGTGGAGCTGCTGGACGTACCGCTGTCCGAGGAGACCGTGCTCGCCGCCCGCACGGCGCTGATCGACCACGCGCGGGCGGCGGCGCGCGAACTGTCGGGACTGCTGCGCGACGCGGTGGCCGAACGCGGCACGAAGGACGTGAAGTCCCTGTCCGCCCATATGCACCCCCTGGTGGTGCAGGCGCTGCTGACCACCTTCCAGCGGTCGCTGAAGGAGGAGCTGCGGGAGTGGGTCGGCTCCCCCGAAGCGGACGCCGGGCCCGGGCCCCGGGACGGGGAGCGCCGGGCGCGGCCCCGGACGGACGAGGCACGGGAGGACCTGGCGGAGGGGGCCGGAGCGGAGGAGGCGCGGGAGAGCCGGGCGGAGGAGGCGCGGGCGGAGGGCGCGCCGCCGGGCACGCCCTCCGCCTGAGCCGCGGCTCAGCGCTGGTCGGTGAAGGTCTCCCCCTTCTCCGCCTTGGCGACCAGCAGGGCGGGCGGGGTGAACCGCTCGCCGTAGCGCTCGGCGAGTTCGCGCGCGCGGGCCACGAAGCCGGGCAGACCGGTCGCTCCCCCGGTGCCGCCGTCGTAGCCGTTGATGTACTGCAGGACGCCGCCGGTCCACCCGGGGAAGCCGATGCCGAAGACCGAGCCGATGTTGGCGTCGGCGACGGAGGTCAGGACGCCCTCCTCCAGCAGGCGGACCGTGTCCAGCGCCTCGGAGAAGAGCATCCGCTCCTGCATGTCGCGGAACGGGATCTCGTGCCCCGCCTTGGTGAAGTGTTCGCGCAGGCCCGGCCACAGGCCGGCGCGCCGGCCGTCCTCGCCGTACTCGTAGAAGCCCGCGCCGCCGCTGCGGCCGGTGCGGCCGAACTCGTCGACCATGCGGTCGATGACGGCCTCGGCGGGGTGCGTGACCCAGGTGCCGCCCGCCTCCTCGACGGCCCGCTTCGACTCACGCCGGATCTTGCGGGGCAGGGTGAGGGTCAGCTCGTCCATGAGCGCGAGCACCTTGGCCGGGTAGCCGGCCTGGGCCGCCGCCTGCTCGACGGAGGCGGGCTCGATGCCCTCGCCCACCATGGCCACGCCTTCGTTGATGAAGTGGCCGATCACCCGGGAGGTGAAGAAGCCGCGCGAGTCGTTGACGACGATCGGCGTCTTGTTGATCTGCCGGACCAGGTCGAAGGCGCGGGCCAGGGCCTCGTCGCCGGTGCGCTCGCCCTTGATGATCTCCACCAGGGGCATCTTGTCGACGGGCGAGAAGAAGTGCAGCCCGATGAAGTCGCCCTGCCGCTGCACGCCCTCGGCGAGCGCGGTGATGGGCAGTGTGGAGGTGTTGGAGCACAGCAGCGCGTCCGGGGCGACGACGTGCTCGATCTCCTGGAACACCTTGTGCTTGAGCGCCGTGTCCTCGAAGACCGCCTCGATCACCGCGTCGCAGCCCGCGAGGTCGGCGGCGTCGGCGGTGGGGGTGATGCGGGCGAGCAGCGCGTCCGCCTTCTCCTGGCTGGTCCGGCCCCGGGAGACGGCCTTGGCGCACAGCTTCTCGGAGTAGCCCCTGCCCTTGACGGCGGCCTCCAGCGAGACGTCCTTGAGGACGACCTCGATGCCCGCGCGGGCGCACGCGTAGGCGATGCCCGCGCCCATCATCCCGGCGCCGAGCACGGCGACCCTGCGGACCTGGCGGGGCTCGACGCCCCGGGGGCGGTTGGCGCCGGAGTTGACCGCCTGGAGGTCGAAGAAGAACGCCTGGATCATGTTCTTGGAGGTCTGCCCGGCGGCCAGCTCGACGAAGTAGCGGGCCTCGATGACCTGGGCGGTCTCGAAGTCGACCTGGGCGCCCTCGACGGCGGCGGCCATGATGTTGCGCGGCGCGGGGTAGGGCGCGCCGCCCGTCTGCTTGCGCAGGTTGGCCGGGAAGGCGGGCAGGTTGGCGGCGAACTTCGGGTGGGACGGGGTGCCGCCGGGGATGCGGTAGCCGGGCCGGTCCCAGGGCTGGGCGGACTCGGGGTGGGCGTCGATGAAGGCGCGGGCCTTGGCGAGCATGTCCTCGCGGGTGCCGGCGACCTCGTCGACCAGGCCGTTGTCCAGGGCGCGACGCGGGTTGTACTGGGTGCCCTGGAGGAGCACCTTCAGCAGGGCGTCGGTGATGCCGAGCATCCGGACGGTGCGGACGACTCCGCCGCCGCCGGGCAGCAGGCCGAGGGTGACCTCGGGGCAGCCGATCTTGGAGCCCGGGGCGTCCAGGGCGACGCGGTGGTGGCAGGCGAGGGCGATCTCGTAGCCGCCGCCGAGGGCCGCGCCGTTCAGGGCGGCGACGACGGGCTTGCCGAGGGTCTCGATGCGGCGCAGGTCCCGCTTGACCGCCATACCGCCGTCGAAGAGGTCCTGGGCGGTCTCGGGGGTGACGCGGATCAGGTCACGCAGGTCGCCGCCGGCGAAGAACGTCTTCTTGGCGGAGGTGACGATGACGCCGCGGACGGTGTCCTTCTCGGCCTCCAGACGGTCCGCGACCGCGGCGAGCGAGGTGCGGAACGCCTGGTTCATGGTGTTCGCGGACTGGTCCGGGTCGTCGAGGACGAGGGTGACGACACCGGTGTCGTCCTGTTCCCAGCGGATGGTGGTGGACTCGGTGGTCATGAGGAGGGGCTCCAGGTGATCCGTCGGGAGGGGGTCAGATGCGCTCGACGATGGTGGCGATGCCCATGCCGCCGCCCACGCACAGGGTGGCGAGGCCGTACCGCTTGTCCTGGCGCTCCAGTTCGTCGACGAGGGTGCCGAGGATCATCGCGCCGGTGGCGCCGAGGGGGTGGCCCAGCGCGATGGCGCCGCCGTTGACGTTGACCTTGTCCAGGCTCAGGCCCATGTCCTTGACGAAGCGCAGCACCACCGCCGCGAAGGCCTCGTTGATCTCGACCAGGTCGATGTCGTCGATGCCCAGGCCGGCCCTGGCCAGCGCCTTGCGGGTGGCCGGAGCGGGTCCGGTGAGCATGATGGTGGGCTCGGATCCGGAGACGGCGGCGGAGACGATCCGCGCCCGCGGGGTGAGTCCGTAGCGCTCGCCGACCTCCTTGGAGCCGATGGCGACCAGGGAGGCGCCGTCGACGATGCCGGAGGAATTGCCCGCGTGGTGGACGTGGTCGATCTTCTCCACCCAGTGGTACTTCTGGAGCGCCACGGCGTCGAAGCCGCCGAGTTCGCCGATGTCGGCGAAGGAGGGCTTGAGCTTCGCCAGCGAGTCGGCGGTAGTGCCGGGGCGCGGGTGCTCGTCGTGGTCCAGGACGGTGAGGCCGCTGCGGTCCTTCACCGGCACGACGGAACGCTCGAAGCGGCCCTCCTTCCAGGCGGTGGCCGCGCGCTCCTGGGACAGGGCCGCGTACTCGTCCACGTCGCGGCGGGAGAAGCCCTCGATGGTGGCGATGAGGTCGGCGCCGATGCCCTGGGGCACGAAGTTGGTGGCCAGGTTGGTCATCGGGTCGTTGAACCAGGCGCCGCCGTCCGAGGCCATCGGCACCCGGGACATCGACTCGACGCCGCCCGCCAGGACCAGATCCTCCCAGCCGGAGCGCACCTTGGCGGCGGCCAGGTTGACGGCTTCCAGGCCCGAGGCGCAGAAGCGGTTCTCCTGTACGCCGGCGACGGTGTCCGGGAGTCCCGCGGCGATGGCGGCGATGCGGGCGATGTCGGAGCCCTGGTCGCCGACGGGGCCGACGACGCCGAGCACGATGTCGTCCACGGCGGCCGGGTCGAGGTCCGGGAAGCGGCGGCGGACCTCGTGGATGAGGCCGACGACCAGGTCGACGGGCTTCGTGCCGTGCAGGGCGCCGTTCGCCTTGCCGCGTCCGCGGGGGGTGCGGATCGCGTCGTACACGTACGCTTCGGTGGTCACTGGCAGGCCTTTCACTGAGGGGTGTCCCGGGGGACTGTCGGGGGCCGGGTCGCCGGCGGGGTCGTCTCGGGCGGGGCGGACAGGGCGGGTACGTCCCAGTCGCGGGCCACCGCCTCGGTGCCGGCGCCGGGGCGGGCGGGGGCGGTGCGCACGGTGGTGGGTGTCGCGGAGAAGCGGGGCGCGGGCGCCGGCTGGATGATGCCGCCGTGGTCGGTGAAGGTGCCGCGGGCGGCGAGGTGCGGGTGGTGCGGGGCCTCGCGCAGCGACAGCACGGGCGCCACACAGGCGTCGGAGTCCTCGAACACGGCGGTCCACTCCTCGCGGGTGCGGGCGCGGAAACGGGCGGCGATCACCTCGCGCAGCTCGCCCCAGCGGGCCGTGTCGTCGCGCTCCGGCACCTGGCCGGGGACGCCGAGGAGCTTCATGAACTCGGCGTAGAAGCGCGGCTCCAGGGCGCCGACGGCCATGTGGCGTCCGTCGGCGGTCTCGTAGGTGCCGTAGAAGGGACAGCCGCCGTCCAGGAGGTTGGCCGCGCGCCGGTCCTGCCAGGCGCCGGCGGCGAGCATGCCGTGGATCATCGTGGAGAGGTGGGCGGTGCCGTCGACGACGGCGGCGTCGACGACCTGTCCGGTGCCGGTCGCGCGCGCGTGGTGGAGGGCGGCGAGGACGCCGACGACGAGGTAGAGGGAGCCGCCGGCGTAGTCGCCGAGGAGGTTGGCGGGAACGGCGGGGGGCCGGTCCGCGTCGCCGATCATGCCGAGCGCGCCGGTGACGGCGATGTAGGCGATGTCGTGTCCCGCGCGCGGGGCGAGCGGGCCGTCCTGGCCCCAGCCGGTCATCCGGCCGTAGACCAGGCGGGGGTTGCGGGCGTGGCAGGCGTCGGGGCCGACGCCGAGGCGTTCGGCCACGCCGGGGCGGTAGCCCTCGACGAGGATGTCGGCGCGGGCGGCCAGGTCGAGGACGCGGGCGGGGCCGTCCGGGGACTTCAGGTCGACGACCACCGAACGCTTGTTGCGGTGGGTCGGGTCGGCGGCCGGGTCGATCCCGAGGCCGGCGCCGCCGGGGCGGTCGACCCGGACCACGTCGGCCCCGAGGTCGGCCAGGAGCATGGCGGCGAAGGGGCCGGGGCCGATACCGGCCAGCTCGACCACGCGGACGCCGCTCAGCGGGCCGTCGCGCCCGGGCACCTGTGCCGTTGCCATCCCAGCCCCCTTGCTGTGACACAACCGATGTAACACCGATGATGCTAAGAACGCGCCGCGCCGGGCACAAGCCCTGAACGAGCAAGCGCTTAGCCCAGGGTCCGGCCGAGGCGTGCCGCCCGCCGCCGCGGCGGATGCCGCCCGCCGTCACCCGCACCGCCGGTCGCCACTCCTTCACGCTAGCCTCGGCCACCGACAGTGGCACGGGATCGCGGTCCGGCGGGGCGAGGGATGCCGCGGGCGGGCGGTGAGGGGGGCGTCATGAGCAGACCAGGAGTGTCATGAGCAGGGCAAAGAAGACGGAACGTCCGTACGACATCGTGCTCTTCGGAGCGACCGGTTTCGTGGGGACCCTCACCGCCCGGTACCTGGCCGCGCACGCCCCCGAGGGGCTGCGCTGGGCCGTCGCGGGCCGCAGTGAGCGCCGGCTGGAGGAGCTGCGGGAGCGGCTGCCCGGCGGCGCGGGCGCCGGGGTGCTGCGGGCGGACGCGGCCGACCCGGCGTCGCTGCGTGAACTGGCCCGGCGCACGCGCGTGCTGGCCACGACCGTGGGCCCCTACGTGACCCACGGCGAGGAACTGGTCGCCGCCTGCGCGGACAGCGGCACCGACTACCTCGACCTCACCGGCGAGCCCGAGTTCGTCGACCTGGTGTACGTCCGGCACGACACGCGCGCGCGGGAGACCGGCGCACGTCTGGTGCACGCCTGCGGCTTCGACTCGGTACCGCACGACCTGGGCGTGTACGTCACCGTGCGGGAGCTGCCCGAGGGCGTGCCGCTGACGGTGGACGGGTTCGTCCGGGTGGACGCGGCCTTCTCCGGCGGGACGCTGGCCTCGGCGCTCAACCAGTTCGCCCGTCCCCTGCGGATGCGGGCGGCCGCCCGGGACCGCGCGCGGCACGAGCCGAGGCTGCCGGGGCGGCGGGTGTCCGCGCCGGTGGGCGCGCCCCGGTTCGCGGCGGAGGCCGGCGCCTGGGCGCTGCCGCTGCCGACCCTCGACCCGCGGATCGTCGCGCGTTCGGCGCGGGCGCTGGAACGGTACGGTCCCGACTTCCGCTACCGCCACTACGCGGCCGTCCGGCACCTGCCCGTCGCCCTCGGCGGGGTCGCCGCCGTCGGTACGCTCGCGGCGGTCGCCCAACTGCCGCCGGCCCGGCGCTGGTTGTCCGGCCGGCTCAGCCCCGGACAGGGCCCGAGCCCCGAGCGGCGGGCCAGGAGCTGGTTCTCGGCGCGCTTCGTGGGCGAGGGCGGCGGCCGGCGGGTGCGCACCGAGGTGGCGGGCGGTGACCCCGGGTACGACGAGACGGCGAAGATGTTCGCGGAATCGGCCCTGTGCCTCGCCCTGGACGAGCTGCCGGCGACGGCCGGCCAGGTGACGACGGCCGTCGCCATGGGCGACGCGCTGGTGCGGCGGCTGCGCGACGCGGGGATCACGTTCCGGACGAGCGTGGCGAGGCGGTAGGGGCCGGTGCGGCGGTGCGCGTGCGGCTCAGGCCGACCGCGTCGGGTCCGTGGTCCTCGCCGGCGTCGGGTCCGTGGCTTCCCTCAGTGCGCGGCGGCACAGCGCGTCGGCCCTGCGGGTCGTCTCCGGCAGCCGGTAGGACGGGGTGAGGGCGAGGGTGTGCGCGCAGGCGTTGTCCAGGGTGACCCGGTGGCCCACGGAGACGAAGACGGGTTTGACACCGTCGCGTGTGCGCAGCGCGCGGCCGACTTCCTCCCGGCCGTCGGCCAGGAGCGGCGCGACGCTGCCGCGCGGGGCGGCCGGGTCGTCGTGGGTGAAGGTGAACGGGTTCTTCGCGACCCCGATGGCCGGCAGCCCGGTCAGGACGCCGAGGTGACTGGCGAGGCCGAAGCGGCGGGGGTGGGCGAGGCCGTAGCCGTCGCAGACGACCAGGCCGGGCTCCCGGTCCAGGGCGGCGAGGGCGGCCAGCACCGCGGGGATCTCCCGGAAGGCCAGCAGACCGGGCACGTACGGGAAGGAGATCCGGCCCACCGCGGTGGCCTCGGCCACCACCCGCAGAGTGGCCGCGTCCAGCACGACGGCCGCCGCGGCCACCACGTCCCGCTCGTCGTCGTAGGCCACGTCGACGCCCGTGACGTGGCCTGTCCCCGGCTCCGGGCCGCGCTCGTCCAGCACCACCCGGGCCCGCAGCTGGTCCTGCACGGCCAGGGCCTGCGCCTCGGTCGCGGGCCAGCCTTCGGGGATGCCCACGGTCGTCGTGATCGTCATGACGGACGAGCGTACGACGCCCGCGACGGCAGGGGGACACGGGGAACCGCCGGGCCGGGGTGAACCCGCGGGCGAGGGGCGGACCCGAGTGCGGACGTCGGGCCGGGGCCCGCGGTCCCGTGGCCGGGCGGGCGGCGTTCGAGGTCGGGTGGTGGGGCGGACTAGAGGTCCGCCGGCCGGGCGGGGCGGGCTCGCGGTCCGTGCCGTCCGTACCGCGTACGTCCGTACCGGGGCGTGCCCGTCCCGCTCGCGGGCTCGGCTCAGTGCTTGCCCAGGGCCTGCTGGAGCTGCTGCTTGTTCATGTCCGAGCGGCCGTGGATGTTGCGCCGCTTGGCCTCCTCGTACAGCTGGTCGTAGGTGGGTCCCTCGGAGCCCCGGCCCGAGCGCTGGCCGCCGCGCTTGCCGGAGGACATGTCCTGCGTGGAGGTGCGGCTCGCGGTCTTGGACTCGCCGGAGCGCGCGCGCTCCTTGTTCACCGTGCGCGCGGCGATCTCCTTGGCGCGGCCGGTGCTCTCCCCCCGGTCCTGCGCGCTCTCCTTGATGTGCTCGTACTGGCGCTCCCGCTTGGAGCTGGAACCGCGTGGCATACCGTTCACTTCCTCTCTGTCAAGGAACGGATACCCGCATCCTGGAACAGTTCGTCATATCAGGCGATATTCAATCCTCCAGTCGAGCGATACGGCCCTTCTCACCGGATGCCCAGCAGCCGCCGTCCCAGGCGCAGTCCACGGTGTCGTACGAACCGGTGTCGACCGTGCGCCAGGTCCGGCCGCCGTCGGTGGTGAGGTCGGTTCCGGTCGGGCCGACGGCGAGCGCGCTCGCGCGCGTGTGCGGGATCCAGACGGCGCCGGAGCGGTAGGCCGGCGGCGGCGTGGTCGAGGGCCGCCAGGTACGGCCGCCGTCGGCGGTGGTGGCGGAGGAGTCCGGCGACGCCTGGCCCGGACGGTAGTCGCCGCCGACCGCGAGCCCGTGCGTCCGGTCCCGGAAGGCGAGCGCGAAGACGCCCTTGGCGGGGTCGCCCGCCGGGAGCGGCGCGTCGGCGGCCCGCCAGGTCAGCCCGCGGTCCGCGGAGTGCAGCACGCGCGCGCGTGCGCCTCCCCCGGTGGCGAGCCAGACGTCCCGCGGCCCGGCGGTGACCAGGCACTGGCCGCTCGCGGCGAATCCCGCCTCGCCGGGCTGCGCGGCCGGCATGCCCCGGTCGGACAGGACCTTCCAGGAGCGCCCGCCGTCACTGGTGGACAGGACACGGAACTTGCCGTTCACCGGGTCGCTCACGGCCAGGCCGTGCCGGTGGTCGAAGAAGGCGAGGCAGTCGTAGAAGGCTGCGGCGTCGGTGTTGCGGAAGGACTCCGTCCAGGTGGCTCCGCCGTCGTCGGTGCGGTAGACGCGGGAGGCCTCGCCCTCGCCGACGGCCAGGACCACGGCGCGCCGCGCGTCGAACGCCTCGACGTCGCGGAACTCCAGGTCCGCCGCGCCGGCCGGCGAGACGTTCCGCCAGGAGGCGCCGCCGTCGGTGGTCCGCAGCACGGTGCCGCCGGTGCCGGCCACCCAGGCGGTGCGGCGGCTCACGGCGGACAGGCCCCGGAAGCGGGCGTCCGGCGTGCCGCCGTCCTCGAGCCGCCACTGCGGCGCGTGGGGGCGGTGCGCGTGGGGGCCGCCGTGCACCGGCCCGGCCGCCTGCGCGGGCACCGCCGCCAGCACGGCGAGCGCCACCGCCCCCACGAGCCCGGCCGGCCGGCGGCCGGCACGGAGGGCCGGGGCGGCCGGGCGGGTCACGGACTCCGCCTGTGCCGTGGGCCGTGCCCCGGTCGCGGGGCTCGCGCCACCGGCGCCACCAGTTCCGGTCGTCCGCGGCGTACGCTCCGTCCACTCCGTCCGGTTCGTCAGGTCCGTCAGGTCCGTCAGGTCCGTCAGGTCCGTCGGCATCACCCGGCTCGTCGGGATCATCCGGCCCGTCAGAATCGTCGGGCTCGTCGGGCTCGCCGATCCCGTCCGTCGCTTCGTTCCCCAGCGCCTCAGTTCCATGGCGGGCGAAGCTAGCCCACTCCCCCGGCGGCGTCCAGACGACCCCGGACCCCAACTGGCCCCGCCCGCACGGGAAGAGGGCGGCGCACGGGTGCGGGGGTCCGCCGCGCCGCCTCCGGGCAGCCGCGGAACGGGCGCCCGGAAGGGACGCCCTCGACGGCCCACGGCCCCTCCGCCTCCGGCTCCGGCGATCCGTCGGCAGCCCGCGGCCGCTGCCCGCCGGAGACACTCGTCACTTCCGTGCATGAACGCGGTGACCGAGGTCACTCGCTTCTCATGTGCACTGAACGGCTGATTCAGTCGTCTCCTCCAGTGCCCGGTGTCCCGGCTTCATCCACCCGGACGTGTCCCCAGCCGTCAGACGTCACAAGGGAGCAAGGCGTTGTCCACCGTCATCGAGCAGACCGTCGAGGCGCGCCTGGTCGCCGCCGCGCCGCGGATGCCCAGCATTCCCGCAACGTTGCACTACGACCTGAGCGACCCGTTCGCGGTCCGTATGTCCTTCCCCGCCCCCGCCACCCTGGAAGGCGTGGAGGTCTGCTGGACGTTCGCCCGCGACCTGCTGGCGGCCGGGATGCAGGAGCCGGAGGGCCACGGGGACGTCCGGGTGCGGCCGTACGGCTACGACCGCACCGTCCTGGAGTTCCACGCCCCGGAGGGCACCGCGGTGGTGCACGTCCGCAGCGGTGAGATCCGGCGGTTCCTCCACGCCACCAGCGAACTGGTGCCCGTCGGCTCCGAACACCGCCAGCTCGACCTCGACCACGACCTGGCCGTGCTCATGGGGGACGCCTGCTAGGGCCCCGGCAGATGTCCGGGAGGCCCGGGGTCAGGTCGCCCGGGGCGACGGCTCCGGGGCCGGGGACATCCGCTGCAGCGCGGTCCGGATCTCCCGGACGACCGTGCGCAGGGCCGGGTCCGCCGCCGCGCTGCGTTCGGCCAGTTGCTCGAGCCGTTCCTCCAGTTCCCCGGCGGACGGCCGGTGGTGTCCGCCGTCCCCGCCGCCGGACAGGACGGTGCGCAGCCCGGCGGCCGACGCGAGGACGACGAGGGCCGCGTCCCGCGCGGAGACCTCCGCGGCGGATCGCGCGCCGTCGAGCGCCCGCCGCGCCCCGGCCCGCAGCGCGTCCGCCACGTCGGCGCGTTCCAGGGTGTGCCCGGTGACCGGCAGCACACCGAGCCGGCGCCGTCTGCGTGCGCGCAGGCACCCCTCGGCGGCCAGCTGGTCCCGTACGGCCGTCAGGGTGTACCCGGCCCGCAGGGTCACCCAGGACCCCCAGGGGCGGGGCCGTGACTCACGGACGAGTTCGAGCAGGCCGTCCAGCACCGCGTCCCCGGTGGCGGCGTCGAGGTCGACGGGGGTGGCGATGCCGTCGTCGTCGACGAGCAGTCCGCGCTGGGCCAGCTCGGTGAGGGCGCCCGCCCGGACCAGGTGCTGCGGGCGGCCGGTCCCGGCGGCCCCTTCCGGTGCGGGATCCGGGTCCCAGGCCAGCAGACACAGCCGGGCAGGCAGCGAGAACCGGTCGGGGGCGGACCGGTCACGTGTCACGGGCGAGCCGTCGGGCATGGGCCGGATGACCTCCTTCACGCGGGGGGGCGCGGGGCCCGCCCGGAAAGCCGTTGACAGCCGTACCCGCCACTCCTACGGTGTACGACGTCCCTGTTGCCGCCGATCGGAGAAGGACGTTGCTCGTCTGAGGTCCTGAGACACCGCGTCACACCGCACAGGTGTGTGCGTTGCGTGCGACCTCGGCGTCGAGCCGTCCCGGAGGAAGTCGGCCCAGGGCTTTTCTCATGCCCGGTGGAGTCCGTCCTACACGGTGCCCGTCGTCTCGCGGTGTCCAGACACGCGTGTGCCCCTGCCCACCACACCGAGCAACCGCGAGGCGCCCATGTCCGCATCCCTCACCTGCACCTCCCTGTCCTTCGCCTGGCCCGACGGCACCCCGGTCCTCACCGGGCTCGACATCGCCTTCGGACCGGGCCGCACCGGCCTCGTCGGGGCCAACGGCTCGGGGAAGTCGACCCTGTTGAAACTGATCGCAGGTGAACTGACCCCGTCCGACGGCGTCGTCCGCACGGCCGGCGAGATCGGTCACCTCCCGCAGAACGTCACCCTGGACACCGCGCTCCGGGTCGACCAGGCCCTCGGCATCGCCCGGCGGCGGGCCGCACTGCACGCCATCGAGGCGGGCGACGCGTCCGAGGAGCACTTCGAGACCGTCGGCGACGACTGGGACGTCGAAGAACGCGCCCTGGCCACCCTCGGTGAACTCGGTCTCGGCCACATCGGTCTGGACCGCACGGTCGGCGAGGTGTCCGGCGGCGAGTCGGTGCTGCTGCGGCTGGCCGCGCTGCTGCTGCGCCGGCCCGACGTGCTGCTGCTGGACGAGCCGACCAACAACCTCGACCTGTACGCGCGGCGGCGGCTGTACGCGACCGTGTCCGCCTGGCCGGGCACGCTGGTCGTGGTCAGCCATGACCGCGAACTGCTGGAGCTGGTCGACCAGATCGCCGACCTGCGGGCCGGCCAGGTCAGCTGGTACGGCGGCAACTTCTCGGCGTACGAGGAGGCCCTCGCCGTCGAACAGGAGGCCGCCGAACGGATGGTCCGCGTCGCCGAGGCCGACCTGCGCAAGCAGAAGCGCGAACTGGCCGACGCGCACGTCAAACTGTCCCGCCGCAAGCGGTACGGCCAGAAGATGTACGACACCAAGCGTGAGCCCCGGGCGGTGATGAAGCAGCGCAGACGCACGGCTCAGGAGTCCGCGGGCAAGCACCGCATCATGCACCAGGAGAAGCTCGCCGAGGCCAGGGAACGGCTCGACGAGGCGGTGGAGGCGGTGCGCGAGGACGACGAGATCCGCGTCGAACTGCCGTACACGGCGGTGCCGGCGGGCCGTACGGTCCTCACCCTGCGCCACCTGGAACTGGCGTACGGCGCGCAGGTGCGCGGCGGGCTCGACGTGCACGGCCCGGAGCGCGTCGCGCTGCTCGGCCGCAACGGCGCCGGGAAGACGACCCTGCTGCGCACGGTGGCCGGGGAACTGGCGCCGGTGTCGGGGGAGGCGGAGGTACACGTTCCGCTGAGGTTCCTGCCGCAGCGGCTCGACGTGCTCGACGGCGGGCTGAGCATCGCCGAGAACGTGGCCCGCCTCGCGCCGGGCGCCACGGAGAACCTGATCCGGGCCCGTCTGGCCCGCTTCCTGTTCCGGGGCGCCCGGGCCGACCAGAAGGCGGCGACCCTGTCCGGCGGGGAACGCTTCCGGGCCACGCTGGCCGCGCTCATGCTCGCCGAACCGGCGCCGCAACTGCTGCTGCTCGACGAGCCGACGAACAACCTCGACATGGCGAGCGTGCGCCGGCTGACGGCCGCCCTGGAGTCCTACGAGGGCGCGCTGCTCGTGGCCGGCCACGACGTGCCGTTCCTGGAGTCCATCGGCATCACGCGGTGGCTGCTCCTGGAGGAGGGAGAGCTGAAGGAGACCACACGGGAGGCGATCGTGGAACTGGCCTAGCCTGTCTGCCCGCTGCGGAGGACGGAAGGGTGTGACATCGCTCTCGGTGCCGTTGCCGGAGCGGCAGGGCCGGCCCCGCCGACGGCCCTCCCTCCGGCGCCGGGACCTGCGCCTTGCGCAGCCTCGCACGACCGGCCGGCTTCCCGGAGCCGGTGACCTGATCAGTGATCTTTACGGCCCCCTTAACCTACGGGTTCGTAACCTACGGATTCGTAGCCTACGATCCCGTAGGTTCGAGTGATCGGACCGGCACCGCTCGCCGGTTCGGCCCGTCCTCCCCCGCCGTTTCCGTCTCCCTCAGTTCCGCTGTTCCGCCGGCCCCGCCCGGCACGCGCGTCCCCTGGAGTAACCTTGACGATCACCTCCCCTCACCTCGGCAGTTCGTCCGCCTGGACCGACGCACGGATGCTGTACGCGCTGGAGGAGGTGGTCGAGAAGGAACTCGACCGGCACCTGCGGGTCGCCAAGGAGTGGATGCCGCACGAGTACGTCCCCTGGAGCGACGGCCGCAACTTCCCCGGTCTGTTCGCGGACGGCGAGGCGTGGGACAAGGAACAGTCGAAGGTGACGGAGATCGGCCGGATCGCCCTCGTCGTCAACCTGCTGACCGAGGACAACCTCCCCAGCTACCACCACGAGATCGCGACGCTCTTCGGCCGGGACGGCGCCTGGGGCACGTGGGTGCACCGCTGGACCGCCGAGGAGGGCCGGCACGGCATCGTGATGCGCGACTACCTGCTCACCTCGCGCGCGGTCGACCCGGACAAGCTGGAGCGGTTCCGGATGGCGCACATGAGCGAGGGCTTCGAGTCCGACAACAGTCACTCGATGCTGCACTCGGTCGCCTACGTCGCTTTCCAGGAACTGGCCACCCGCATCTCGCACCGCAACACCGGCCACCAGTCGGGCGACCCGGTCTGCGACCGCATGCTGGCGCGCATCGCGACCGACGAGAACCTGCACATGATCTTCTACCGCAATCTGCTGAAGGCGGCCTTCGAGATCGCGCCCGACCTCACCATGCAGGCGGTGCGGGACGTCGTGGTCAATTTCCGCATGCCGGGCCACGGCATTCCCGGCTTCGAGCGGGCCGCCGCCCAGATGGCCATCGGCGAGGTCTACAACCTGCGCATCCACCACGACGACGTGCTCCAGCCGGTGCTGCGCTTCCTGAAGGTCATGGAGATCGACGGGCTGGGCCCCGAGGGCCGGCAGGCGCAGGAGGAGCTGGGCATGTTCATGGGCGGGCTGAACGCCGAGGCCACGACGTTCGACGAGCGGCTGGCGGCGCGCAAGGCGCGGATGGCGGCGCGAGCGAGCGCCTGACCGGACACCGGCGCACCACGCCGGATCGCCGGCGGACGGGGCTGGGGCCGGACGGCGGACGACGCCGGATCACCGGCGGGCAGGGCTGTGACGTCGGCGGACGAAGTCCGGGTCACCCGCGGACGGGTCCGGGTCACCCGCGGACGGGTCCGGGTCACCCGCGGACGGGTCCGGGAACGGCGGAAGCTGTGCGGTGGGCCGCTCGCTAGCGGGCCGCTCGCCGCAGGCTCTGCCGTTCCTTTTCGGACAGGCCGCCCCAGACGCCGAAGCGTTCGTCGTTGGCCAGCGCGTACTCCAGGCAGGCCGGGCGCATCTCGCACAGGGCGCAGATGCGCTTCGCCTCGCGCACGGAACTGCCCGGCTCGGGGAAGAAGAAGTCACCCCCGGTCTGTGCGCACAGGGCCTGGGCCTGCCAGGCGGGGGCGTCCGGGGTGATCGTCTCGATGTGCATGAGCCAGATCGTGCAGGGCGGCGAAAAACGTTCGATCAACGCGGGATCAACACCGCGTCCGGGAGCGCCCTCCCCCGGATGATCCGCCGCCGGTGGCCCCTGCGCACGGCGGCGCGCGGAGCCGGAGCCTTCCGGCAGCGGTCGACGGTGGGCGGTGCGAGACTCGGCAGAGCAGGCAACGGGTCCCTTCGAAGGAGGGCGACGATGCTCACCACCCGTTTCGTGGACGGCGCTCCGAACTGGACCGATGTCGCCACCCCCGACATCGACGGCGCCCGTTCCTTCTACGCCGGGCTCTTCGGCTGGGACTTCCGCTCCGCGGGCCCCGACGCCGGCGGCTACGGCTTCTTCCAGCTCGACGGCAGGGTCGTGGCCGGCGGCATGCCGGTGACGGCGGAGCAGGCTCCGTCGTCGTGGACCGTGTACTTCCGGTGCGGCGACGCACAGGCCACCGCGAAGGCCGCCGAGGAGGCGCACGGCAGAGTGCTGGCCGGGCCGGTGGACGTGATGGACCAGGGGCGCGTGGCGCTCCTCGCCGACCGGGCGGGCGCGACCTTCGGCCTCTGGCAGCCGGGGCACCGCAAGGGCCTGGACGCCGCCGGTGAGCCGGGCTCGCTGTGCTGGGCCGAGCTGTACACGCCGGACCTCGCGGCGGCGGCCGCGTTCTACCACCGGGTGCTCGGCCTGGAGACCTCGGCGGTCTCGTTCCCCGGTGGCTCCTACACCTGCGTCAATCCCGCCGCCGGCGGGGAGGACGCCATGTTCGGCGGCATCGTCCCGCTGGGCGACGGCCCGGTCGAGGCGGCTGCGGGGGCGGCCGGGGCCCACTGGCTGCCGTACTTCGACGTCGCGGACGCGGACGCCGTCGTCGGCCGGGCACGTGACCTGGGCGGTACGGTCCGCATGGCGGCCACCGACATCCCGGGCGTCGGCCGCGTGGCCCGGCTCGCCGACCCGCACGGCGCCCGCTTCGCGGTGCTCGGTGCGGCGCCGCGGCAGCAGGCCTGAGCGAGCGCCGGGGCCGCACGGCGGGCGGGGGCTATGCCGAGGCCCGGCGGACCAAGGTGGTGGGCAGGACGATGCCGCGCCGGCCGTCCTGCGTCCGCCGGCCGGGGCCCGTGGGAGTCGGGGCGTGACGGTCACCCAGCAGGAGGCGGGCCATCAGGCGGCCCATCCCCTCGATGTCCTGACGGACGGTCGTCAGCGGCGGCTCGGTCTGCTCCGCGACGGGCAGCATGTCGTCGAACCCGACGACCGCGACGTCCTCGGGCACCCGCAGTCGGCGTTCGCGCAGCACGCGCAGGGCGCCCGCGGCGCTCAGGTCGTTGGCGGCGAACACGGCGTCCAGGCCGGGCAGCCGGTCGAGGAGTTCCCGCATGGCGCGCTCTCCCCCGGCGGGCGTGAAGTCGCTCACCGCGACCAGCCCCGGGTCGTCGTCGCCCACGACGTCGCGGAAGCCTTCGAGCCGGTCCGCCGCCGAGGTCTGGTCCAGCGGCCCGGAGATGTGGGCGATCCGCCTGCGGCCGAGTCCGGCCAGATGCCGTACGGCCGTCCGGGCGCCGCCCCGGTTGTCGCTGTCGACGTACACCGCCTCCCGGGTGCCGTCGCTCCAGCCGGGCCGGCCGCCGAACACGGTCGGCACACCGGCGCGCTGGATCAGTCCGGGCAGCGGGTCGTCGAGGTGGAGGGAGAAGACCAGCGCGCCGTCGACGTGACCGCCGGCGAGATAGCGTCCGACCCGGGCGTGGTCCTCGCGGCCCTCCGTGAGCAGCAGCACGAGCTGGGCGTCGTGGGCCGTCAGTTCCTTGCTGATCCCGCGCAGTTGCCGCGCGAAGAAGGGGTCGGCGAAGACGCGTGTCTCCGGTTCGGCGATGACGACGGCGACGGCGTCGTGCCGCTTGGTCACCAGGCTGCGGGCCGCCTGGTTGGGGACGTACCCGAGTTCCTCCACCGCCTGCCGGACCCGCGCGGCGAGCGGCTCGCGCACGCCCTCCCCGCCGTTGACCACCCGGGACACGGTGGCCCGGGACACGCCCGCCCGCGCGGCCACGGCCTCCAGCGTCGGACGCGGCGCTGTCTCGCTCACTTCGGGGCTCCTCACAGGCGGCTGCGGCACAGGATAGCTCCGCGTCCGCCACCGGATGAGAGCGCTCTCCCCACCCGGAACCGTTCGGGCCGGCCGGTGCCCTGGCCCGGTCCCGTGGATCCCGACCCAGGCGGCGGCCCTCCCGGCCGGGGCCACGGCCGACCCGAGGAGTCACGGCCCGGGTTCTCGCCGGGCCCCGACGACCCGGACACGGACGGACGGCGGTTCGGGTCCGGGTACACCGGTCTCCGGGTACATCGGGGTCCGGGTACACGGGGGTCCGGGCGCACGGCACCTGGACATCGTCTCCCGCCGCGGCATCCGGACCGAGGAGCTGTGGCGCCCCTCGGGACCGAGGGCCCGTGCGCCAGCCGATCAGGTGACGGCCGGGCCCTCCTGCTCCTTGCGTGCCCTGGCCCGGCTCGGCTGCACCCGCTTCGGCTCCCCCGGCATCTTCGGGTACTCGGGCGGGTAGGGCAGGTCGCCGAGACCGTGGTCGCGTTCGTCCCGGGCGGCGAGGTCCAGCAGCGCCTCCAGCGAGAACGCGTGGTCGTCCATGCCGGCGTGCACGTCCCCGGCCTCGGCGAACCGGGCGGGCATGGTCGTGATGTCGAAGTCGCGGGGCTCGGCGACACCGACCTCCTCCCAGCGCAGCGGCGCCGAGACGGGGGCGTGCGGGCGGGGGCGCACCGAGTAGGCGGAGGCGATGGTGCGGTCACGGGCGGTCTGGTTGTAGTCGACGAAGATGCGGGCGCCGCGCTCCTCCTTCCACCACTTGGTGGTCACCTGCTGCGGCATCCGGCGCTCCAGCTCCCGGCCGGCCGCGATGGCGGCCCGCCGCACCTGGGTGAACGTCCAGCGGGGCTCGATGGGGACGAAGACGTGCAGGCCGCGTCCGCCGGAGGTCTTGGGCCAGCCGCGCAGTCCGCCGAACTCCTCCAGGACGGCGCGCAGTTCACCGGCGGCACGGACGGCGTCGGCGTAGTCGGTACCGGGCTGCGGGTCCAGGTCGATGCGCAGTTCGTCGGGGTGTTCGACGTCGTCGCGCCGCACCGGCCAGGGGTGGAAGGTGAGGGTGCCGTACTGGGCCGCCCAGACGACCGCCGCCTGCTCGGTGGGGCACATCTCGTCGGCGCTGCGGCCGCTGGGGAAGGTGATGTGGGCGGTCGGGATCCAGTCGGGCATGCCCTTGGGCGCCCGTTTCTGGAAGAACCACTCGCCCTCGATGCCGTCCGGGTAGCGCTCCAGGGTGGTGGGCCGCTCCCGCAGGGCGCGCAGGATGCCGGGGGCGACCGCCTGGTAGTACCGGGCGACGTCCAGCTTGGTGTACCCGTGCTCCGGGAAGAAGACCTTGTCCGGGCTGGACAGCCTGACGGTCCGGCCGGCCACGTCGAGTTCCACCGCATCGCCCATGCGAGACACGGTAGGCGTCCCCCGCGCACCTCGCACACCGGGCGGAAGGTGCCGCGGGCGCGCAGAATCGCTGGCATGGATCTCCCCGTGATGCCGCCCGTGAAGCCGATGCTCGCCAAGCCGGTGGCGAAGATCCCGCCGGGCATGCAGTACGAGGCGAAGTGGGACGGGTTCCGGGCGATCGTGTTCCGCGACGGCGACGAGGTCGAGCTGGGCAGCCGTACGGGCAAGCCGCTGACCAGGTACTTTCCCGAACTGGTGGCGGCGCTCAAGGAGCGGCTGCCGGGCAGGTGCGTGCTGGACGGGGAGATCGTGATCGCCCGGGAGGGACGGCTGGACTTCGACGCGCTGACCGAGCGGATCCACCCGGCCGACTCGCGGGTGCGCACGCTGGCCGAGCGCACCCCGTCCTCGTTCGTCGCCTTCGACCTGCTCGCGCTGGACGGCGAGTCGCTGCTGGACGTGCCGCTGACCGACCGCAGGGCGCTGCTGGTCAGGGCGCTCCGGGGAGTGCGGGCGCCGGTGCACGTGGCGCCCGCGACGACGGACGCCGAGGTGGCGCGGCAGTGGTTCGAGCAGTACGAGGGCGCGGGTCTGGACGGGGTGATCGCCAAGCCCCTGGGGCTGCGCTATCTCCAGGACGAGCGGGCCATGTTCAAGATCAAGCACGAGCGGACGGCGGACGTGGTGGTCGCCGGCTACCGCCTCCACAAGAGCGGTCCGGTCGTCGGCTCGCTGCTGCTCGGCCTCTACGACGACCGGGGCACCCTCCAGCACGTCGGGGTGTCGGCGGCCTTCCCGATGAAGCGGCGCGCGGAGCTGATCGAGGAGCTGGCGCCGCTGCGGATGGACGACACGGCCGGGCATCCCTGGGCCGCGTGGTCCCAGGAGGCGGCCCACGAGTCGGCCCGGCTGCCGGGCGCGCCGAGCCGCTGGTCGGGCAAGAAGGACCTGTCCTGGGTGCCGCTGCGGCCGGAGCGGGTGGCGGAGGTGGCGTACGACCACATGGAGAACGGGGCGCGGTTCCGGCACACGGCGCGCTTCCGGCGCTGGCGCCCGGACCGCACCCCGAGCAGTTGCACGTACGCCCAGCTGGAGGAGCCCGTCCGCTACGACCTCGCCGAGATCCTGGGCTCCGGGCCGTGACCGCGGGCCGGGCGGGGCCGGGCTCACGGTCAGGTCGGCAGGGCGGGCGCCAGGAGGCGTGAGGACTTTGCGTCTCAGGGGGTCATGAGGACCTTGACCGCGCCGTCCTGCTTGCGCTGGAACATCTCGTACGCGTGCGGTGCCTCGGTGAGCGGCACCCGGTGGGTGGCGAAGTCGTCGACACCGAGCGGATCCTCGTCGGTGAGGTAGGGCAGGATGTCGTCGGTCCAGCGGCGGACGTTGGCCTGGCCCATGCGGATCTGGAGCTGCTTGTCGAACATGGTGAGCAGCGGCAGCGGGTCGGCCGAACCGCCGTAGACGCCCGAGAGGGAGATGGTGCCGCCGCGGCGGACCAGGTCGATCGCGGTGTACAGGGCGGTGAGCCGGTCCACGCTGAAGCGTTCGGCCAGCGGTCCGCTCAGAGCGCGCGGCATGATCGCGGCGGTCTGCTGGACGAGCCGGGCGACGTGGCTGCCGTGCGCCTCGGTGCCGACCGCGTCGATCACCGCGTCGGGGCCCCGCCCGCCGGTCTCGTCGTGGATGGCGGCGACCAGTTCCTTCTCGCTGTCGAAGTCGCGCAGGTCGTAGGTCTCCACCCCGCGGCCCCTGGCGCGGTCCAGACGTTCGGTGACCAGGTCCACCCCGAACACCCGTCCGGCGCCGCGGGCCAGGGCGACCCGGCAGGCCATGTCGCCGATCGGGCCGAGTCCGAGCACGGCGACGGTGCCGCCGCGCGGGACATCGGCGTAGGCGACCGCCTGCCAGGCGGTGGGCAGCACGTCGGAGAGGTAGACGAAGCGGTCGTCCGCCGGGCCCTCGGGCACCTTGATCGGGCCGTACTGGGCCTGCGGCACCCGCAGGTACTCGGCCTGCGCGCCCGGGACCGCGCCGTACAGGCGGGTGTAACCGAACAGCGCGGCGCCCATGTGCTCGCTGGTGACCTGGGTGGTCTCGCACTGGGTCTGCAGACCGGTGGAGCACATGACGCAGTGGCCGCAGGAGATCTGGAACGGGACGACCACCCGGTCGCCGGGCCTCAGATTCGTCACCTCGGGGCCGACCTCCTCGACGATGCCCATCGGTTCGTGGCCGAGGATGTCGCCGGGGGTCATGAACGGGGTGAGCACCTCGTACAGGTGCAGGTCGGAGCCGCACAGCCCGGACGAGGTGACCCGGATGACGGCGTCCGTCGGTTCCTGGATCTTCGGGTCGGGGACGTCGTCCACCCGGACGTCGCGCTTGCCCTGCCAGGTCACTGCCTTCATCGTGTCGCGCCCCTTCCGTCACGCTCCGGTGCCTTGACGGACGGCCGGGTACCCGGGGCCGGACGGGCGAACCCGCCGGGGCGGGCCCGCGGGGGCGGGCGCCCCGCGGGTCAGGGGCGCGCGGCGGCCGGTTCCGGCGGGTTGCGCAGGCCCTCGGCCGCGTCCGCGACGCGCCGGATGAGGTCGAAGAACTGGGCCTGCTCCGTCGCGCTGAGCGGGCCCAGGAAGACCTGGTTCATCCGGGCCGTGCGCACGGTGAGCCGGCGGTGGGTGCGGTCCCCCTCGCGGGTCAGGCGGAGCAGGAAGCGGCGGCCGTCCTGCGGATCGCGGACCTTGTCGAGCAGGCCGCGGCGGCTGAGCCGGCTGATGACCTCGGCGATGGTGGACCGGTCCAGGCCCACCCGCTCCCCCACCGTGCGCTGGTCGAGTCCCGGTTCGGCGACGAGCGCGTTGAGGACCGCGAACTGGGGTGAGGTGATCTCCTCGGAGACCATCGTGTTCCACAGCAGGTAGTGGGCCTGCTGGAGCCGGCGGGCCAGGTGCCCGGGGTGCGTCGTGAGGTCCACCGCGGCCATGTGCGCTCCTCGGGGTAGGTCTGCTGGTGCGGCCCTGCCTGGTCGCACGTACGTCGTCGTAGCCGCGTCGTCGTGGCTGCCCGGCCGTACGCACGACCTCGTACGCACATCTTCGTACACGTCTTCGTGCACGCGGCTCGGCAGACGCGTGGGGGCGCCCGCCTTTTAGTACGTGCACTGAACGATACCGCTCGCCGGGCCTCCCTCGTTCCTGATGCAGCCCCTTTCGGTCCCTTTCCCTGGCGCTCTTGACGGCCCGTCCCACCGGTGGCAGCGTGAGGGCACCTTCACCGAATTAATCAGTGCGCTGACTGTCTGGGCCGGTGCGGGTCGGCGGCGCTCGGCAGAGATGAGGCTTGTTTTCGATGGACAAGGTGGTCGCGACGGCCGTGGAGGCGGTGGCCGACGTGCCGGACGGCGCGTCGCTGGCGGTGGGCGGTTTCGGGCTGAGCGGTGTGCCGGACGTGCTGATCCAGGCGCTGTACGAGCGCGGCGTGGGCGGCCTGTCGGTGGTGTCGAACAACTGCGGGGCGATGGACTCCGGGCTGGCGGTGCTGCTGGCGGCGGGCCGGATCGCCCGGGTGACCGGCTCCTACATCGGCGCGAACAAGGAGTTCGCCCGGCAGTACCTGGCCGGTGAGCTGGAGGTCGAGCTGATCCCGCAGGGCACGCTGGCCGAGCGGCTGCGCGCGGGCGGGGCCGGGATCCCGGCCTTCTACACCCCGGCCGGGGTGGGCACGCAGGTCGCCGAGGGCGGACTGCCCTGGCGCTACGACGGCTCCGGCGGGGTTGCGGTGGCCTCCGCGCCGAAGGAGGTCCGCGAGTTCGACGGCACCGAGTACGTGCTGGAGCGCGGCATCCGCACCGACTTCGCGCTGGTCCGGGCGGCGCGGGGCGACCGGCACGGGAACCTCGTCTTCAACAGGTCCACCCGCAACTTCAACCCGCCGGCCGCCATGGCCGGCAAGGTGACGATCGCGGAGGTGGAGGAGCTGGTCGAGCCCGGCGCGCTCGACCCGGACGCGGTGCACCTGCCGGGGATCTTCGTGCAGCGCGTGGTCGCCCTGAGCCCGGAGCAGGCCGCCGACAAGAAGATCGAGAAGCGGACGGTGTCCGTGCCCGGTACGCGAGGGGCGGTGAGCGCCTGATGGCGTGGACACGTGAGGAGATGGCCGCCCGTGCGGCCCGCGAGCTGCGTGACGGGCAGTACGTCAACCTGGGCATCGGACTGCCGACGCTGATCCCGAACCACCTGCCGCCGGGTGTGGAGGTGGTCCTGGAGTCGGAGAACGGCATCCTGGGCACCGGCCCGTACCCGGCCGAGGACCAGGTCGATCCGGACCTGATCAACGCGGGCAAGGAGACCGTCACGGTCCTGCCGGGCGCCTCGTTCTTCGACTCGGCGCTGTCCTTCGCGATGATCCGCGGCGGCCACATCGACGTCGCCGTGCTCGGGGCCATGCAGGTCTCGCAGGCCGGCGACCTGGCGAACTGGGCCGTGCCGGGCAGGATGGTCACCGGGATCGGCGGGGCGATGGACCTCGTGCACGGTGCGCGCACGGTCGTCGTCGTGATGACGCACACCGCCAAGGACGGCTCCCCGAAGATCGTCCGGGAGTGCACGCTGCCGCTGACCGGCAAGCGCTGCGTGCACCGGATCATCACCGACCTCGGCGTCCTGGACGTCACCGGTGACGGACTCGCGCTGGTGGAGACCGCGCCCGGGGTGAGCGTCGAGGAGATCGCCCGCAGGACCGACGCCGAGCTGACCGTCGCGGAGGACCGCAGGTGAAGGACGTCTACGCGGCCGACGCCGTGCGCACCCCGTCCGGAAAGTGCGACGGCGCCCTCGCGGGCGTGCGCCGGGACGCCCTGGCCGCCCACGCCCTGCGCGGACTCCTCGCCCGGACACCCGGCCCGGACCCGGCCCGGATCGACGACGTCCTCCGGTGCCGCCTCGCCGACACCGTCACGCACCAGCTCGCCCGCAAGGGCTCCGGAACCGGCGTCGCCACCCTCCGCATCGGCGCCGCCCAGGGCCTCACCTTCGTCCTCGAACGCTGACTGCCCGGGACTTTCTTTCGTCCGGAGCACTCAAGGAAGCACCAGGTGTCCCATGCCCCTCACCCAGCACGACATCGACCAGGAGATCGCGGCCGAGCACGCGGCGTACCAGAAGCGGCGCGCCGCCGGCGCGCCGGTCGAGCACCATCCGCGCCGCGACTACGCGCCCTACCGCTCCTCGGTGCTGCGCCACCCCCGGCAGCCGCTGGTCGCCATCGACGTCAGCAAGGACCCGGAGCTGGTGGAGCTGACCTCGCCCGCCTTCGGTGAGCGGGACGTCACCGAGACCGACAGCGACCTCACCCGGCAGCACACCGGGGAGCCGGTCGGGGAACGGATCACCGTCTCGGGCCGGCTCCTCGACCGGGCCGGCCGCCCGGTGCGCGGCCAGCTCGTCGAGATCTGGCAGGCCAACTCCGCGGGCCGCTACGCCCACCAGCGCGAGCAGCACGACGCCCCGCTCGACCCGAACTTCACGGGCGTCGGCCGCACCCTGACCGACGCCGAGGGCCGCTACCACTTCACCACCGTCCAGCCGGGCCCGTACCCGTGGCGCAACCACGTCAACGCCTGGCGGCCCGCGCACATCCACTTCTCCGTCTTCGGCTCGGCCTTCACCCAGCGGCTCGTGACGCAGATGTACTTCCCGAACGACCCGCTCTTCCCCTACGACCCGATCCTGCAGTCCGTGACGGACGACGCCGCCCGGCAGCGGCTGGTCGCCGCCTACGACCACAGCCTGTCGGTGCCGGAGTTCTCACTCGGCTACCACTGGGACATCGTGCTGGACGGCCCGGCCGCCACCTGGCCCGAAGAAGGACGCTGACCTGCCATGACGAAGACCGACACGAGCGGCCCCGAGGGCGTCGCGCAGGGCCTGCCGCCCACGCCGTCGCACACCGTGGGCCCCTTCTACGGCTATGCCCTGCCCTTCCCCGGCGGCGAGGACATCGCGCCCGCCGGACATCCGGACACGCTCACCGTGCACGGCCACGTGTACGACGGCGAGGGGCGCCCGCTGCCCGACGCGCTCGTGGAGCTGTGGGGACCGGACCCGGCCGGCGAGCTGCCCGCCGTCGACGGCTCGATGCGGCGCGATGCGGCCTCCGGCGGGTTCCTCGGCCGCAACGGCGTGGAGTTCACCGGCTTCGGGCGGATCCAGACCGACGCCGACGGCCACTGGTACGCGCGGACCCTGCGGCCTGGCTCGCGCGGGCGGAACGCCCCGTACCTCAGCGTGTGCGTGTTCGCGCGCGGCCTGCTGGTCCACCTGTTCACCCGGATCTACCTGCCCGGTGACGACACCGCCCTGGCCGCCGATCCGCTGCTCGCCCGGCTGGACGAGGAGCGGCGCGCCACACTGGTCGCGGTGCGCGAGGACAGCGGGGCGTACCGTTTCGACATCCGCCTTCAGGGTGAGGGCGAGACGGTCTTCCTGGAGTTCCGGTGACATCACCCGCACCACAGCCCACGGGCCCCGGCCACGGCACCAGCACCGGACACGGCACCGGCACCGGCACCGATCCGGATTCCGGCCTGCTCGGCCCCGGGTGGGCCGCCTCCGCCGCCGCGAACGGGACGGGCGACACCGCCTTCCTGTGGGCGCTGCTGGACGCCGAGGCCGCGCTCACCCGGGCGCAGGCCTCGCTCGGCCTCGCTCCCGCGGCCGCGGCCGACGCGGTGACCCGGGCCGCGGATCCCGCCCGTTTCGACGTGCGCGCGCTCGCCGAGCGTGCCCGCGGCGGCGGCAACCCCGTGATCCCCCTGGTCGCCGACCTGACCGCGGCGGTGGGCGAGGAGTACGGCGCCTACGTCCACCGGGGCGCGACCAGCCAGGACATCATGGACACGGCGGCGATGCTGGTCGCCGCCCGCACCCTCGCCGTGGTCCTGGCCGACCTGGCCCGCACCGAGGCGGCGCTGGCCCGGCTGGCCGCCGCCCACCGCGACACCGTCATGCCCGGCCGGACCCTCACCCAGCACGCCGTGCCCACCACCTTCGGACTCAAGGCGGCCGGCTGGCGGTCGCTGGTCCTGGACGCCCGGGACCGCGTCGCCGGCGTCCGCGCCGCGCTGCCCGCCCAACTGGGCGGCGCGGCGGGGACGCTGGCGGCCTTCTCGGCGTACGGCGCCGCCGACCCGACCGTGCTCGCGGCCGCTTACGCCCGTGAACTGGGCCTGCGTGAGCCGCTGCTGCCCTGGCACACCCTGCGCACCCCGGTCGCCGACCTGGCCGGATGCCTCGCCTTCACGGCGGGGGCGCTGGGGAAGGCGGCGGCGGACGTGCTGGTCCTGTGCCGTACCGAGATCGCGGAGCTGGCGGAGGGCAGCGGCGGCGGCTCCTCCGCCATGCCGCACAAGGCGAACCCCGTGCGCGCCACCCTGATCGCGGCCGCCGCCCGCCGCGCCCCGCACCTCGCGGCCACGCTGTACGCCTCGATGGCGGCCGAGGACGAGCGGCCCGCGGGCGCCTGGCACGCCGAGTGGGAGCCGCTGCGCGACCTGCTGCGGCTGGTCGGCGGCGCCGCCCGCGACGCGGCGGAGCTGACCGGTGGGCTGCGGGTGGACGCGGACGCCATGCGGGCGCACCTCGGCCTGACCCACGGGCTGATCGTCTCCGAGCGGCTGTCGGCCGAGCTGACGCCGCTGCTCGGCCGGGCCCGCGCCAGGGAACTGCTCACCGAACTGGCCCGCCGGGCCTACGCCGAGGATCGCGACTTCGGTGAACTCCTGTCCGTCGAAGCCGAGTTGCGGGGCGTCGATCTGGCCGCCCTCACCGACCCGACCCGCTGCACCGGCTCCGCCGGAGCCCTGACCGACCGCGCTCTGGAGCGACGTTGACACTGAACCACCGCCTCGAAGGCCCCGCTTCGGCACCCGCCCTGCTGCTCGGTCCGTCCCTGGGGACGTCGTACGCCCTGTGGGACGGGGTCGCGCCCGAGCTGGCCGTCTCGCACCGGGTGGTCCGCTGGGACCTGCCGGGGCACGGCGGCTCGGCGGCGGACCTCGTCGCGGCCGGGGCGACCGTCGGCGACCTCGCCTCTTTGGTGCTGGCGCTCGCGGACTCGCTGGGCGTCGAGCGGTTCGCGTACGCGGGGGTGTCGCTGGGCGGCGCGGTGGGGCTCCACCTGGCCGTGCACCGTCCCGAGCGTCTGACGTCCCTGGCAGTGATCTGCTCCTCGGCCCACTTCGGCGGTGCGCGGGCGTGGCGGGAGCGGGCCGAGCGGGTCCGCCGCGAGGGTCTTCAGTGGCTGGTGGAGAGCGCGAACTCCCGCTGGTTCGCCGGGGACTTCACGGTGCCGGAGCTGATCCGCGACCACCGGGACGCCGACCCCGCGGCCTACGCCGCGTGCTGCGACGCGCTGGCTGCCTTCGACCTGACCGGCCGGCTGTCCGGGATCACCGTGCCCACGCTGCTGATCGCGGGCCGGCAGGACCCGGCCACGCCGCCCGCGCACCTGCGGGAGATCGCCGACGCGGTGCCCGGCGCGGCCCTGGTGGAGGTGCCGGGCGCCTCTCACCTGGCGCCCGCGCAGTGTCCGCGGGCCGTCCTGACCGCCCTGCGCACCCAGCTCGACGGCCCGGCCCCGCGGGGCATGCGGGTGCGGCGGGCGGTGCTGGGCGACGCCCACGTGGACCGGGCGCAGGACCGGCAGACGCCGTTCACCGCCCGGTTCCAGGACTTCATCTCCCGCTACGCCTGGGGGGAGATCTGGACCGATCCGACGCTGAGCCGGCGCGAGCGCAGCATGATCACCATGACGGCGCTGGTGGCCCACGGCCACTACGACGAGCTGGCGATGCACGTCCGGGCGGCGCGGCGCAACGGGCTGACGCCCGAGGAGATCGGCGCGGTGTTGTTGCAGAGTGCCGTGTACTGCGGGGTGCCGGCGGCCAATTCCGCGTTCGCGGTGGCGCAGCGGGTCCTGGCCGAGGAACCCGTCGAGCGGTCGCGCCCCGACCCCGGCGCGCAGCCCGCCGGGCCGGCCGGAGAGGAGTCCGGCGCACGGCCCGCCGAGCGGCCCGCCCGGAGGCCCGGCGAGAAGCCCGGCGCGGAGCGCACCTAGAGATCAGGCGAGAGGCCCGACGGGCAGCCCAGCCCAGAGGCCCGGCGAGGAGCCCGCCCGGAGGCCCGGCGAGAAGCCCGGCGCGGAGCGCACCTGGCGGAGCCTGCCGAGCGGTCCGGGCGCGGCCCGGCGAGGAGCCGACGGGAAGCCGGCGGGGAGCCCGTCCAGCGGTCCGGCGAGAAGCCGGCGGGGAGCCCGGTCGGCCGTGCCCCCGGTGGCAGCGGCCCGGCCAAGGGGCGCCGGTCGGTGCGCCGGGTCCGCTCCCCGCGCTACCGCAGCCCGCGTCCCGACTCCAGGACCTCGCGCGCCTGGGCCGCCAGGCCGTCCGCGCCGCACGAACGGGCCAGGGCCAAACCCTTGTTCAGCTCGGCGACCGAACGCGAGGCGATGCCGTACTCGACGCGGGCGGCGGCGTGCTCGTACTGGCAGGGCGAGGCCTCCAGGTAGGTGACGGCCTGGGCGGCCAGACCGACCGCGCGCTGCCCGGTCTCCAGCGCGGCGGCGCAGCGCAGTGCCTCCCCTATGGCGGTGTCGGTGCCGAACCGTTCGGCCTGGCGCCGGACGTCGGCGGCGAGCCGTGCCGCCCGGTCGGGCTCCTCGGTGGCGAGGGCGCGGGCCAGGTCGGCCGCCCAGGGCACCATGACCGGGTTGTGGTGGCCGCGGACGGCCGCCGCCTTCTCGGCGGCCTCCAGCTCGGCCACGCCCTCCCTGGTGCGGCCGGCGGCGAGCAGCAGCCTGCCGCGGACGCTGCGCGGGTCGGGGATCACGATGGTGGCCGGGTAGGGCGGGGCGAACCCGTAGCGCTCGGCGATCTCCCAGGCCTCCTCCACGTGGCCGCGGGCGAGCAGGGTGTCCACGAGGTTGCAGGTGGCGGTCCAGTACAGGGGAAGTCCGCGGCCGACCCGCTCGGCGATGCGCAGCGACTCGCGCAGGGCCGCCTCCGCCTCGCGCAGCCGGCCGCGTCTGCGGTGGCCGAGGCCGACGTAGGCGTGGGCGAGCGCGAGGTGGCCGCCGTTCCAGTGGGCGCTCTCGTAGGCCCGCAGGGCTTCGTTGTAGAGGGTCTCGGCGCGGTCCAGGCGGTCGCTGTAGGCGTAGGCGCTGGCGAGCATCAGCAGCAGTTCGATGCCCCACTCGGCGTCGGTCCAGCCGAGGCCGGGGGCGAGGCGGCCGTTGACGAGGGCGCGGTCGCACACTTCGACGACCTCCTCGGCGTTCTCGCCGCGGGCCATGGCGTCGAAGCCGCGCAGGATCAGCAGGGCCCGCTCGGAGTTGTCCCGCCCGGTGCAGCCGGCGGCGAGTTCGGCGAGCCGTTCGGAGCGGTCGGGGGTGATGGTCTCGCCGGTGTGCAGGCCCTCCCACATGTACTGGACGGCGTGCAGCCGCAGCCGGACGGGGCCCGGGGCGTGGCGGGCGGCCTCCGCCTCGATGGTGCGGACGGCCTCCTCCAGCTGGTTGTTGTGCAGCAGTGCCTGGGAGAGCCGCCACACCGCGTCCACCCGGATGGCGCCGTCCAGGCCGGGCATGCTCAGCGCCAGCTGGAGGTGGTCGATGGTGGTGGCGGGGGCGGTGAGCAGGGTCGCGCAGCCCAGTTCGTACAGGACGCGTGCGTGCACGTCGGGGGTGGGCGGCTCCAGCAGGGCCCGCTCCAGGCAGCGGCGGGCCGCTTCGGGGGCGCCGACGGCGAGGTGTTCGCGGGCGGCCTGGCGCAGTTGCTCGACGAGTTCCTCGTCGTCGTCCGGATGGACTTCCAGCAGGTGCCGGGAGGCGGCCGCGGCGCCGAGGCCGCAGTCGTCGACGATCTGGGCGGCGATGCCGTGCATGGCGGTGCGCAGGGCGTCGGGGATGGAGTTGTAGACGGCGGTGGCGATGAGCGGGTGCACGAACTCCAGGTCGCTGTCGCCGCCCCGCGTGCTCGCCGGGTCCGGTTCGGTGAGGATGCGGGCGCCGCGCAGCAGCTCGGCGCAGCGCACCGCGTCCTGGTGGTCCATGGTCGCGAGCCGGGCGACGAGACCGACGGAGATGCCGGTGCCCAGGATGGCGGCGGCCCAGGCGAACCGGGTGGCGTCGATGCCGAGTTCCTCGAGGCGGGCGACGAGTCCGCCGCCGCGGGCGGTGCGGTTCAGCTCGCGCAGCTCCCCGGCGTGCGCCTCGACGGGTTGCAGTTCGCTGTCGCGGACCTTGGCGAGGAGTTCGACGGTGTCGTAGGGGTTGCCGCCGGTGACCGCCCACACCTCGCGGCAGAAGGGGGCGTCGGCGTGCGTGCCGAGGGTGGTGCGGGTGAGGTGGGCGGTGGCGTCGGGGGACAGGGAGCTGAGGGTGTGGACGCCCGCGGCGGCGGCGACGGTCTCCAGCAGGCGGGCGCCGTCCCCGCTCACCTCGCCGGGGCGGCGGGTCACCACGAGGAGGACGGACAGCTCGTCGAGGCGTTCGGCGAAGGCGGCGAGCCAGCGCAGGCTCTCCTCGTCGGCCCAGTGGGCGTCGTCGACCAGGAGCACGAGCGGCCAGTCGCGGGAGGCCAGCCGGCTCACCGCGTCGACCAGGCCCTCGCACACGCTGCGCGGGTCGGCCTGGCCCTCACCGGGTTCCGCTATGCCGAGAGCCGGTCCCGCGATGCCGTACCACTCGCCGAGGTACTCGCGGGCCTCTTCGGGCATCAGCGACAGCAGCGCGGGCTGCAGCAGTTGCCGTACCACGTTGAACGGGACGGAGCGCAGGATCTCGCCGCCGCGCGCCGACCACACCGTGCAGCCGCGCTCCTCGGCGATGCGGCGGGTCTCGGCCAGCAGGGCGGTCTTGCCGAGTCCGGCCTCGCCCTGCAGGACCAGCAGTCCGCCGCAGGAGGCGCGGTCGGCGCACAGGTCCTCCACCGCGCGCAGGATGGTGGTGACTTCCTCGTCGCGCTCCCACAGGGAGGCCGAGGCGGCCGCTCCCGGCCGTCCCTCCGTCATCCCGCTACCTCCCCAAGTCGCCCGAACGACGTACGGGTGCCGAGCCTAGCCGCCGGGCCGCCCGAACGGAGGCCGGACCGGGCAGCTCTTCCCGTGACGGGTGACGTGCGGTGCGGCCGGGCGACGGGGCGCTCCCGCGACCTGCGGGGGAAAGCACGACATGTCAACAGACGTTCCGGGCAAGGGCGGTGGCGGTGGAGCAGAGCCCTCTCATACCTCTTTCACGGACGCCTCATACGGTGGGGGCATGACGCAGGTGACTCCTCCCGGGTGGTACCCCGACCCCGGGCAGACAAGTGACGGTCCCGCCACCGAGCGCTGGTGGGACGGCAAGACGTGGACGGACCGGACGCGCCCCGCCGGATCGGCCGCCGCATGGGGTCCGCCGGCGCAGCCCCCGGCCCAGGCGCCGCACCCGGCACCGCAAGGTGATCCGCAGGCCCCGATACCCACGGGCCCGCCCGGTCCTCCCGGACATCCGGGCCCTACGGCGTACCCGGGGTACCCGGGCTACCCGGGCTACCCGGGGCAGCCGCCGGCGCGTCCGCGCCGCGGACTGCGCACGGGCATCGCCGTCGCGGTGACCGCCGCGGTGCTGGCGAGCATCGGGGTGGGCGTGTACGCGCTGAGCAAGGACGACGGCGGGGGCCGCGACCGCGCGGGGTCCTGGCAGGACCGGGGCCGGCAGGGCGGACCCGGCGACCGGGAGGGTTCCGGCGGCCGGGGCGGCCCGTTCGGCGCGCCGGGCGGGAGCGGCGGCTCGGACGGGTCCGGCGGACCGGACGGCCCGGGCGGGTCGGGAGGTGCCGGGGGCTCCGGCGGGTCCGAGGCGCCGAAGATCAGGAGCGGGTCGGTGCCCGATCCGGCCAACGGCATCAGCCTGCCCGTGCCGGACGGCTGGTACGGGCAGCAGATCGGCGTGGGCGCCCAGATCACCTCCGACGCCGCCTACAAGTGCCCCGGCGACACCTCCAAGTCCTGCACCAAGGGCGGCGCGTACTCGGCGCCCGCGATGGTGCTGGGCACCCGGGGCAGCACCGCCGAGGAGGTCGCCAAGGCCGACATCGCGGCGAACGCCGAGGAGTCCTACGGCGGCAAGACCTACGGCGCGATCACCTCGCACCAGGTCCTCGCCTCCAAGGCGGTCACGGTGGCCGGGCAGAAGGGCTACCTGGTCCGCTGGAAGGCGGTCACCAGCAAGGGCGCCGACGGGCTGGTCGAGTCGCTGGCCTTCCCGTCCCCGGCGAACCCCGGACGGCTGGTCGTGGTGCGCTTCGGCGTGGACGCCGACCAGCAGCAGTCCGTGCTCGACGAGATCACCCGAGGGATCAAGGTGTCCTCGGGCGGCGGCAGCGGCCAGCACGTCTGAGGCGCCGCCGTGGATGTCGGCCGGGCCGGGTTCCTCTCCGCTCCGGAGGAACCCGGCCCGGCCGGGAGTGCGCCGCCCCCGTCCCCACGGTGCGGCGCGCACAGGTCACCGTCCAGTCATCCCGTGGACGGCGGCCTGAGTCCTGTGGTGAGGCCGAGCGCGGGCAGCACGGCGGCCTCCACGAACCGGACCATGTAGTCCGCGTCCGCGTACGTCCCCTCCAGCACGGGACGGATGCGCAGGACGCCGAACATCTGCGCGGGCACGTACGCCAGCGCCGGGTTGTCCGCGTCGACCTCGCCGCGCTCGACCCCGCGCCGCAGGATCTCCCGCAGCGCGGCGATCTCCGGCTCCACGAGGGTCTCGCGCAGCGCCTGCTTCAGCTCGGGGTCCTGCATGATCGCGTGACCGAGGGCCTGCAGGAGCCGGGTGTCCTTGCCGGACCACTCCCCCGCGGCCCGGGCGGCCTGCCGGAGGTCCTCGACGAGCGAGCCGGTGTCGATGCCGCCGAAGCGGGTGCGCCGGTTCGCGCGCAGGGCGGCCACCACGAACTGCGGCTTGTTCTTCCACTGCCGGTAGAGCGTGGACTTGCTGCAGCGCGTGCTGGCGGCGACACCCTCCATGGTGACGGCGTCGTACCCGCACTCGCGGATCTGTTCCAGGACGGCGTCGAAGAACTCCCGCTCACGCTCGGGCGTGATCTTGGAGCGGCGCGAGGCGACAACCGTGTCCGGTCCGTCCGCGGCCTGCGACGTCATCGCTCTACTCCTCGCTGTCGCTCGTGCCACCAGGACGGCTCCAGCCGCCCTCGGGTGCGCTTCGTCTCGGGTGTGAGAGACCTCAACCGATACGCCAGTGTACCGGTACTCCATCGTATCGGTACACTGGCGTATCGGTACGATGTCGTATCGATGCTCCCGGCGCGGTCACCGCTCGCGTACCGGTCGGCACCACCCATACGGCACACACGCAACACCCGCACGCGAAGGGGCCGGGGCATGACATCCCGAAACGAGGCCGCCGCCGCGGAGCCCACGAGGCCCGCGCGGCCCGCACTCGTGCGCGAGCTGCTGCTCGTCGCGGGCCTGTTCCTCGTCTACAAGGTGGGGCGCCAACTGGCCGCCGACCACACCGGCGAGGCCTTCCGCAACGCACACCACGTGTGGCACCTGGAACGGGCGCTCCACCTGCCCGGCGAGGGCGCGGTGCAGTCCCTGCTGCTGCACGGCGACACCCTGGTCCGCATCGCGAACACCTACTACGCCACCGTGCACTTCCCGGCCACCGTCGGTCTGCTCGTCTGGCTCTACCTGCGCCGTCCCGCGCACTACGTCTGGACCCGCCGGGCCCTGGCCGCGCTGACCGCCGCCGCCCTGGTGCTGCATCTCACGTTCCCGCTGGCCCCGCCGCGCATGCTCGCCGCCACCGGCCTGGTCGACACCGCGCGCGTCTACGGACCCTCGGTCTACGGACCGCCGAAGACGGACCACCTGTCGAACCAGTTCGCGGCCATGCCCTCGCTGCACTTCGGCTGGGCCCTGATGGTGGCCGTCGCGCTGATCGCCGCCACCCGCTCGCGCTGGCGCTGGCTGTGGCTGCTGTACCCGCTGCTGACCCTGCTGGTGATCGTGGGCACCGCCAACCATTACTGGCTCGACTCGGTCGCGGCGGCCGCCCTGCTCGGCATCGCCCTGGTGGCGCTCCCGCTGCCGCACCGCCGCCCGGTGACCCTCGCCCTGGGCCGGCAGCGGCCCGCGCCGGCCGAGGAGAACGGCCCCCTCGTCGGAGCGGTCCGATGAACGCCGCGCTGCTCGCCGTGGTCCTCTCGCTCTTCTCCGCCGTCGCCTACGCCGCCGCGGCCGTCGCCCAGGAACGGCTCGCCTCGCGGGCGGCCGCGGGCACCGGCGCGCTCGGGCTGCTGCGCCGCGGCGCCTGGTGGTGGTCGGTCGCCCTGAACGGGTCGGCGGCCCTGCTGCACGTGGTCGCCCTCAAGTACGGGCCGCTGACCGTGGTCCAGCCGCTCGGCGCGCTCACGCTGGTGGCCGCCGTGCCCATGGGGGCGCGCCTGGCGGGCCGGCGGGTCGTCGCCGCCGAGTGGCGGGGCACCGCGTGCACCCTGCTCGGACTGGGCGCGCTGCTGCTGGCCGCGTCCGGACCCGCGCCGAAGCAGGTGCTGAGCCCCGCCGAGGCCCTGGCGGTCGCGGGAGCCACGGCGGTCCTGATCGGTGCCCTGTCGCGGCCCGGGGCGCGGCCGGGTCTGCGGCACGCGACCGCCTCCGGTGTCGCCTCGGGCGTGGCGTCCGCGCTCACCCAGACTGTGACCGTGGCGGCGACGGACCACACCGGTCCGCTGCTGAGCGCCCGCGTGATCGTCGTGACGCTGCTGGTCGCGGCGTTCGCGACGGGCGGGCTGCTGCTCTCGCAGACCGCCTACCGGGGCGGCCTGGGCGCGCCGCTGGCGGTGGTGACGCTGACGAACCCGGTGGCCGCCGCGCTGATCGGCCTGACCCTGCTGGGCCAGGGGCTGCAGGGCGGCGTACGGGGTGTGCTGCTCGCGCTCGCGGGAGCGGCGTTCGCCGCCTGGGGGGTGGTCGAACTGTCGCGGGCGGCCCCTCACCCGCATCCCGTGGAAGAGGCACCCGGCCCCGGAGAAGGCGCACGCGCGCACCCGGCGAACGCGCCCGCGGCCGACGCCACGTCCGGACCCGGACCCGTGTCCCTGCCAGGGCCCGCGTCCGCGCCCGAACCGGTGCCCGGGCGCGCGTCCGGGCCGCAACCCGCGTCCGTACCCGAGTCCGCCCCCGTCCTCGTGCCCGCGCAGGACGGCGACGACGAGACACACCCCGTGGCCGCCGTCCTCGCCCTGGAGCCGGAAGGGGCGTCCAGGGAACCGCTGCTGCTGCCGCTGCACGTGCCCCTGCCCGGGCCACCGCCCTGCGGGCCGGAACACCTGACCCCGCTCTAGGAGCCGCGAACGCGGCCCGTGCCGGATCAGCCCCAGCCGCGCGAGTCCTGCTTGAGGGCCGTGTCGACGGTCAGCGCCGTCGCCACCACCAGGCTCAGCAGCGGCTCGGGAAGCTGGTAGTGGATCTGCAGGACGTAGTTGTCGGCCGTGGTGAACATCGTCTTGGCCAGCCCCTCCCACGTCTTGGTGATCCGGGCCACCTCGTTGTCGGCGTGGTCGACGATCGCGAAGTTCCAGGCGCGCCAGTTCTCCGCCTTGATCGCACCGACCTGCTGCCCGTTCGCGTTCATCGCGAAGTTGATCTTGCCGAAGACGTTCTGCTGGACGATCTCGCCGACCTCCGAGCCGTCCGGACGCGAGACGATCACCCGCGACTTGACGAACTTCGCGGGCCGGGTGAGCACGAGCTGCGGCTGCCCGTGACCGTCGCGGATCTCCAGCCGGTGGGTCATGAACTGGTCCAGGCTGGAGACGAACCGCAGGGCCTTGCGCAGCGTGCTCTGGCCGATCTCGGTGACGGCGCCGATCTGGTTGCCGTTCTGGTCGAAGACCTTGTACTCGTTGGTCAGCTCGATCAGCTTGGCCTTCTGGTTCACCACGAGGACCGGCTCGCTGAACAGGGTGCCGCCGCCGACGCCGCCGGGGGCGACGCCGGCCTGCTGCTGCACCTGACGCTGCACGCGCGCGTCGGCACCGGCCGGCCCGCCCGGCACCTGCTGGGCCGCGGGAGCCTGCTGGGCGGCGTGGGTGTGCTCGGTCCACTGCGCGCCGTCCCAGTAGCGCAGCGTCTGCGCCGCCCCGTGGGGGTCCGGGTACCAGCCTGCAGGTGTGTTCGAATGCGTGGTCACCGGGGCACACTACCGCGAGCCGGCCGGAAAGCAACCGCTGTCTGCCCGCCGGTCAGCCGGCCGCGATCGCCGGATCGCTCACCCCCGGAAGGCCGTTCTCGACGTGACCGGCGAACCGCCGCAGGAAGGACGGATCGGCCCCCGAGGTGACGGTCAGGTCGTACCAGCGCGCGCTCGCCGCCAGTACGACCCGCCGGCGCACCGTCGCACCCGGCTGGACCTGGACCGTCGTGCGGCCCCCGCCGTAGCCGTCCGACACCGCGAGATCCACCGCCTTCGCGCCCCTGTTGGTGAAGGTCAGCTCGATGTCGTCGCCGGCCGGCCGCGCGGTGACCTCGGGACCGGCCGTCCTGCCGGGTCCCTTGAAGACGCGCAGGAAACCGTTGGGGCCGTGCACGCTCAGGTCGTACGACCCCCCGGAGTAGACCGAGTTCCAGGTGTCCGAGAGGGTCTTGCCGGCCTCGGTGGTGTAGGTCCAGGGGCCGTCGGAGCGGCTGCCCGAGGTGACCAGGAAGGCGGCCCCGGCCTGCGCGCCCGAGGCGAAGGTGAGCGTGTACTTCCCGGCCGCCGCGTCCACCGAACCGTCCACCACGGGGGCGTACCTGAGCGGCCGGGTGGGCCGTCGTCCGGGCTCCTGGCGGGGCAGGGAACCCTGGGCCGGCGGGGTCGGCACGTAGTCGGGGTGACGGTTGTGGTCGCGCGGCGCGTACTTGGCGGTGTCCGGCAGGGAGACGACGGCGGTGTCCTTGCCGGAGAAGTCGAACGCCGCGGTCAGGTCCCCGCAGACCGCCCGCCGCCAGGGCGAGATGTTCGGCTCCCGCACCCCGAAGCGGCGCTCCATGAACCGGATGACCGAGGTGTGGTCGAACGTCTCGGAGCAGACGAAACCGCCCTTGCTCCACGGTGAGATCACCAGCATCGGCACGCGCTGGCCGAGTCCGTAGGGACCGGCCACGTGGCCGGCGTCGCCCTTGAACAGGTCGAGGCCCGCGTCGACCGTGGACAGGCCCTGGGCGGCGGAGGCCGGCGGGAAGGGCGGGACGAGGTGGTCGAAGAAGCCGTCGTTCTCGTCGTAGGTCAGGAACAGCGCGGTCCTCGCCCACACCGCCGGGTCGGCGGTCAGCGCGTCGATGACCTGGGAGACATACCAGGCACCGTAGTTCGCGGGCCAGTTGGGGTGCTCGGAGAAGGCCTCGGGGGCGACGATCCAGGAGATCTGCGGCAGCTTCCCGCCCGTGACGTCGGCCCTGAGCCGGTCGAAGAAGCCCTCGCCGGTGCGGGCGTCGGTGCCGGTGCGGGCCTTGTCGTACAACGGGTCGCCGGGCTTGGCGCCGCGGTACTGGTTGAAGTACAGCAGCGAGTTGTCCCCGTAGTTGCCGCGGTAGGCGTCGTTGATCCAGCCCCAGCCGCCGGCGGCGTCGAGCCCGTCGCCGACGTCCTGGTAGATCTTCCAGGACACGCCCGCCTTCTCCAGGCGCTCGGGGTACGTCGTCCAGCTGTAGCCCGCCTCCTCGTTGCCGAGGACGGGGCCGCCGCCCTTGCCGTCGTTGCCGGTGTGGCCCGTCCACAGGTAGTAGCGGTTGGGGTCGGTGGAGCCGATGAGCGAGCAGTGGTAGGCGTCGCAGACGGTGAACGCGTCGGCGAGCGCGTAGTGGAACGGGATGTCCTTGCGGGTCAGGTACGCCATCGTCGTCGTGCCCTTGGACGGCACCCACTGGTCGTAGCGGCCCCGGTCGTGTGCGGCGTGCCCGTCGTTCCAGCCGTGCGGGAGGTCCTGGACGAAGGCCAGGCCCAGGTCGTCGGCGTCGGGGCGGAAGGGCAGCACCTCCTTGCCCGCGCCGTTGGTCTGGTGCCACACCGGCTTGCCGTTCGGCAGCGGCACCGGGCGCGGGTCGCCGAAGCCCCGGACGCCGCGGAGGGTGCCGAAGTAGTGGTCGAAGGACCGGTTCTCCTGCATGAGGACGACGATGTGCTCGACGTCCTCGATCGATCCGGTGCGGCGGTGGGCGGGCAGGGCCGCCGCGCGCTGGATGCTGCCGGACAGCGCGGTGAACGCGGTGGTCGCGCCCGCTATCTGCAGGAAGCGGCGCCGGTTGACCTCGGGGGTGGGTGACGGCATGAAGGTCCTCACATCCTCGTGCACGGACGGCCGGAACGGGTGAGTGCTGCGCGCAGCGAGTGTTCCAAGAGCACCGAACGGGAGGGAAGGGTGCGGTGACGTCCATGTGAAAGTCAGGGGACCGGCGTGCCGGTGCGGGAGCCGGCCCCATGGCCGGCTCCCGGGTGGCTGCCGTCCGGCGGCGCCGCGGGGGGCGCCGGCCGGGGCGCGCGGGGGGGGCGGGTACCCACCGGGGACAGAGCCCCAAGGGGGACTG